>NZ_JAWIRT010000010.1:0-136105 GCF_036320045.1 Stenotrophomonas sp. SMYL20 | reverse complement strand
GGCGGCGCGCGCCCCCCCCCCGCCCCCCCCCCCCGCGCGCCCCCGCCCCCCCCCCCCCCCCGCCACTACCTCATCTGGTCGAACACCCCGGCCACCCAGTCGATGAACACCCGCAGCCGCGGCGACGGTGTGCGGTTGCGGGGGTAGACCAGGCTCAGTGGACTCGGTGTCGGCGGCGCGTCCGGCAACAGCTCGACCAGCTGCCCGCGCGCGATGTAGGGGTCCATCCGGTAGCTCGGTGCCTGGATGATGCCGAGACCCGCCAAGGCGGCACCAAGGAATGCGTCCGCGCCGGAAACCCTCACCCGCGCGGGCAGCGGCACATAGCGGACCTGCCCACCCTGCTGGAACTCAAGCGGAATCAGCTGGCCGGTGGCGCTGGAGCGATAGCCGACCATCTGGTGGCCTTGCTCCAATGATTCGATGGTCTCGGGCACACCGTGCGCCTGCACATAACCCGGTGCGGCCACCGTAACTTCCCGCAGCATGGTCAACCGGCGCGCCGCCAGATCGCTGTCGGCCAGCGTCCCCACCCGCAACGCCGCATCCACGCCTTCGCGCAGCAGGTCGACATAGCGGTCGCCTTCGCTGACCTCCAGTTCGATCTCGGGGTAATGCTGCAGGAAGTCCGGCAGATGCGGAAACAGCAGGTGCCGGCCCAGCGTGCCGTGCACTTCAATGCGCAGCGGGCCGCGCGGCGGCACGTCACGGAACGCGGCTTCGGCATCGTCCATGTCGGCGATCAGGTGCAGGCAACGGCCATAGAAGGCCTCGCCCTCCAGGGTGGGCACCACCAGCCGGGTGGTCCGGTGCAACAGGCGCACGCCCAGCCGATGCTCCAGCGCCTTGATCGCGTCGGTCACCGTGGCCCGCGGCAGGCCCAGGTCCTCGGAGGCACGGGTGAAGCTGCGGCGCTCGACGATACGGACGAAGGCGCGCATGGCCGTGAATCGGTCCATTGTTCGGCTACCCGGATGATGTTGGCGGATTATGCATGATTATCCGACCGGGCAAGATGGCGAAGATGGCCCTGCGCCACTCCGGCGTGCCTGCTGGACCGGATCATGCCCACCTCCCCCAATCGCATCGCCCTGGTCACCGGTGGTTCCCGCGGCATCGGCGCCGCCATTTCCCGGCGGCTCGCCGCCGATGGCCATGACGTGGTGATCAACTATGCCGGCCGCCGCGATGATGCCGAGGCACTGGCCGCCGAACTCAACG
Source organism: Stenotrophomonas sp. SMYL20 (assembly GCF_036320045.1). Lineage (NCBI taxonomy): Bacteria > Pseudomonadati > Pseudomonadota > Gammaproteobacteria > Lysobacterales > Lysobacteraceae > Stenotrophomonas > Stenotrophomonas sp. SMYL20. The sequence continues at coordinate 134,884 of NZ_JAWIRT010000010.1, read as the reverse complement.
CCACCGGCGCACAGGCCATCGCGTTGCAGGCCGATGTCGCCGACCCGCAGGCGGTGCGCCAGCTGTTCGACGCCATCGAGGCGCGCTTCGGCGGTATCGACGTAGTGGTGAACAGTGCCGGCGTGCTGCAGTTGGCGCCGCTGGCCGACAGCGACGATGCCCTGTTCGAGCGGGTGATCGGCATCAACCTCAAGGGCGCGTTCAACGTGCTGCGCGAGAGCGCGCGACGGGTGCGCGACGGCGGCCGCCTGATCAGCCTGTCCACCAGCGTGGTCGGCATCAGACTGGAGAACTACAGCGTGTATGCCGCCAGCAAGGCGGCGGTGGAGACGATGGGCGCGATCCTCAGCAAGGAGCTGCGCGGGCGCAACATCACCGTGAATGCAGTGGCGCCCGGCCCGACCGCCACCGACCTGTTCCTGGAGGGCAAGTCACCGGAGCTGATCGAGCGGTTGGCGAAGATGAATCCCCTGGAGCGGCTGGGTACGCCGGAGGACATCGCCGGTGCGGTGGCCTTCCTGGCCGGTGCCGATGGCGGGTGGATCAACGGCCAGGTGCTGCGCGCCAATGGCGGGATGGTGTAAGGACCACCGGACTGGCTATGCTCGGCCAAACGGATGGGGGCACGCGCATGGAAAAGCCGGGCATCTGGTATTGGCTATGGATGATCACGCTTCTGCTGGGAGGCCTGTTGGCGTTGGCGACGCTGGTGTTATGGACCTGGCTGCCTGGCGACGTACGCAATCTGGCGATGGCCCTGATCTGGGTGCTGTGGGCACTGGCGACCGTCTGCTTCTTTCTGGGGGGCATCGCCGATGGCTTTACGATCTGGGGCGTCAACATCGCCAAGAAGGTATGGCGTGCTGAAACGCCAGGCCGTTTCTGGCTCTTCCACATCACCACGACGGTGCTGTGCGTCAGCTGCCTGGGCCTGCTGATCGTGCCGATGATGATCGCCTGGCAGGGGTCGGCGTGGTGAGCTTGCCAACTCCACGCAAGACGTGGATCCCTGTGTAGAGCCGAGCGCATGCTCGGCTGCTCTTCGCGCAAAGGCCAGAAGCAGCCGAGCATGGCTCGGCTCTACACGTCGTCAGCCGGCGCGGGCCTCGCGGCGCCGGTGCACCCAGTAGTACAGCGTCGGCAGCACCAGCAGGGTCAGCAGCATCGCCGACAGCAGGCCACCGATCACCACCACCGCCAGCGGCTTCTGGGTCTCGGCACCGATCGCATGCGAGGTCGCCATCGGCAGCAGGCCGAACATCGCCAGCAGCGCGGTCATCAGCACCGTACGCAGGCGCTGCAGCGAGCCCTGCACCACCGACTGCAGCAGGTCCATGCCCTGCTCGCGCAGCTGGGCGAAGCGACTGAGCATCACCACACCGTTCAGCACCGCCTGCCCGAACAACGCAATGAAACCGATGGCCGCCGACACCGACAGCGGAATACCGGTCAGCCACAGGGCCAGGATGCCGCCGATCATCGCGAGGGGCACGTTGGCCAGGATCAGTGCTGCGCTGCTGATGTCCTTGAAGGCATCGAACAGCAGTACGAAGATGAGCAGCACCGACAGCGGAATCACCCAGCCCAGCCGCTTCATCGCACGCTGCTGGTTCTCGAACTCGCCGGACCACTCCAGCCGGTAGCCTTCCGGCAGCTGCACGCTGGCATCCACGCGCTTGCGCATGTCGGCCACCACGCTGCCCATGTCCCGCCCGGCGATGAAGATGCTGACCGCCTTGACCCGCTGTGCGTTCTCGCGCGAGATGTTGATCGCGCCGCTGGCCATGCGGAAGTCGGCCACGTCGGACAATGTCACCGTGTGGCCATCGCCGATGCCCACCGGCACCGTGCGCAGCCGCTGCAGGTCACGATCGGCATCGTCCAGGCGCAACGTGATCGGGAACCTGCGGTCGCCCTCCCACAGCTCGCCGACCTGGCGCCCACCCAGTGCTGTCTCGATCACTTCGTCGATGTCGCGCACGTTCAGGCCATAGCGTGCTGCACGGTCGCGGTCGATCTCGATCTGCAGCTGCGGCAACGAGCCATCGCGGTCAATGAAGGCACTCTCCACGCCCTCCACCCCACGCACCTGGCCCAGGATCGCCTGCGCCTGCCGGTTCAGTACGTCCAGATCCGAGCCACTGACCTTGATCACCACCTGGCCTTTGATCTGCGAAATGCTCTCCAGGATGTTGTCGCGCACCGGCTGCGAGATCGAGAACTCCGGCCCCGGAATGCGTTGCTCCAGCGTGCGCTGCAGGTCGCTCACCAGCTGCCGCTTGTCCACGCCCTTCGGCCATTCCTTCTCCGGCTTCAACGCCACCAGCGCCTCAATCTGGTTGGCGCCCTTGGCATCGGAGCCGTCTTCCGGGCGCCCCAGCTTGGCCACCACCGTCGACACCTGCGGGAAGGTGCCGACCAGCTCACGGATGCGCCGCGACTGCTGCTGCGCTTCGGCCAGGCTGGTGCTGGGGTCGAGTGTGGCGGTCAGCCAGATCGATCCTTCGTCCAGCTCGGGCAGGAACTCCGAGCCCAGGCGGGTGCCCAGTGCCAACGTACCCACCAGCAACGCCACTGCGGTCAGCACCACCGCACGTGGCCGGGCCAGTGCGCGCTCCAGGATCGGCCGGTACCAGTCGGTCAGGCGGTCCATCAGCGGGTTGCCGTCGCGCATGCGGTCGCGCCGCAGCCACCAGTAGCAGAACAGCGGTACTACGGTCAGCGCCAGGATCAACGCACCGATCAACGCCGAGGTCACCGAGTACGCCATCGGCGCGAACATGCGGCCTTCCTGGCGCTGCAGGGTGAAGATCGGGATGTGCGCGGCGATGATGATCAGCATCGAGAAGAACGTCGGCCGCCCCACTTCCGAAGCAGCCGAAAGAATGGTCGAGAACCGCGTCTTCCGGTCGGCCGTAGGTGGCAGTTTCGACAATCGCGAGACGATGTGTTCGGTGACGATCACTGCGCCATCGATGATGATGCCGAAGTCCATCGCACCCAAGGACAGCAGGTTGGCCGGCACGCCCCACAGGTGCAGGCCAAGGAAGGTCGACAACAGCGCCAGCGGCATCATCGCCGCCACGATCAGTGCGGCGCGGGCGTTGTACAGGAACAGCCACAGCACCAGGAACACCAGCACCGCACCTTCCAGCAGGTTGCGGAAGACGGTCTTCAGCGTGGTCGACACCAGCCACGAGCGGTCGTAGAACGGCTCGATGCTGACCCCGGCCGGCAGCTGGTTCGCTTCGATCTCGGCGATGCGCGCATGCAGGGCGTCGAGCACGTCGGACGGATTCTCGCCCTTGCGCATCAGCACCATGCCGAACACAGCATCGTCATTGTCGTCCTGGCCGACCAGACCCTGCCGTGGCAGGCCGGTATCGGCGATGCTGGCCAGGTCGCGCACCAGGATCGGCGTACCGCCGCGCTGCGCCACCACCACGTTGCCGATGTCACCCGGCGAACGCATCAGGCCCACGCCGCGGATCAGGAACTGCTGCTGGCCGCGCTCCACGTAGCCGCCGCCGGCATTGGAGCTGCCCTTCTCCAGCGCCTCGGCGAATTCACCGAGGCTGATCCCGCGGTCACGCAGCTTGTCCAGGTCCGGCTTGACCTGGAAGGTGCGCGCGAACCCGCCGAAGCTGATCACATCGGCCACGCCCGGCACGGTGCGCAGGCTGCGCTCCATCGTCCATTCCTGCACCGTGCGCAGCTGGGTCGGCGTCATGTGCGGGCCCTTGAGTACGTAGCGGTAGATCTCGCCCACCGCCGAACTCATCGCCTCCAGCTCCGGGGTCACGCCCTCCGGCAGCTCCACGCCCTGCAGGCGCTCCAGCACCTGCTGCCGCGCGAAATAGTCATCGGCCTTGTCGTCGAAGGTCAGGATGATCATCGACAAGCCGAACTGGGTATGCGAGAACACCCGCACCGAATGCGGAATGCCGGACAAGGCCACTTCCAGCGGCATCGTCACTTCGCGTTCCACCTCTTCGGCGGCGCGGCCCGGGTGCAGCGACACCACCGTCACCTGGGTGTCGGAGACGTCCGGGAAGGCCTCCACCGGCAGCACGCGGAACGCGGCGATGCCGCCGCCGATGAACAACAGCAGTGCCAGCATCACCATCAGCGGCTGGCGCAGGCAATAGGCAATCAGGCGATCGATCATGGGGCGGCATGCCCCGCGCCGGTGCTGGCGGCCGCTGGCGCGCTGTCGACCAGCTGCTGCAGCAGCAGGCCGCCTTCGACCACCACCCTGCTGCCAGCCGCCAGACCGTCACGCACCCACAGTCGGCCGTCACCCAGCTCCTCGGCGTGCACGGCGTGGCGCACGAAGCGGCCCTTGCCCTCTTCCACGAACACCACCTGCGTGCCGTCGATCAGCAGCACCGCCGCATCGGGCAGCGAGACGCCGCCCTCGGCCGGCAATGCTACCTGGGCACGCACGTACTGCCCGGCCTTGAAGCCTCGTGCGCGGTTGTCCAGCTCGGCGCGTGCCTGCACCACGCGGCGCTCGCTGTCGACGAAATCGTCCACATGCTGCAGGGTCGCCTGCAGCGGCTGGCCATCTGCGCCCGGCACGCTGACCGGCATGCCGGCCTTCAGCCGTCCTGCCAGGCTTTCGGGGATGTCCAGCAGCAACCACAGCCGGTCCGGATCGCCGATCACCGCCAAAGGTTGTTCACTGTCGGGGCTGACCGACATGCCCGGGCTCATCCGCCGCTCCACCAGCACGCCATCGATGGGCGCGCGCAGCGGCAGGCGCTGGTCGACGCGCTGGCCGTTGCCATAGGCCTTGGCGAAGGCGGCCGCGCGCGCATGATCAGCCTGACTGCCAGCGAAGTTTGCCTCGGCCTCGTCCAGTTCACGACCCGACGCCACTCCCGCCGCATGCAGTTCGCGGGTACGGTCCAGTTCCTTGCGTGCCTGCTGCAGCTCGGCGCGACCACGGGCACCTTCAGCCTGAGCCTGGCCGAACTCGGGCGAGGTGATCCAGGCGATGACCTGGCCGGCTTTCACCTTCTGCCCCGGCTGTGCCTCGATGCGCGCTACCTGCCCCGGCAGCGGCGTGTGCAGTGCGCTGGAGCGCGTCTCATCCCAGACCACCCGGCCCGGCAGCTGCAGGCTGGCGCTGGCGCCGGCACTCACTGTCTCGCTGCGCAGCACGTCCAGCTGGCGGCTGTCGGAAGGAAACTGAATCTGGCCGGCGCTGACCCGAGGCGCGTCCTCAAGATAGGAAGCTGGCTCCCGACCACAGCCGCCCAGCAGGATCAGCGCCAGCAAGACGGGCAGCACGGCGTATCGCGCCTGCGGGCGATAGGCGACGGTGGACTTCATCGGGATTCTCCTTCGGCAACGGATGTGGCGGCTTCCCAGCGCGCCAGTGCAATGGCATGGTCGGTGCGCGCCTCGATCAGTGCGGCCTCGAAGTCGCGCCAGCTGCGGCGCGCATCCAGCAGATCGGTCAGATTGGCGGCACCGCGCCGGTACGCCAGTTCGATGCCCTGCACCGCCTTGCGTGCGGCGTCGGACTGCAGTCCCTCATAGTCGCTGCGGCGCTGTGCGGCGGACTGCGCGCTGGCCTGCAGCTGGTCCAGCTCGGCGCGTGCTTCGCGCTGCAGCACCTGCAGCTCCAGCGCGGCGCTGTCACGGTCGGCCTCGGCACGCTGGATCGCGCCGCGCGCGCGCGACGGCCCCCCCAGCGGAATGGTCAACGACACGCCCCAGGTAACACCGCTGATGTCGGTCGGCTCACGTTCGGCCTCCACACCCAGCTGGATATCGCGATGGCGCTCGCTGCGCGCCAGGGCCACGCCTGCGTCGGCCGCGACCAGGCGCGAACGCGCGGCACGCAGGTCGGCGCGCTGCTGCGGGTCGAACGCGCGTACATCGGCCACGCTGCTGGCATCCGGCCAGGGGTCATCGGCACTGAGGTCGCGGCTGTCATCACTGCCCAGCAGCAGGCCCAGCGCATGCCGTGCATCGCGCAGATCCAATGCTGCCTCGCGTGACGCATCGGCTACGGCGAGGTCGTCCACCGCCAGCCGCGCGCGATCCACCGGTGCCATCGCCCCTGTCGCGACCTGCTTGTCGGCCGCCGCCATCTGCTCGGCCGAACTCTGCCGGTTGGCGTCGGCAATCTGCGCCCGCTCCTGCGCGCCCTTCAGGCCGAAATAGGCTTCATGCAGTGCCACCTGTTGTCGGCGACGGGTATCGAGCATCTCCAGCCCTGCGACTTCCAGCAGCGCGTCGGCCTGGCGGATGCGCAACGCACGCTTGCCACCACGTTCCCAGGTCCAGCCCAGGCCCACGGTGCTGTCCACGCGCTTGTCCTGCCAGCGCCCCGGGCCGATGCCGTGCTTGGGGCTGATCTTGCTGGTGCCGATCGACAGCTCGGTGGCCGGGCGCAGCGCCGCCGTCTGCGCGTCACCCTGCACCCCGCGCAGCTCCAGTGCCGCCGCACGCAGGTCCGGGTTGTGTGCTTCCATTGCACGCTGCGCTTCTGCAAGGGACAGCGCCGAAGCCGCAGGCGCGCACAATAGAGCGGCCAGCACCGCCGCAAGACGAGGGGAGAAATTCATGCACGTCACGGTAAGGTGACGCACTTGCGCCAAACTTGCCCCAACCTTGCACGAAGCTTGCAATGCGAATCCTGCTGATCGAAGACGATGCCGCCCTGGCCGATGGACTGATCCGCGCCCTGCAAGGTGCCGGCCATCTGTGCGACCACCTCTCGCGCGGACTGCACGCACCTGCGGCACTGGCCAGTGCACCCTATGACGTGATGGTGCTGGACCTTTCCTTGCCGGACGTGGATGGCCTCGACCTGCTGTCGCGCCTGCGCAACGATGGCGCCACATTGCCGGTGCTGATTCTCACTGCGCGCGATGGCGTGGAGGACCGCATCCTCGGTCTCGACCGCGGTGGTGATGACTACCTGGCAAAACCATTCGCGCTGGGCGAGCTGGAAGCGCGCCTGCGTGCGTTGTCGCGCCGCCGCAGTGACGCACCGGCACAGAAGCGATTGGGCCGGCTGTGCTTCGACAGCATCCGCAACGAAGTGCAGGTAGAAGGCCAGCGCATCGAGCTGACCGCACGCGAGCTGTCGCTGGTCGAAGCGTTGATGCAGCACCCCGGCCGCACCGTGACCAAGCAGCGCCTGTTCGATGCGCTTTACAGCTGGGACCACGAGGCCAACCTGTCGGTGATCGAGGTGCATGTCAGCCGCCTGCGCCGCAAGCTGGAACAGGCGCGCGCCGGCGTCGGCATCCGCATGTTGCGTGGCCTTGGCTACCGGCTGGAGGCCGTGGGTGACTGAGCGCGTGCACAGCCTGCGCGGCCTGCTGCTGCGACGCCTGTGGCTGCCGCTGCTGGTGCTGCTGCTGTGCAGCGCAGTAGGTTCGTTCGCGCTGGCGCGCTTCTACGCCGGCCAGGTCTACGACCGCTGGCTGCTGGACTCGGCGATGTCGTTGTCCGAGCTGGTGACAGTGCAGGATGGCCGCGCCTCGATCGAGATCACCCCGGCCGTATCGCGCATGTTCACCTGGGACACCGCCGACGAAGTGCATGGCGAGGTGGTCGACGCTGCAGGCGGGCGCCTGTATGGCGACCTGCCCGAAGCATTGCCACGTCCGGCGAGCGCCGCCGCGAATGACGATGCGGTCTACTACGATGCGCGCCTGCGTGGTCAACCGGTGCGCATGGTCGAAGTGGTGGTCAGCGCCGGCCCGGGCCATGACATCCGGCTGCGCGTGGCCGAGACACTGCGCAAGCGCCACCGGCTGGAACGCAAGCTGCTGCTGACCAGCGTTCCGTTCCAGGCCGCGATCCTGGCACTGGCGGCGTGGCTGGCCTGGTCCGGCACCGGCGCCGCCGCAGGCCACGCCAACCTGGTCGCACGGAAGCTGGCCAGCCCGCGGCCGGATCCGTTGGCACCGCTGGATCCGGCGCAGGAGGCACCGCGCGAACTGTGGCCGGCGGTTGAGGCCTACAACGCCCTGCTGCAGCGCCTGGACGCGATGCAGGATGCGCAGCGGCGCTTCGTCAGCAACGCCGCACATCAACTGCGCACACCGTTGGCGGCCATGCAGGTGGAGCTGGAGAGCTCATTGCGCCAGCATGATCCGCAGGCCCAGCAGCTGGCGTTGTCTGGCACGCTGGCCGGGTTGGCCCGCTTGCAGCATCTGGTCAACCAGCTGCTGATGCTCAGCCGCTCCGAAGATCCACATGGCAGCGCACTGCCGCTGCAGCCAGTGGACCTGGCCGCGTTGGCGCGTGGCGTGGTGGAGCGCTATGCGGACCGTGCATTGGCTGCAGGCGTGGACCTGGGTTATGACGGGCCCGACGACGGCGTGCAGGTACAGGGCGATCCGCAGCTGCTGCGCGAGGCGTTGGGCAACCTGCTGGACAACGCGCTGCGCTACGGTGCCGTGCCAGGCGTGATCACCCTGGGCCTGCAGCAGGATGCCGAGGGCGTGCAGGTGTGGGTGGACGATGACGGCTCCGGCATTGCCGAAGCCGAGCGCACGCGCGTCACGGAACGCTTCTACCGGGCCAGCAGTGAAGGTGATGGCTGTGGGCTGGGACTGGCGATCGTGGCCGAGATCGCGCAGCGGCATGATGCGGCGCTGGTGATCGATACCGCCCCGATCGGTGGCGCGCGGGTAGGGATGCGGTTTCGATCCCGCTGACGTCCTGCGTGCCAACCAAGGTTGGCACCTACCCGGTCACGCCATCCGGTAGACGCCCACCTTGGTGGGCGCTGTTGACCTCCCGCGTGCCAACCAAGGTTGGCACCTGCCAAAAGCACCCCAGCCGGCGGATTCCGGTAGACGCCCACCTTGGTGGGCGCCGTTGACCTCCCGCGTGCCAACCGAGGTTGGCACCTACCAGAGGCACCTCGGCCGGCGGATCCCGGTAGATGCCAACCTTGGTTGGCGCTGTTGACGTCCCGTGTGCCAACCGAGGTTGGCACCTACCAAAGGCACCCCTCCGGCGGATCCCGGTAGATGCCCACCTTGGTGGGCGCTGTTGACGTCCTGCATGCCAACCAAGGTTGGCACCTACCAAAAGCACCCCAGCCGGCGGATCCCGGTAGATGCCAATCTTGGTTGGCGCCTACCCATCATCATCGGCTCATCGAATACGGCGCCTGCGCGCCCTGCCCCGGCCAGTCCCTGTTCGGCTCGGCCTGCATGCTGAAGCGCAGCTCGCCGCCGGCCAGGATCTCGTCATGGCGCAGGAAGGTGCGCTGCAACGGCTTGCCGTTGAGGCTCACGCTGCCCACATAGGTGTGCCTGTCATCCAGCCCGTCGGCCACGATGGTGAAGGTCTTGCCGTTCGGCAGTCGCATCGCGGTCTTCGGCAGGAACGGGCGGCCGAGGATGTACTCCCCCGAGCCCGGCGCCACCGGGTAGAAGCCCAGCGCGGTGAACACATACCACGCCGACATCTGGCCGACGTCATCGTTGCCGGCCAGACCATCCGGACGGTCGGCGTACTGGGTGTCCATGATCTGCTTCAGGCGCGCCTGGGTGCGCCACGGCTGGCCGGCGTACGAGTACAGGTAGGCCACATGGTGGCTGGGTTCGTTGCCATGTGCATACCAGCCGATCAGCCCGGTGATGTCTTCCATGTGCTCGAAGATGGACGGATCGACCTTGGCGTTGAACACCTCGTCCAGGCGCGCGAGCAGCTTGTCACTGCCACCGTGCGCTGCCGCCAGACCGGCCACATCCTGCGGCACGTACCATGAGTACTGCCAGGCATTGCCCTCGGTGTAGTCGGTGCCGTATCCACTGGCGCTGGGGTCGAATGGCGTGCGGAAGCTGCCATCGCGCTTGCGTGCGCGCATGAAGCCGGTGCCTTTGTCGAAGGCGTTGCGCCAGTTGCCGGCGCGCTTGTCGAAGGTGGCCGCAACATCGGTCTTGCCCATCGCCTGTGCCATGCGCGCGATGGTCCAGTCATCGAAGGCATATTCCAGCGTCTTGCTGGCCGCCTCACCTTCCTCGTCGATCGGCACGTAGCCCAGCTCGCGATACTGCGCGATGCCATCGTACGGGCCGTAGTTGGCGGTCTCGACCATTGCCTTCAGCGCCTTGTCGGCGTCGAAGCCGCGGATGCCCTTCACGTAGGCGTCGGCGATCACCGGCACCGCGTGATAGCCGATCATGCACCAGTCTTCCAGGCCGTGGAACGACCACACCGGCAGCATGCCGTACGGGCTGTGCTCATGGTGGGCCAGCATCGAATTGACGAAGTCGCTGTTGCGCTTCTCCGGCTGCACCAGCGTCAGCAGCGGATGCAGCGCGCGGTAGGTATCCCACAGCGAGAACGTGGAGTAGTTGGTGTAGCCCTTGGCCTGGTGCACGGCGTTGTCCGAGCCGCGGTACTGGCCATCGGCATCCATGAACAGCGTTGGCCCCAGCATCGTATGGTACAGCGCGGTGTAGGCGCTGCGCCGGGCATGTTCGGGGGCGTCGATATCGAGCACCGACAGCGCCTGCGTCCATTCCTGCTTGGCCTGCGCGCGAACGCGGTCGAAATCGAAGCCGGCCACTTCCGCGTCGAGGTTTGCGATGGCACCAGCTTCACTGACCGGCGAGATCGCCACCTTGACCACCAGCGGTGCATCCAGCTTGCCGAAGGCGAAGGTGCCGACCAGCTGGCGCCCCTCGATCTGTGCGCGCTGCGCCGGATCCTTCTCGCCCGGCGGCGGGAAGCCCTTGTAGACAATGTCCTGCTCGGTGTTGTGCAGCTCATGCCCGGAAAGCGGCCGCGAGAAACGCATCGCGAAATACAGCTGGCGGCCCGGCGCCCAACCACGGGTTTCGCGGAAGCCGGTCACCGTGCCATCGGCGCGCACCCGCACCCGCGACCACAGCACCTTGCCCGGGTAGTCGTACATGCTGGTGCGCATGTCCAGCAGCACCTTGGCATCGGTGCCCTTGGGGAAGGCATAGCGGTGCACGCCCACGCGCGCACTGGTGGTCAGCTCCGCGCGCACCTTGTAGTCATCCAGGGTGACTGCGTAGTAGCCCGGCTCGGCCTTCTCGTCGTCGTGGCGGAAACGCGAGGCGTAGCCGCTGCGTGGCTTTTCCGGATCACCGCGCTCCAGGCCGGGATTGCCGGTGAACGGCATCAGCAGGATGTCGCCGAGGTCCGAATGACCGGTGCCGGAAAAATGCGTGTGCGAGAAGCCGACGATGCTGCTGTCGTCGTAGCGATAGCCGGCTGCCCAGCCATAGGCCTTTTCGCGTGGTTGGATGCGTGTGTCCGGGCTGAGCTGGACCATGCCGAACGGCACTGTGGCACCCGGGTAGGTGTGGCCTTCACCTCCAGTACCAATGAACGGGTCGACCGAGGCGTAGGCCTTGTCGGCGGCGGTTTTGGCGGGAGCGGCCGACGCCAGGCCGGAAGCGAGCATTGCCGTGGCGGCGACGGCGATCAGGAGACGACGGTCCAGCGTGGGCATCGGCGTTTGGATCGATTCAGGTGGTAGCCGGATGCTAGCACCGGGCCTGTCACGCCGCATGCTGCAGTGCGACTGCCCGGTGTCCCGCGCCGGGTTCAATCGTCAACCGGGAATCGCGTTCTGCAACGACATGAGGTCCGCGCTGTGCAGCGGCCTCACCACCCGCGCGACCTCTTCTCCATCGCGCAGCAGCACCACTGTCGGCCACAGCTTCACCTTGAACGCTCGCCCCAATGCCCTTCCCTTGCCATCCTCGATCTTCCAATGCGGCAGATCGTTCGCTTCGACGAAGGCCTGCAACGCGGGCTGCGCGGCCTGGCAATGACCGCACCAGGGCGCACCGAACTCCAGCACCTGCCACCCAGCCTGCGCCGCCACCCCCGCAGAGGTGGGTTCGTTCGGAAGGTGATCACGCATGAACGGCATGAGCGCTACGCCGCCAGTGCCTTCTGGATGTCTTCCAGCGGCGCGTTGGTCAGGTCCTTGGCAATATCCCCGAGCAATCGCGCCTGGACCTCTTTATGCAGCAGCGGACGGATGCGACCCAGCGTGGTCGGGTCGGCGATCAGCACCAGGTGCGCATAGCGGTTCTTCAAGGCATCCTCGTTGAGCTGTTCGGCCACCTGCTTGGCGAACGTCGCCTCGTTGAGCTGCGAGACCGACATGTCCTTCGGCACGGCACCCGCAGGCCCCTGCCCGGACACGCCCTGCTCACTGATGTCCTGCAGGCGCAGCTCGCCCTCCTGTTTCAGGGTCAACTGATGGTTGCTGCCCACGTTGGTGAACACCCGTGCCGAACCACCGTCGGCTACCACAATCAGCGTTCCTTCGGGAATCGTCCGCGCCATTGCATCCTCCATCAATTTGAAAAGTGGGTGTGCGCTCCACCTTATGCACGCCTATGTCACCAGAGCGCGTACAGGATGTGATTCCGTCATCGCAATCTGGAATCCGCCCTAAATTTACCGGGAGGCCTGCCGCTATGGCCTCCATCATCGCGAGGAACCTCTGTGCACGCTGGCTCACTGTTCCACGTCTGCTTCGCCACCAGCCTGGCAATTGCCGGCTGCGCTGGCTGCATCCACCAGTTCCTGCAGGGCCAACCGTTTTTCGCCCTGGCCATCATGCTCTCGGTGCTCACGATGATCGGCGCCGCACTGGTCACGCGGAAACTGGCACTGCCGGGCGCCTTGGCGATGGCCTGCACGGTGTTCGGTTTGCTGGCGAAGTCAGCCTGAGCCTTCTGAACAGGCGACGTGGAACACAGCGTGCAGATCAGCCCGCTTCGCTGCACGCTCACGCCGGTGCCGTTATGATGAACGGATGATCGACACGACCCACTACGTGACGGGCGCACCTGTTACGTGGGAAGCACTGCCGACCGGCGCTTCGCTTGCCACGATTGCTCCCGCCCTGCATTTCCATCGCCTCGCGCTGGATCCCGGCGGATGACGCCCGCAGGCCCACGGCCTGCCATCCCCACACGCTGATGTGACACGCGGCTGCCAACTGCGCGGCCGTTGTGATCCCGTTGCCGCGTTTCCGCCCTTGCGGCGGTGCTTTGCCGTGCGCGTGGCGTTGCGCCTGCACACATTCCCCGGCCCCCACGCCGCCTTCCGATGCCCCTGCGCCACTTGCGCCTGCATCGCCGTTTCCGATTTCCGGGACACACCACAGCACCCATTCCCCTATTTCATACCTACAAGGGAGCCCCTATGCAGGACACGCCCGATTCCCATGCCCACTTCGGCTGGTTCAAACGCCGCCGCCACCTGAAGGTCGATGAGATCACCGTCGTCGACAAGCCCATGCTCAAGCGCGCCGTCGGTGCCGCTGCACTCGGCAATGCCATGGAGTGGTTCGACTTCGGTGTCTACGGCTATCTGGCCGTCACCATCGGCCAGGTGTTCTTCCCGTCGAGCAATCCCACCGCACAGGTGATCGCGGCCTTCGCCACCTTCACCGTGGCATTCCTGGTGCGTCCACTCGGCGGCCTGGTGTTCGGCCCGCTCGGCGACCGCTATGGGCGCCAGAAGGTGCTGGCGTTCACCATGATCCTGATGGCGCTGGGTACCTTTGCGATCGGCCTGATTCCTTCCTACGAGCGGATCGGCATCTGGGCACCGGTGCTGTTGCTGCTGGCGCGTGTGGTGCAGGGCTTTTCCACCGGCGGCGAGTACGGCGGTGCGGCCACCTTCATCGCCGAGTATTCCACCGACCGCAACCGCGGCCTGATGGGCAGCTGGCTGGAGTTCGGTACGCTGGGCGGATACATCGCCGGCGCCGGTACCGTGACCGCGCTGCACATGCTGTTGAGCAGCGAACAGATGCTGGACTGGGGCTGGCGCATTCCATTCCTGGTGGCCGGCCCGCTGGGCCTTCTCGGCCTGTACATGCGCATGAAGCTGGAAGAGACCCCGGCATTCCGCGCCTTCGCCGAAGAAGCCGAGAAGCGCGAACATGATCGGCCCGGGCTTGGCGCGCTGTTCCAGGTGCACGGCCGCCAGCTGCTGGTGTGCATGGGCCTGGTGCTGGTGTTCAACGTGACCGACTACATGCTGTTGACCTACATGCCCAGCTACCTCAGCGTGACCATGGGCTACGCCGAGAGCAAAGGCCTGCTGCTGATCATCATCGTGATGCTGGTGATGATGCCGCTGAACATCGTCGGCGGATTGTTCAGTGACAAGCTGGGCCGCCGGCCGATGATCATCGGCGCCTGCATTGCGCTGCTGGTGCTGGCCATTCCGTGCCTGCTGCTGGTCGGCAGCGGCAACGACTGGATGATCTTCCTCGGCCTGATGCTGCTGGGCCTGGCGCTGGTGTGCTTCACCAGCTCGATGCCGTCCACGCTGCCGGCCCTGTTCTATACCCCGGTGCGCTACAGCGCGCTGTCGATCGCCTTCAACGTCTCGGTATCGCTGTTCGGTGGCACCACGCCACTGGTCACTGCATGGCTGGTGGAACGTACCGGCGACCCGCTGGTGCCGGCCTACTACCTGATGGGCGCAGCAGTGATCGGCCTGGTCACCATGCTGTTTGTCAAGGAAACCGCGGGGCTGCCGCTGCGCGGTTCACCGCCGGCAGTCGGCAGCGACAAGGAAGCCGCCGCACTGCTGAAGAGCGATGTGCCGGTGACGGTGGACCCGAGCCTGCCGCCACTGCCGGAGGCTGCGGAACCTGAGCAGGTAAAGCCGGCCTGAGGCTCGGTGGAGCCGGCGTTGTAGAGCCACGCCCGCGCCCGGTTGCCTTTCGGGGGATCAGCCGAGCGTGGGCTCGGCTCTACAACGCATGCGCCCTCAATCGCGCGCAGCGTTCAACTCCATCGCGCGCATCACGATGGGTTTGGCCCAGTCCGGCGTGTGCAGCAGTTCGGCCACCGAGACCGGGTATTGCAGCTGGCCATGTGCCATCGCCAGCACCGGCAGCGGTTCGACGCAGCCTTCGGCATCGGCGGGCGCGCTGTTGTCGTAGACATGCAGTTCGGCCAGGTGGGGCAGCAGTTCCAGCAGATTCTCGCGCGCCGAATCGAAGCGCGCATGGATCTTCTCCACCGGGATGTCATGGCCGCCGGCAGCCACCCGCGCCGCAACGCGGGCGATATGCAGCTCCACCGTGGCCAGGCCGCAGAACCAGATCGCAACGTGATGGCGTTCGCAGGCTTCGCGCAGCAGGCGGGGAATGGTGTTGCCGCCCAGCGTGGTCTCGAAGGCGAAGTCCGTGCCATCGGCCATGGCCTGGCGCAGGCGGCGGGTGCCTTCCTGCCAGGCCTCGGCATTGGCGTCAGGCAGCGGCCAGCCGGTCTCCACCAGGCGGCGGGTGAACGAATCGGGGTTGAACCAGCCCAGCCCTTCGGCTTCCAGCCAGGTGCCCAGCAGCGAACTCTTGCCGGCGCCGTTGACGCCGGCCAGCACCAGGATCCTCCCCATCGGTCAGAGCGGACGGCCGAGGGTGACCTTGCGACCGCGACGGATCGGCTGGCCGAGCACCTTGCCCAGCCCTTCCCCACGCTGCAGGCCGGCCAGGGTCTGGTCGAATTCACTGCGCAGCCGCAGCAGCTCTTCGTTGCGCTCTCCGGCATCTCCGCCAGCCGCCTTGGCCAGCAGCTCCTGGTAGGTGCGGATGTCGACGATCACCGCTTCGGGGTGATTGTGATTGGTAATGACCAATGCCTGCTTCTCACGCACGGTACGCATCAGGCTCGGCCAGCCCCGGGTCTTCACCGACGAGGCCGGGGCCTTTTCAAGGCCAGGCAGATCCAGCGGCAGGGTCATGGCACGGCTCCAAACGGCGACGGTTGTGGCCATTATGCCCAATTTGGCCAAATTGGGGATAAATGGACCTTTACCTGACGGAACCTTCCGCCGCCGCGCCCGGCGCATCGGTCTGCAGCAGGCTGTCGCGCTCCCGCAACGGGAAGCGGATCCAGGCATCCAGGCCTTGTGGGCCAAAGCGCAGCTCCCCGCTGCCAGCCAGCTCGTACGGCACGCGCTGCTCGATCAGCGCCCGGCCCAGGCCGCGCTGGCGTGGCAGCTCCCAGTCCTCCACCTCGGCATGACGCTCGCACCAGTGCAGGCCCAGCCATGGCTGGCCGGCCTGAACCTGCAGATTCCAGGTGACCTCGATCCGGCCATCCTCATGGGTGAGCGCGCCATGCCTCAGCGCGTTGGTCGCTAATTCGTGGATCGCCAGGGACAGTACTTCGGCTGCTTTCGGCGGCAGCAGCACGTCCTCGCCCTGCAGGCGGTAGGCGGCCGCTGCCGGCGTCTGCGCAGCGATCTCCTCGTCGAGCATGCCACGCAGGCAGACGCCGGCATTGGCACCACGGGTCAGCAGGCTCTGCGTGCGTGCCAGCGACATCAGTCGCCCGCACAACCGTTCAGCGTATTCATCCACACTGCTGACCGACTCGCGGGTCCGCCAGGCAATGGCATGGATGGTCGACATGATGTTGCGCACCCGGTGCTGCAGTTCGGCCAGCAATACCGATTGACGCTCAGTGGCACGCTTGAGGTCGTCGATGTCCACCGCGATGGCAAATACCCCGCTGACCTCACCGTCGCCATCGCGCAGGGGCGCGGCAGCGACCCGGGTCCAGCGCGCGCGGCCATCATCATGCAGGTACTGGAACTCCAGCCCCGGCACCACGGTCTCGCCGCGCATTGCGCGGGCGATGGCGAAGTCGTCCGGTGCAATGGGGGTGCCATCGGGATGGCAGCCGTGCCAGCGATGCTGGTTGTCGGCGTCTCTGGAAGGCACCTTGCCGGTGGGCAGATAGGCGCGCATCTGATCGTTGGACAGCAGCATGCGGCCCTGCAGATCAACAATGCACAGGCCGACCGGCAGCATCCTGAAGGCCAGCTCCAGGCGCCGCTCGCTCTCGCGCCGCCGTAGTTCCTCGCGCTCGCGCGCGGCCAGCGCCAGATGCGCGGCGGTGGTCTCGAACATGGTCACCAGCACGCCGTTGATCCGCCCTTCCTCGCCGCGGATCGGGCTGTAGGTGATCGTGAACCAGATGTCTTCCAGCCGGCCGCGCCGGACCAGCGGGTACAGCTTGTCTTCGAAGGTGAGCGTCTCGCCCTGCCAAACCCGGGTATAGAGCGGCCCGTTGATGTGCCACACCTCGGGCCAGCACTCGCGGGTCGGCTGGCCGAGCCCGCCGGGATGCTTGTCGGCCAGGATCTCGGCATAACCATCGTTGTAGAGCTGCACCAGCTGCTCGCCCCACAGCACGATCATCGGGAAGCCATGGGCCAGCATCAGGTCGACAGTGGCGCGCAGGTGGGGCGGCCACTGCTCACAGGCACCCAATGGCGTGGACGACCAGTCGTGACGGGCGATGCGCGCGGCCATGCCATCGTGGCGCGCATGCAGGCGCGGCGCAGGTGGCATCGAGCCACGCAGCTTGGCGGCGTGGATGCCTTCAGGACGGCGCGACATGCCGCGCAATCAGGCGATGCCCGCAGAGACCTGCGGCGCCGCCACCAGCCCGGCCAGCTGCTGCACCAGGGTTTCGATGTGATAAGGCTTGGTACAGCGCGGCGCGCTGGCGAAGCGGCTGGGCAGGTTGTCGTCGTAACCGGAGGTCAGCAGAAAGGGCGTACCCGCCTCGGCCAGCCGATCAGCCAGCGGATAGACCTGCTCACCGCCCAGGTTGATGTCCAGCAGCGCCACATCGATGGGATGGGTATCGACCAGCTGCCCCAGCGCCTGCAGGTCACCGGCCGGCCCCACCACCTGTGCGCCTTTCAGCTCCAGATAGTCGACCAGGAACATTGCGATGGCGAATTCATCCTCCGCCACCAGTACACGCAGCCCTTTCAGGCCCTCTGGTTTGTTGCCCGCTTCCAGCACGACCGGCGCTCCTCGATACACGCGGCCCAGCTCTGCCGCAACGCCCGCAGGATGCGCGAACCGGGCTACAAGAGCGCGTGATGATGGATGAAGATCGCGGCCACGGCGCGTTCACCGCGGCATTGCAGCGGCGTGTTCAGAAGGCCCGCTCCCACTTCAGGCTGAGCAGGCTGCGGTCGTGGCTGTACAGCCAGCCAACGTTGCTGTCGATGCGCGCGTAGCGCAGGCTCAGGCTGGGTACAAGCCCGGCCACGGCAAGGCGCTCGCTGCGCACGATGGCGATCAGGTTCTGTTCGCTGTCCTCACGCCGCGCCTCCAGCAGCGGACTCCACGCGTCGTAGTCGCGCTCGCGCAACGAGACGAATACGGTGGCGGTGGTGCCCGTCCACTGGCGCGCCGCACCCAGCCGCACGCCGCGCTGGCGATAGCCGTTGGCTGGGTTGGCAGCGCTGCTGTCACTCAGGTCCAGCCCGGCAAAGAGGGTCCAGCGCGGGTTGAGCGCACGGAACCAGGTGGCATACACCGCGGCCAGCTCACCGTCGTAATTGCTGGCCAGGCCACGCTGGCGATAGCGCTGGCGCTTCCAGTCGGCCTCCAGCTTGAGCAGGCTGCGCGCGTCCAGCGCATATTGCCATTCGCCATGCAGCCCGCTGCCGCCCTGCAGGGCCCGGTTGCCGAGGCCCTGATAGTCATAGCTGGGGGCGATCTGCAGGGTATGCCGTGCGCTACGCCAGCTGTAACCCGCCTGCACGTTGGCATTGAGCTCGTTGTAGGCGCTGTGCCCACGCCATGCCTGGCCGAATGCGAGGCCACGCACGTACACGCCATGGTGGCCCTTCAAGGCCCAGCGACGTTCGAGGTTACCGTCGTAGTCCAGGCCCATGGCGCGCTGGGCATCGGGAAGATTGCGCTGGATGATGCAGGTGTCGCCTACCCCGAACAGGCAGGTGCGGCTGGCCGAACTGCGGTTGATGTTGTCGCTCCATGCCGGGCCGGCGGACAGCGCGCCTTTCCAGCGCTGGCGCGCCTGCAGCGCAGCCAGATAGGCGTCCACCCGTCCGCGTACACCTGCGGTGGCGGGGTCATCGGCACTGATGCCATCCGCGATCGCCGTGAACAACGCCACCGCATCGCGATCGCGCTGGTCTTCGGCGTAGACGCGCGCAAGTTCAAGGCGGGCCGGCAGGAAATCCGGCTGTGCCTCCAGCAGCGCCTCGTACTCGTTGGCCGCGCGATGGTGATTGCCGGCCACCCGCGCCAGGCCGCCCTGCGCATAGTGGCGCAGCAACGGGTCGTGGCCAGGCAGTTCGATGTATTCATCCAGGAAGCGTTGCGCGGCGCCCCATTGCTGATGCTGCAGCGACAGGTACAGCGCCTGACCCAGATCATCGACCGTGCGCTCCACGCGCAGGGTCTGGCCGTCGATGGTGATGGTCGGTCGCTCCGACTCGGCCTGCTGCAGGCGCTGCTGGTCCTGCTGCTGGTGGCGCAGGTCGGTGCCCTGTTCGAGCACGCGGCGAAGATCGTCCTGCTGGGCGCGCACGTCGGCGGCCGCCAGCAGCAGTACGACAAGGAAGATGGGATGGCGCATGGTCGATCCGTGGTGGTGCATGCAGCGGGCCGAAGCAGGGACTGGCGGATCGCGGCTTGTCCCTGCCCTGCCCCGTCAGGGGCGTGGCAATCAGTTCTTGCTGCCGCCGAAGGCGGTGTCGTACTGGCTGTTGCCGCTGAAGGTGGCGATACCGGCCAGGGCGGCCGCGTTGGCGCCGAAGAACTGCCCCTGGGTGGTGCCGGCAACGCTGCCGTTGGCGGTGGCCGAACCGGCGAACGATGCGTCGGCACTGTTGATGTTGGCAACGATGGCCAGGTTCAGGCCGTTGCCCGACAGCGCACCATCCAGGGTGCCGGCGCCGAAGTCGGCGTCGAAGGTGCCGCTCAGCAGGTTGCTGCCGTTGAACTTGTTCAGGCCAGCCACGGTGTAGGACGCCACGCCAGCAGGCAACGTGGTGCCGGCGCGGTCACCAACGAAGTAGACCTGGCGGTTGTTGAAGCCACCGGCGGCGCCATCCTTGGACCACTCACCGAACCAGACATCGCCACTGCCGACCTTGACGAAGTTGAAGTGGCCCATGCCGGCGTGGCTGCCCGGTGCGCCGGTGATCGGCATGGCCAGGGTACGTACCGTCACGCCATTGACGGTGGTCGGTGCCGAGTAGGCGCTCAGGCCCTGGAAGTCCACCGGCTTGGCCTGGGACACGGTACCGACACCGATACCGGCCTTGCCAGCGCGGTGCGGGCCGCCATTGACCTGCGATTCGCCAACCGCCACATACAGCTCGGCATCGGTCTTGGCACTGGCGGCACCGACGATATCGGCAGCATGCGCGGCACCGACCAGAGCCAGCGAGGCAGCAACGGCGAGAACCGAACGGGAGATCATTTTCATGGTATTGCTCCTTGGTTGAGGGAACTACGGGTACAACGCTTGAAGGTGGGAGATCAGAAGCGTGCGGTGACGCCGAGCTTCAGGGTGCGACCCGGGGCCGGCAGCGTGGACCGCGTGGCTGGATCGACGTAGTAGCGGTTGCCGAGGTTGCTGCCGACCAGTTCGACGCTGGCATGCTCGTTGAAGCGCCAGCGCGCATAGGCATCGACGGTGGTGATGTTTCCCCAGGTGAACGGCACGTTCTGCCAGAGCAGGCCGCTGCCACCGCTCAGCAGGCGGTCACGGTAGGCCTGCAGATCAGGGTTCTCGTGGCGCTGGTAGTGCACGATGCGGCTGCCAAGCTCCAGGCGCTCATCGAACAGGCGCGTGCCCAGCGACCAGTTGATCGACAGCTTGGGAATGGCCTGGGTCAGCAGGTAGCCACCAACGAAACCATCCTGCACGCAGTTCGGGACCAGGCCGCGGTTCGCATCCAGGAGCACCGCCGTGCTCTCGTCACACACCTCGTTTTCCAACGTGCGGGTGATGCCCAGATCGGTGAAGAAGCGCCGGTTGTCGAAGCGGGCCTGCAGTTCGATGCCACGGATGGTCTGCTTGTCGATGTTGTCGAACAGGAAGTTGCCATCGCGCTCGATCACGTCACGGGTCTTGTGCACGTAGTACGCCAGCTTGACGTCGGCATCGGCGGTGTTGCCGAACAGGGCCGACAGGTTGTGCACGTAGCCCACTTCGTAGTTGTAGGCGTGCTCGGGCTTGAGCGCATGCAGCGGATTGAGGCTGCCGGAGAAGGCGATCGTGCTTTCGAACATGCTCGGGAAGCGCACCGCTTCGCTGTAACGCACGTAGGCACGGGCGGCCGGGGACAGGTGTGCAGTGGCCGAGAAGGTCGGCAGCCAGGCATGGTCGCGGCGGCGGCTGTTGCGTGCATCGACCGGCTGCGACTGTACGCTGTTGCCGATGTTGCAGACCTGGTCGCTGCCGGCGAACACCGGCTGCACGCCGGGAATGGCCGCCACTTCGCCATTGAGGCAGGGATTGCCGGCGCGGGTGTAGTTGCCATCGGCATCGGGCAGCCAGGGCCGCGTGTACCTGACCGGACGCGGCGTCTCGTACGGTGCCAGCAAGGCACGGATGCTGTCATCGATGAACCAGCCCATGCCGCGCTTTTCCCATACGGCGCGGCGTGCTTCCAACGCGTCGATGCGGGCCTGCAGATTGGCGGGACGGGGCGGCAACTCGTTCACGGTGTACTGCGCTTCCTTGCCACCTACGCCCTTGGTCAGCAGCTCGGGGTGCGCCTCGAGGAAATCGTCGAAGGCCCAGTAGCGGCTGTAGCGCACGCCTGCATTGAGGGTAAGGAAGTCGACCGGCCGCCACTCCAGGGTGAGGTAGCCCTCGCCCTCCTGTCGGCGCCCGGCACGCGGGAACATACGCCAGCCATCGGTGGTACCGAAGTACGGATCGCTCGAGCCGAGCTTCTCGTATTGCCAGTTGCCGCCCACGGTCAGGTCCAGGGTCGAATGCAGCGCGAAACGGTTGCTCAGGATCAGGCCGGTGCGGTCGTTGCGCGCGTTGGCCAGCGCGGTGTTGCGCAGGATCGGGCTGGCGTCCGGGTTCCATGCCGGATTACCCACTGCGAAGTTCGGGAAGCCGCCAGCACTGTAGGTATCGCTGTCCGTCTCCGTGCGCCACAGGTTGGCGTAGAGGTCCAGCCAGCGGCTGCCGGCCGGTTGGGAGCGGTATTCCAGGTTCCAGGCATCGGACGCAACCCGGCTGAGCGGCCACTGGATGCGCCCGTAGTCGGGCGCGGACAGGATGCGCGACGGCATGATCTCGCCGTAGTGCGACAGCGTGCGCCGCCAGGTGGCCTTCAGCTGCTGGTCGTCGTTGATCTGCCAGGTTCCCTTGACCAGCCAGGACTCCTGTTCGCTGGAGGTGTTGGGCACCTCATCGCCGGGCTTGAAATAGCGCGCCAGCGTGGTGATGTAGTCGATGCCCTGGTACTCGTACTGCTCGCGCCGGTCCTGGTCGTAGTACGCGCTTCCCTTGCTGCCGGAGAAGTAGTTGCCGCGCTTGCGCCAGGCGTAGGCGGCCATCAGGTCGACGTTGTCGCCGCGTACGCCCAGTGCCAACCGCCAGGCCTGGTCTTCGCCATCGAAGGGGTTGTTGCCGCTGCGCGACTTCACCGGCACCACCAGGGTGCGGTCGTCATAGGGTGAGTTCGGCGAGCCCTGCGGGAACCCCGGCACAGTGCGGTAATCCTCGCCGGTGTGCAGGCGCGGCAGGCGCGGTGCCACCGCATTGCTGCTGCCTTCGATCTTCAGCTCCCCGCCGAAGCGCTCGCCGGCAGCAACAATGTCGTCAACGTCGATGGTCTTGATCACCAGCGCACCGCCGATCCCGCTGTGCACATCGCGCACCAGCCCTGGCCCCTTGATGACCTGGATGCCACCAATCAGGTTGGGATCGATGTAGTTGCGGTTGCTGACGCCGTTGTAGCCGCGCCAGACCGTGAGCGCCTGTTCGCCACCGTCGATGCTGACCGGCACCCGCCCGGGCCCCTGGATGCCACGGATGTTGACGTCCAGCGCGCCGCTGTTGCGCGCATCGCCGCTGAACACGCCGACCAGATCCTTGACCACGTCGGCCGGATTGGAACCACGATAGCGCTCCACCCGGTCGCGCCCCGAATACGCCGTGGTCAGGTCCAGCGCGAACACATCATCGTAGCCGCGCCGATCGCGCGCCTCACCCCCTTCCGACTGAAGGCGACCGGCCACGTCCAGTGTTTCGGTCACCCGCACCCCTTCCCCTTCGCCCGCCTCCGCTGCGGCCCGCAGGCTCCAGGTACCGTCCATGCCGCGCTGTGCGCGCACGCCGCTGCCGCGCAGCAGCTGCTGCAGGGCCTGCATCTGGCTGTACTCGCCACTCACCGCACTGGAGCGGCGGCCCTCCACCAGGTCACTGCGGAACACCACCTGCACATCGGCCTGGCGGCCAAAGGCACGTACGGCATCAGCCAGTGGCTGCTCCGGGATGGCGTACTGGCGCACCGGCGCGACGATCGCCGGTTGTGCCTGCACGGCCGGCACCCAGGCCAGCGGCAGCAATGCGGTGGAAACGGCCAGGGCCAGAACGGTGGCGCGACGATGACAGGCGGATGCCGTGGACGGCATGGACAGGAACTCCTCAAGCGTGGCTGGACCACGGGCACATCCGGTGCCGGTGGTGTGTCTGGCTTGAGGAAAAACGGTGTTTCGCTCTGGCTATACCTCTATAGACAGCGGGACACTGCAGGTGCCCACGGTTTTTTCATGTTTTTTTCATGCGGCCCGTTCATCCAGGTGCTGCGCGGGCCTCACCACACCACCAGCGCGCCGCCGGGCAAGCGCTGTACGCGCAGTCCTGCCTGCGCGGCCACCGCAGCGATGGCCGTCTCCGGCTGCTGCAGGTGGAACAAGCCACTGACCCGTACGCCTGCACCCTGCCCACCCAGTACCCAGACCGGTGCACGCCGATAGCGGGCTAGACCGGCGATGGCCTGCGCGGCCGGCCGATCATCGATCACTACCTCGCCACGCCGCCACGGCGCCACGGCCTCGGGATCTTCCAGCTGCACCGGCTGCAGCCAGCGGCCGTCACGGAACGCCCGTGACTGCCCGGCATGCAGGCGCTGCACACTGCCATCGCCCGGCCGCACTTCGACCACACCCTCACTGACCTGGGTGGTGACCGTGGCGTCCTGCATCGACACACTGAAGGCGGTGCCGATATCACGGACCCGGCCGCCCGCGGCCTCGACCTGGAACGGGCGAGCTTCGTGCGCCACCTGGAACCAGGCCTGCCCGCGCAGAAGGCGCAGGCGACGCTGCTGGCCGTCGAACTCGAGCGCCAGCGCGGTTCCCGCATCGAGCACGGCGGTGCTGCCGTCTTCCAGTTGCACCACGCGTGGCGCATCGCTGCTGCGCAGGTCACTGCGTGCCAGCAGCAGCGCGTGCGGTGCCGCCGTCACCATCAGTGCGACGGCGGCGGCACTGGCCAGCAGCCATGGCAGGCGACGGCGCGGCGCGATCGGGCGCAGGCCCTCGCGATCGGTGGTGAGCTCGGGCAGCGCCGCCAGCACGTCGGGCCCGGCGGCATCCAACCCCTGCCAGAAGGCCTGCTGCTGGCGCCAGGCCAGCGCATGGCGCGGATCGGCCCGCAGCCAGCGCTGCAGGGCTCGTTGCTGGCGTTCCGGCAGCGGGCCTGCACTGCACTGGATCACCCAGCGCAACGCCTGCCTGGCCTGACGCGGCGAGGGTTCGGACGTGGTCATGGTTGTGGCCTGCCGCACCACGAACGGGTGCGCTTTCCTGTTGTGACAACGGCGGGCGCGATCTGCCCACGGCAATCGCCGCTCATCGATGCATTCCCTGCTGGTGCTGCTGGATCAACAGTGCCGCGCGCAGCACATGCTTGCCGACCAGGCTCTTGGAAATACCCAGCCGTGTGGCGATCTCGCGCTCGCTCAGGCCCAGGTAGCGGTTGAGCACGAAGCACTCGCGGACCTGCGCTGGCAGCGCGAGGATGGTCTGGGTGATCTCGCGCAGCTGTGCCTGGTCCAGTGCCTGCGCCTCGCCGTCGTGGCCCGCCTCGGCCATGTCGGCGGCGTACTCGGCCATCGCGCGCCGCTCGCGGGCGTCGGCCTGGCTGCGGTTGAGCGCATGGTGATAGGCCATCCGGTACAGATAGCCGCGCGGCTCCAGGATCGGTGGATCACCGGGCACGCTGCTGGCCTTCAGGTACAGGTTCTGCAGGGTATCCTCGGTACTGGCCGGGTCGAGATAGCGCGCGATGAAGCGAGACAACGCACGGCGCTCGCGGATCAGCAGCTCGACCAGCGCCAGGGCATTGGGAGACATAGGTGCCAAGGCCGGACCGGGGAATGATGGGCGTGATGGCGACGGTCCGGACATGGATTGTGGGCTGCGCGGCCGCAGGCGGCAAGCGAAGGCCCGTCGCGCGGCACCAGGATCATCCACGCATGGCGTGGATCTCCCAGGCGGCGCCGGATCCAGTAGATCCACGCCATGCGTGGATGTGGATGCGGAGCCTACGGTTCGTCCAACGCCTCGAAACGCTCGGCGAGGTAATCGATCAACGCGCGTACCGCCGGCAGCAGCCCACGCCGCGAAGGGAACACCGCATGCACGATGCCGTGTTTCGGCACCCACTCGGGGAGCACCGGCAGCAGCGCCCCGCTCTCCAGCTCATCGGTGATCATCATCCGCGGCAGCATCAACAGCCCGACCCCGGCCACCGCGGCTGCGCGCAACGCGATCATGTCATCACTGACCAGGCGCGGGCGGTGATGCACGCTGGCCTGGATCTCGCCGGGCCCACTGTATTCCCACACATGCTGCTGACTGGGCGAGGCCAGATCGACGGTCGGCATCATCGCCAGGTCGGCCGGCACCTGCGGCGTGCCCAACCGTTGCAGCAGCGCCGGGCTGGCACTGGTGCACCAGACCCGGCGTGCCAGCACGCGCACCACCAGGTCGCTGTCTTCCAATGGCGGCGGCCGTACCCGGATCGCCACGTCCACACCCTCGCCCACCACGTCCACGCGGCGGTTGGTGGCGTCCAGCTGCACCGTCACCTGGGGGTGCAGGGCCAGGAAGTCGGCCAGCATCGGGCCGATGCGCGCGTGCAGGATCGCGATCGGGCACGCCAGGCGGATGGTGCCGCGCGGCTCAGCGCGTGACATCGCAATCGCTTCTTCGGCCGCCTCGGCCTCGACCAGCATTGCCTTGCAATGGCGGTAGTAGTCCTGGCCGACCTCGGTGACCGAGAAACGCCGGGTCGAGCGCTGGATCAGGCGCACGCCCAACCGTTCTTCCAGCAGCGCGATGCGCCGGCTCAGTTTCGACTTCGGCATGGCCAGCGCCCGCCCGGCCTGCGAGAAGCCGCCGTGCTCGACCACCATGGCGAAATAGAACAGGTCGTTGAGGTCACAACGGCGGATATCTGCGATGAACACGGGGCGATCTCCTGCGGCCCACGGCCTGCCGCCATTGTTCACCAGATAGGACTATGACGGCAAATGTTGGCGTCTACCGGCCAAATTGTCGCGGCGATATCGTCTCCTGCAACGAAGAACAGCGGCCGGCAGCCCCGGCCAGGAGATCGCCATGAAGCGTGTCACCGGTACCTACAGCGCCCCCCGCCCGCACTGGGTGGGAGATGGATTCCCCGCCCGCTCGATGTTTTCCTACAACACCCACGGCCAGCACCTGAGCCCGTTCCTGCTGCTGGACTATGCCGGCCCGTACAGCTTCGCCCCCAGCGATGCCCCGCGTGGGGTCGGCCAGCATCCGCACCGCGGTTTCGAGACGGTCACCATCGTCTATGAGGGCGAGGTCGCCCACCGCGATTCGACCGGGGCCGGCGGCACCATCGGCCCGGGTGACGTGCAGTGGATGACGGCTGCCTCCGGCATCCTCCACGAGGAATTCCACACGCCGGAATTCAGCAAGCGCGGCGGCACGCTGGACATGGTGCAGCTGTGGGTCAACCTGCCGGCGCGGGACAAGATGGGCGCACCGGGCTACCAGACCCTGCTTGACGCAGAGATCCCCTCGGTGGATCTGCCTGAGGGCGCCGGCCGCGTGCGTGTCATCGCGGGCCGCTTCGACGGCCACGCCGGTCCGGCACGTACCCACACGCCGATGGATGTCTGGGACATCCGCCTGCAGCAGGGCCACAACGCCGAACTGCCGGTGGCCGATGGCCGCACGCTGGCGCTGGTGGTGTTGAAGGGCTCGGTCCGGATCAACGGCGGCCAGCCGGTCGGCGAGGCGCAGCTGGTCACCTTCGATCGCAGCGGCGAGGACGTGTTCGTCGACGCCGACAGCGACGCCACTGTGCTGCTGCTCAGCGGCGAGCCGATCGACGAGCCGGTGGTGGGCTACGGCCCGTTCGTGATGAACAGCCAGGCCGAGATCAGCCAGGCGGTCAACGATTTCAACAGCGGCCGCTTCGGCCAGATCGCGCACTGAGCGCTTCCGCGCGGCGGGCGATGACCCGCCGCGCCAATGGGCCATCGCCCACCTTCCCCAGGAGACTGACCATGAGTACCCCCGCCAACTTCAACGGTGCCCGCCCGGTGATCGATCCGGACAACGCCGCGATGCTGCTGATCGACCACCAGAGCGGCCTGTTCCAGACCATCGGTGACATGCCATTCACCAGCGTGCGCGCCCACGCCACTGCGCTGGCGAAGATGGCCACGCTGGCAAAGATGCCGGTGATCACCACCGCCTCGGTCCCGCAGGGCCCGAACGGCCCGCTGATCCCGGAGATCCACGACGCGGCCCCGCATGCTCAGTACGTGGCGCGCAAGGGTGAGATCAACGCTTGGGACAACCCGGAATTCGTTGCTGCAGTGAAGGCCACCGGCCGCAAGCAGCTGATCATTGCCGGCACCATCACCAGCGTGTGCATGGCCTTCCCGTCGATCGCCGCCGTGGCCGATGGCTACCAGGTGTTCGCGGTGATCGATGCGTCGGGTACCTATTCGAAGATGGCCGAAGAGATCACCCTGGCCCGCGTGGTGCAGGCCGGCGTGGTGCCGATGGACACCGCCGCGGTGGCCTCGGAAATCCAGCGCAGCTGGAACCGCGACGATGCCCAGCAGTGGGCCGAGGTCTACACGAAGATCTTCCCGAACTACCAGCTGCTGATCGAAAGCTACCTGAAGGCGCAGGACGTGCAGAAGAACCAGGAGCAGCTGGATTCGCAGCGCAGCTGAGCTGCCCCCGGGGTGCCGGCAGCCGCCGGCCCCCTCCCAACCGGAGACCCACCATGTCCAGTGAACCGATCCGCGACCCGGCCAGCGACCACCTGCTGACCCCGCAGAATTCCGCCTTCATCATCATCGACTACCAGCCGGTGCAGGTGAACTCCATCGCCTCGATGGACCGCCAGCTGCTGGTCAACAACATCGTCGGCACCGCCAAGGCCGCTGTGGCTTACGGTCTTCCGATCGTGCATTCGACGGTCAACGTCAAGACCGGCCTGAACAAGCCGCCGATTCCGCAGCTGCGCAAGGTGCTGGGCGACTACCCCACCTACGACCGCACCACCATCAATTCCTGGGAAGACGTCGAGTTCCGCAAGGCAGTGGAGGCCACCGGCCGCCGCAAGCTGATCATGACCGCACTGTGGACCGAAGCCTGCCTGACTTTCCCGGCCCTGGATGCGTTGAAGGAAGGCTATGAGGTGTACGTGGTGGTCGATGCCGTTGGCGGCACTTCGCTGGCGGCGCATGATGCCGCGTTGCGCCGCATCGAACAGGCCGGGGGCCAGCTGATCAGCGTGCCGCAGTTGTTCTGCGAGCTGCAGCGCGACTGGGTCCGTTCGGAAACGGTGCCGGCGTTCATGAACCTCTTCATCGAAACCGGTGGTACCGCCGGCATCCAGTTCTCGTACGATCGCACCGAGTGATTTCGTGGCGGCGCTGGCCTTGGCTGGCGCCGCCTTTTGGAGCAGTCGAGCACGGCTCGACGCTACAGTGGGTTGGTCGAGCATGGCTCGACGCTACAGTGGGTTGGTCGAGCATGGCTCGACGCTATAGACAGATGGAGACTCCGATGGCCTACGCACGCATTGTTTCGACCGGCGACAACTACCTGCACCACATCAGCAATGGAAGCTTTGATGTGGATGCGGACGAGCCCGCCTCGCTGGGCGGCCAGGGCAAGGGCTTCGCGCCCTTCGATCTGTACCTGGCCTCGCTGGCGGCCTGCACCGCCATCACTCTGCGCATGTATGCGCAGCGCAAGGGCTGGGAACTGGGCGAGTTCCATGCCGAGCTGCGCTCGGAACGCGACGAAGATGGACGCTTCCACGTGCACCGCGTGCTGCATGCCAGCGCCGAGCTGAGCGATGCGCAGTGGCAGCGGTTGCTGGAGGTGGTGGAAAAGACCCCGGTGACGCTGGTGATGCGCGAAGGTGCGCGCATCACCAGTGAGCGCGGCTGAAGGAGGTCTGGCCCACCTGCGGCGGATCTTGGCCGGTTCCTCGCTTGTTCCGGCCTCGCCCCTGTTCCAAGCTGCGCGTCCGCGTTCGGATGCAGTGAGCGCGCAGCAACAGGAGGACCGCACGCGATGTTACGTGCCCATGCTTTGGATCTGGATTTCAACGGCCGCGCCCTGCTGGCCGACGTCAACCTGCACCTGCCCTCAGGTGCCCGCATCGCCCTGATCGGCGACAACGGCAGCGGCAAGAGCTGCCTGTTGCAGATGTTGGCCGGTACTCTGGTGCCCAGTGGCGGGACCATCATCCGGCGCGATGGCGCACGCATCGCCTACGTGCCGCAGCACGTACTGGATGACTCCTCTCGCAGCGGCGGCGAGCAGATGCGCCATGCGCTCGCCCGCGCGCTCGATGCCGTCCCCGACGTACTGCTGCTCGATGAACCCAGCAATCACCTGGACCGCAGTGCTCGCCGCTCGCTGATCGCGCGCCTGCGCCAGTTCCATGGCGCGCTGTTGGTGGCCACCCACGATGAAGCCCTGATCGATGCGCTCTGTAATGAGCTCTGGCACATACGTTGCGGGCGCGTGAGCCACTTCGGCGGTCGCTACCGCGACTATCAGGCGGACCTGCAGCAGCGACGCGAGGCCAGCGACCGGCAGCTGCGCCAGCTGGATCAGGAGCGCGGCCAGGCCCATGAGGCGTTGATGCGCGAACAGCAGCGCGCCGCGAGCTCGCGGGAACGCGGCGTGCGCAAGGTCGAACAGCGCAAGTGGGGCGGCGTCCGTTCAGCCACCAAGCTCGGCCGTGGCAATACCACCGCCGGCAGCAAGCAACTGCAGATCCGTGAGCAGCAGGAAGACATCGAGGCTCGTCGCAATGACCTGCAGCGCGAGACCATCATCGAGCCTGCCTTCGCCTTGCCGGCCGGCTGGCGACGTGAGGGAGTGGTGGTGCAGCTGACCGACGCCAGCGTGGCGCATGCCACGGAAACGGTGCTGGGTGGACTGCATCTGCGCCTGGATGTCGGCGATCGCCTGGCGATCACCGGTGACAACGGCAGCGGCAAGTCCACGCTGGCCCGCGCGCTGTGCGGCGACCCAAGCATCCACCGTGATGGTGACTGGTTGCTGCCGCCAGCTGCTCAGATCGCCCTGCTTGACCAGCACTACCGGGACCTGCCGATGCAGGTCACGCCTCTCCAGGCGCTGTCTGCCCAGATGCCGGACTGGAGCCAGACCCAGTGCCGGCTGCACCTGGCCGACTTCCTGTTCCGCGGCGACGCCACGGCGCAGACGCACGTGTCCGCATTGTCCGGTGGCGAACGGGCGCGGCTTTCATTGGCATTGATGGCGGCCAAACCCCCGACGCTGCTGGTTCTGGACGAACCCACCAACAACCTGGACATGACGCTGCGGATGCACTTGCTGCAGGTGCTGCGGGTGTTCCCGGGCACTTTGGTGGTGGTGTCGCATGACGACGCATTTCTGCAGGCGCTGGAACCGGGACAGGTGCTGGCGTTGTAGCTGCGGCCGGGCGTGTGCAATCCACGCATGGCGTGGATCTACTGTAGAGGCGAAGACAACGACAGGGGCTGTTGCCAACGTCGCGTGCAACCGCCCGAAAAGCCGAGCATGGGCCCGGCTCTACGGAAGGCTCAGCGCCGTGAATGCAGCACGGTGCGCTGGCGCATCGCGTTGAATTCCTGTTCGACCTGCTGGATGTCCTCGGCCTGGAAACCGGCCGCATC
Organism: Stenotrophomonas sp. SMYL20; assembly: GCF_036320045.1. Taxonomy (NCBI): domain Bacteria; kingdom Pseudomonadati; phylum Pseudomonadota; class Gammaproteobacteria; order Lysobacterales; family Lysobacteraceae; genus Stenotrophomonas; species Stenotrophomonas sp. SMYL20. The sequence continues at coordinate 103,846 of NZ_JAWIRT010000010.1, read as the reverse complement.
CAGCAGCTGGTCGGCGGCAGCCGCCGCCAGCGGATCATCGTCACGCTGGCGCCAGCAGCGCGCCGGCAGGAAGTAGCCCACTTCGCTGCGCCCGCGCATGATCACCACCGGCCGGCCTGCGTACAGCAGGAACTCGGCCAGGTGCTGGCGCAGGCCCTCCACTGAAACATAGGCCGGTCCAACACCCAGCATCTGGCTGGACGGTTCGGGACTTTCGAACAGCTTGCGACGGCTCATCCATTCCTCCTTTGTGCAACGCGTGGTCTCCTTTCCTTAGACGGGTGCATCGCTGCGCCCCCGCCACGCACTACGTGATCCGCATCACGCCCGCCACTCAGAACCCGGTGTTGAACTCCAGCTGGAACACGTCGATCGACAGCGGCGCGCCGGACACTTCCTTGGCCGCCATCCACTTGCCGCTGATCCAGCTGCGTGCATCCAGCGCGTAAGCGCCGCCCACGTAGTAGCCGCGGGCGTTGGTGCCGCCCAGGTGGAAGTTCGGATCGTTGTAGGCATCGGGCAGTGCGTCGGCCTCGATGTGCTTGTAGCCCAGCAGCGCCTGCCACTGGCCCTTCTCCTTCAGCTCGGTAGCACCGAAGGTGGCCTGCAGCATCCAGGCGGTGTCGCCGCTGCGGAAGGTATCGATGCCGACAGTATCGCCGGCGCCGTAGTTGTTGACGATGCCGTTCTGGGCACGACTGAACATGGCCTGCTTGTCGTAGGCCAGGTTGCGGATGTAGTCGCCATCCAGGCGCAGACCGATGCCCTGCGCCAGCTGTGTATCCCAGCGCAGGTTCAGCGTGGCCAGGCGGAAGGCCGAGGCCAGGCCGACATACTGCGGGGTCGGCGTACCGGCCGGATCCACCGGATTGCGCGCGATGTTGCGGATCAGCATCAGGGTGTTGCCCTTCTGCATGAACGCCGGGCGCGACCAGTCGGTGTCGCAGCCTACCGCGCCCGAATACAGCGAGCACGTTGAGGACAGGCGGCCGCTGATGTTCTTGAAGTCGTAGTAGCCCAGCGCGGCACGCAGCGCGTTGTCATCGTTGAAGCGCCAGTTCACGCCTACCTGGGCACCGGACAGCCACTTGTTCTCGTTCGGAGTCTTGACCTTGCTCTGGCTCGGCGAGCTGTCGGAGGTGTACTCCAGCGGCACCACCGCGAGGTTGCCGAACAGGTCGAGGTCGCCACCATCGAAGTCATACTTCAGGTTCGCGGCCAGGCCATCGAAGTTGAGATCGCTGGAGAACAGCGTGTCGCTGGTCCAGAACGGATTGCCGAAGCGGCCGCCACGCACCGTCACCCAGTCCGCCGGGCTGTAGGCCAGCCAGGCCTGGTCCAGCCACACGTCCTTCTTGCTCAGGCCGCCCCCCAGCTGCTCGGTGGTCGACACCGGGCCATTGCTGCTGCCGCTGGCCAGGCGCACGCCCGCCGTGGTGTGCTGGCCAATGGTTGCCTCGATGCCCAGGCGGGCACGGATGCGCCACAGGTTACGGCGGTCCTGGCGGGTGTTCAGCAGCGGCGGCAACTGCAGGTTGGTATTGGTGTTGGTGTCGAAGCCGTTGCCGGCGTTGATCGACGACCAGTTGCTCACGATGTCGCTGTTGCGCTCGGAGTAGAAGCGCGACTCGCTGCGCACACGCATGTCACCGGTGACCTTGATGCGCTTGGTCCACTCGGCCACTTCGTTGGGTGCCGCCCAGCCTTCCGACTTCGCCTGCGCCATCACGTCCTGGCGCACTTCGTCACGGATACCGTCGCGCACGCTCTGCGGTACGTACGGCACGCGCACGTCACCGGCCTCCAGGGCCACGCCACCGCTCGCCGCGGTGCTGCCCGTGGCTGCAGTGCGCTGTGCGGCCGCCGCTTCGGCTTCGGCCTGTACCAGCAGTGCCTGGCCGTCTTCGGGTTTCAATGCACCGCTGGCGATCAGGCCTTTGATCAGCTTGACCATGGTGGTTTCGGCCGCCATCGCACCGGCCGGGGCGGCCAGGCTGAGCAGCACGGCGCAGCACAGCAGCGCCCGTCGGGCCGGCCGCGGGCGGCGGGAGTCGGTTCGTGCGCGGACGTGGTCGTTCATCACGGTTCTCATCGAAAGAAGGGAAATCACGGAAGTCGGAGTCAGGCCCCGGGCCGGCGGCCCTGGATCAGGACGCGGGCGGGGAAATCGAGTGACGGCGGCGGTGCCTGGTCAACCTTGCCGATGCGACGCAGGGCATCGAGCACGGCCGCGTCGGCCTCCTCGTTGCCACTGCCGCGTACCAGTTCGACCTTTTCCAGGCGGCCGTCGTTGGCCAGCCACACATTCACCTGCAGCTGGAACGCCAGGCGCTTGACCTTGTCGTCGCGCGAGATCGCCTGCTGCATCAGGTAGCCCAGGTAGCGGCCGTAGGTAGCGTTGCCGGCGCCACCACGGCCAACGCCGGACGAACCGCCACCACTGCCGGACTGGATACCGAAGTTGTCACCACCGGCCTGCGCGTCGGCATTCATCGTCACCGGATCGCTGTTATCCGGCGTCGGCGTCGGCTCTTCAGCGGGCGTCGGCTGATCCAGCGGCTCCGGTTCGGGCATCGTCTCTTCCGGCGGTATCTCCGGCTCCGGTGGTTTTTCCGGGGGCGGCGGCGGCGGCGGCGGAGGGGGTGGCAGCGCCAGCATCGGCGGCTGCACCACCGGCCGACGGGTGCTGGCGGTGTCCTTGAACAACAGCCACCACACCGCGATGCCGAGCACCAGCAACGCGGCCAGCACCAGTGCCACGGTCACCAGCAACTGGCGACCGCGCATGCCGGGCTCCGGCCGAGGGGGTTGATGGGCCGTCATGCCTCAGCCCTGCGCCTTGCCGGTGACCAGGCCGACCTGGGCCAGCTCCAGGCGCCGCAGCAGGTCCAGCACCTCGACCACGCGGGCGTACTGCACCTGCGCATCACCGCGCACGATCACCGGGAAATCCGGCGTGGTCGCGCGTTCGGTACGCAGCCGGTCTTCCAGCTCGGCCATCGTCACCGGGTAGGCATCCAGGAACACCTGGCCACTGGGGTCGATGGTGATCGCCTTGGTCTTCGGCTTTTCCAGGGCCACGCTGTTGCTGGCCTTCGGCAGGTTGACCTCGATGCCGGGGATGGAGGCGTTGCTGGTCAGGATGAAGATCACCAGCACCACCAGCAGCACGTCGACGAAGGGCGTTACGTTGATGCCCTTCTCGCGCTTCTTGATGCCGAACTTCGCCTTCTGGCCCATGGCGCGCCCCTCAGCCCTGGACCGCGGCCGGGCCGCGCCCGTCCTGCTCTTCGGCCAGGCGCGCGGCGAACTCGTCGATGAACACCGCCATGTCCGCGCCGATCGCTTCGGCACGCGCACCCAGGTAGTTGTAGCCGAACAGTGCCGGGATGGCGACGCCGAGGCCGGCAGCGGTACACAGCAGCGCCGCGGCCATGCCCGGCGCCACCGAGTTGATGTCCACTGCGCCGGCCATCGCCGCCACCACGAACACCAGCATGATGCCGATCACGGTGCCGAACAGGCCCACGTAGGGCGCACCTTCGATGGTGGTCGACAGCCAGTTCATGCGCCGCGCCATCGCCTCCTGCTCGCGCACCATCACCGCATCCATCGAGGCACGGATCGCGGCGATGGTGGCGCCACTCAGGTAGCCACTGTTGCCGTCGCGCTGGTGGCGCTGCTGCATTTCATCGATGGCCACCTGGTAGATGCGCCACAACGAGCCATCGTGCATCGCAGTCGGCGCCTTGCCCTGGCGGTCCATCTCGGACAGAGTGCGCAGCGGCACACCGGACAACTTGCCGAAGCTCTCGGTGAATACCGCGTTGGCCTTGCTGGTGCGGCCGAAGTGGCGGCTCTTGGCAATCATGATCGCCCATGACATCAGCATCATCAGGCCGAGGATGGCGACCACCACCCAGGCATCGAACGGCATCGCCTTGAGAATGAAGCCGAAGTGGCTCTGCCCGGCGGATTGCTCGTCGGCGCCGTAGCTGATCAGGCGCGAGTCGGCGCCCTGAGCGGTGGCATCGGCCAGCAGCAGCGCCGCCGGACGTGCAACCCGCGAGATGCGCAGCTCATCCAGAGCGCCTTCGAAGTTGGCCAAAGGCTGTGCAGCACCCGGGGCATCGGCGCCCACCACCGGCGCGGTACCCAGCGCCGGCAGCTCGCCGCTCAGCTGGGCCACTACACGGCCGTTGAGGTACAGCTGCAGCGCACCCTTCTCCGCGGTCAGTGCCACGTGCGCCCACTGCCCTTCCGGAATCGGCTGTGCCGGCGTACTGCGCTGGCCATTGAGTTGCACGAACGGCACCCGGTTCTCGATACCGACCACCAGCTCGGAGGCGCCATCGCGACGGGCATAGATTGCCTGCGCCGCATTGTTGCTGCCCGGCTTGATCCAGGCCGAGAGGGTCAACGGCGCCCCCGCTTCCTGTGCCAGCGAGGCGCTGGCCGGCAACGGCAGCGGGCCTGCGCCCAACTGCACGCCACGGCCGATCACCGAACCTTCGGACGGCGGCACCACAGCACCGGCATTGTTGCCGTAGGCGGTGGTGTCGCGTGCAGGCGCATTGGCTTCGGCGAAGTGGTAGACCAGCGTGTAGTCCGGGTCGAACACCTGCTGGCCGTTGCCGCTGGCCGGTGCCTTCTCATTGCCGTAGTACATCCAGATCGTCTGCGGCGCGGCGGCGCTGACTGCCGGCACGTCCACCCAGACCAGGGCCAGGCCCAGCTTGGGATCGAACTGTTCGATCTGATGGGCCAGCACGGTGCGGCCATCGCCCGACACGAAGCGCAGGTCGTTGCCCGCGTCCTGGGTACCGTCGAAACCGAAGTTGCCGGTATGCAGGCGCAGCAGCAGCGGCGTGCGGCCCGGGTCACCGGCCAGGCCCGCGCCCTGCGGACCGGCGTCGACGGTGATCGGCTTGCGGTACTTCCATTCGGCCTGCCACCAATTGGCATCGGCCGCAGCAGCAGGCAGCGCAACCAGCGCGGCCAGCAGCAACAACACTCGGGAAAGCAAACGGTCCATGCGAAGGGTCTCCGGAGAACGCATGTTCAAGGGAAGGGTCAGTAACTGGTGCTGATGTTGAAATGCAGGCGCGGGTCGTCCTTGCGCGTGACCGGGCCATCGGCATAAGGCCAGGCGTAGTCCAGGCGCAGCTGCAGGTGCTCACCCAGGCGCAGCTGCGCGCCCAGGCCGACCGAGGCCAGGTTGTACTTGTCACGCTGCTCGGGCAGCGGCTGGCGCAGGCGCAGGTAGGCGGCGTCGGCAAAGCTGTAGACGCGCAGATCCGTGCCGCTCCACAGCGACCACGCCGGGGTACGCCATTCCAGGCTGGCCAGGCCGCCGTAGTCGCCGATCGCCTCGGCCGACAGATAGCCGCGCACGGTGTACATGCCACCGGCGGCGAACTGCTCGGCCGACACCAGCGGTGCGTCGGTCACCTGCAGCGAGCCGCGCGCGTACCACTGCCAATCGCTGCCGAAGGTGTGGGTGTTGGCCACATCGGCCTTGAACGCGATGAAACTGGGGTCCGCCCAGTAGCGCTTCTGCCCGAATCCGATGGCATCGCTGCCATAGCCGAACAGGCGGCGGGTACCGGCCACCAGCTGGGTATTGATGCTCAACTGATCCTGCTCGCCCTGGCGCACACCGACAAACGCCAGGGTGATCGGCGCGTACTTCAGCGGCGTCTTCAGGCTCTCCTTGCCCATCTGCGTGTCTTCCTCGGTGTCCTTGAAGTCCACGCCGAGGCTGAGCTGGCGCCACCACTGGCTGCTGCCGGCCAGTCGATAGTTGAGCTTGAGACCGATCGAATGGCCGTTGCCGATTACATTGGTTCCGGTGCCGGTACCCACCTGCCCACCCGCGTTCAGCACGCGGCTGTCGGACTTGTAGCCGGACGCTTCCAGGCTCCACGGCGTGCCTTCGAACGGCATCATGTACGAGGCCGAGAACACCTTGGCCTGCTTTGTATCTTCCGGCGCCAGGTACACGCCGATGTTGGCGCTGTGCCCGCGCTTCCACAGGTTGTCGTAGGCCAGCGATGCACTCAGGCGCAGCTTCTCGGTGTCGGCGCTGTGGTCGTTGTTGAGTGACGCGCTGGCACGCCACGGCGACTTCTCTTCGACCTGCAGGTCCACATCCATCGTGCCCGGCACCTGGCCCTCGCGCACCAGCGGCATCACCTGGCGACGTCCGCCTTCATTCAGCGCGGTCAGTTCCTTCTGCGCCTGGTCGAAGTCCGGCACCTTGCCCTCGGCAAGTGCCGGCACGCGTTCGCGGATGCGTTCGGGCGATTCGTGCTTCGTGCCTACGACCCGCAGCTTCCCGATCGGCGTCTGCTGCACCTTCAGCAGCACGACGCCGCCACTGACCTGCTGCTCGGGCAGCTCGACGTAGACCGACTGGTAGCCTGCCTGTTGGTACAGCGCATTGACGGCATCGCGCGCCTTCTCGACATCGGCCAGGGTCTTGCCCGGGCCGAGGAACGGCTCCACCGCACGTTCGATCTGGCGCGGATCGAGCACGGTGTTGCCGCGCACGATGTATTCATTGATGTTCACGCTGGGCGCAGGCGCCGCGTCCTGCGCGAACAATGGCAGCGGCATCGCGGCCAGAGCCAGCACCAGCGGATGCAGGCGCAGCGGAAGGCGGACGGCTCGGCACGGAACAGGAGTCATCGAAGGCATCGCGTCGTATCGAAGGGAGTGGCCAGGGAGCGGCGCGTGGGTCTACCAACAGGACGTGTACGTCGCGTCAAAACCGCCAATAGTTTTGTGACAGCACTGTCATCTTTTGACAGCGCCGGAACAGTTGCAGGCGGACACTGTCTTCGCCATACGTCTTCATTGCTGAGCGTCGGTTTTCGCAGGAGATTCAAGATGAGTGAGTCGTTGGAGGCGGGCCTTCGCCCTGCCCTCGCCCTTACCTTGTTGCTGGCGTTGCCATCGGCCTGGGCCGGAGAGGCGAAGAAACAGGACGATGCCGCACCCTGCATCGAAGTACAGGTCAACGGCGAGCGCATTCCCGCCTGGGAGTGCCTGCAACGCAAACTGGCCCCGGCGCCGAAATCGGCGAAGTCACCGGCGCTGCCTGAAGCCGAACGCCTGATGCGGCAGCCGGGCAACCAGCTGATGCAGTACAACCTGGAAGGCACACGACAGCGCATGGGCGATGCCTTTGGTCGTTCGGTGGAACCGCAGCGTCCGGCGCGCTGAGCCTGCGCAGCTGTGGAGCCGGGCCCGCGCTCGGCAGGATTTTGTGGAGTCGAGCCATGCTCCACTGGATTTTGTAGAGTCGAGCCTTGCTCGACTGTTCTTCCAGACGCAGCCGAGCGCGGGCTCGGCTCTACAGGGACCCGCCCGGCACGATGCCATCGGTCGGCACCGGCGGCAGCTCAGGCACCGGCAGGCTGCGCGTTTGCCCGGCCTGGTTCAGTTCCACAGCGCTGGCGCTGATGCTGGCCAGTACCGTACAGGGTCCGAGTCGTTGGCCGGGCGCATACGCTTCCGCTGGGCGTCCATCTACCGAGAGCAGGGCCAATGGCGCATGGTCACCCGCCATCACGCCCAGCACGACCACCTCGGTCTGCACCGCACCGGGCGACAGTAGTCGCACCAGTGGCAGGCTGGCCACTGCATCGAACATCGGCCGTACCGGCGCCTCGGCATGCGCTTCGCTCGCGGCCGCCGCTGGTGCCACCGCAGACAAGGTGACGCTCCAATAAGCCACCACGGCCAGCAGCAGCGTCGCCGCCAGCAGGGTCAACATCCGATTCCGATCCCAGCGCCTGCCGTCCATGTTCCACATCATCGCCACGTTCGTGTCCGCCTACGCTAGCAGGTGCGGCTGACGCTTTTGTTTCATCATGCGGGCCTACGCTGGCACGCATCGGCAAGGGACAGGAGGCAATGTCGATGCGACGCATCCCGCGTGGTTTCACCCTGCTGGAACTGATGGTGGTGCTGGTGATCATCGGCATCTGCACGGCAGGCATCGGCCTGGGCCTGGGCAGTCTGCTAGACCCCGCGCGCCAGCTGCGGCAGGAAGGCGAACGACTGGCGCAGCGCCTGCAGGTGGCGCGCGACGAGGCCCGCATCGATGGCCGCCCCCTGCGTTGGCAGGCCGACGCAGCCGGCTATCGTTTCAGCCGCCTCGAAGGCAGCCGCTGGGTCACCGTTGAACGCGATGATCTGCTGCGTCCACAGAAGTGGCAGGCTGCAGGCATCGTGGTGCAGCCCACCAACGCCATCGAGCTGAGCCCGGAGTGGATCGGTACCGCCTGGGAGCTTGGACTGTCGCTGGACGGCCGCGCACTGCGTCTTCGTGATGATGGCAGCGGACAGTTGCAGGTCGTGCAGTGAAGCGGAATATGCGCGGATTCACCCTGATCGAAGTGCTGATCGCACTGGCGATCGTTTCGATTGCGCTGGCTGCGGTGATGCGCTCGGTGGCAGTGGCGACCGACGATCAGTCACGGCTGCGCGACCGTCGCCTGGCGCTGTTGTGCGCGCAGGACCGCTGGCAGGAGCTGCGCCTCGCCGGGCAGCCACCGCAGGATGCGCGGCAGCGCTGTGTGCAGGGACGCGGCAGCTTCCTGGTCCTGCAGCATCTGGGCACTGGCAGCGACGGGCAGCCGCAACTGGAATTGACCGTGGTGGCCGAAGATGCACCGCGACAGTCGCTGGCGCGGATGCAGCTGCCGTGGACGGCGGCGCAATGAGGCGCGCCGCACGCGGCTTCACCCTGATCGAGGTGATGATCGCGATCACCATCATGGGCGTGCTGGCGCTGATCTGCTGGCGTGCGCTGGACAGCGTGGCCAACAGCGACCAGCGCCTGCGCCAGGCCGATGCCGGGACCACGACGGCGCTGCGCGTGCTGCAGCAGTTCCAGCGCGATATTGAAATGCGTGCCGACGATGCGCTGATGAATGGCGCGGTGCGCCCGGCAGATCGTCCGCAGCGATTGGTGCCCCCGTCGCTGGTGAGCGAGCGGCACCCGGATGGCAGCTTCGCGCTGGAGATCACCCGCAGTGTCGGCAGTGATGGGCTGCACTGGCAGCGGGTGCGCTGGTGGCGGCAGGGCAGCACGCTGTGGCGGGCCAGTGGTGCGGCTACGGACCGGTATCCCCTGCCCGCACCGGATCCGTCGAAGGGCATTGCGGTGGCGCGCGATGTGCAGCGGTTCGAGGTGCGGGCGTGGCAGCCTGGAACGGGATGGGCCGTGTTGCCGAGCGAGGGCGAGGTATTGCCGGCCACCGGACTTGAACTGCGGTTGGGACTGCGCGATGGGCGTGGGCCGTTGAGTTACCGGCGGGTGCTGGAGTTGTAGGATTCGGTCGTGGTAGCGCATCCACGCATGGCGTGGACCTACGGCCGGGCGGCTCCTGCTGCCACGCCTGCTCTGGTGGGTGCCGACCTTTGGTCGGCACTGAGGCTGTCCGGGCATCCACGCATGGCGAGGATCTACTGCCGACCAAGGTCGGCATCTACCGTGACACATGCGCGCGTCCCTCCTGCCGCCGGGTGCTCTCCTGCACCCGGCGGCGCTGTGTCGGTGGTCCTCACCGCTGATGGCCGCTCCCTGCCCTCCGTGCCGTCCTGGCTGGGGCCGCCACCGTTCCCTGGCGGCTGGCCCGATGCTGCAGCCCGATGCGCTGCATCGGGCAATGCGTGCCGACCAAGGTCGGCACCTACCGGGGCGTGCTATGCCTATCGGCGCTGCGTGCCTTCGTCGCGGCTTGCCTGCGGGAACTGGAAGGCGCTGTTGGCGTCGTAGCCGCTGTTGGCGGTCGTGCCGCGCGCCGGCGGCGCAATGCTGCTGGTGCCGCTGCCGAAGCCGAGAATCTGCACGCTGATCACTGACGGCTGGTTGCGCCGTGCGTCGTCCTGGCTCTTGCGCATCACGTCCTGTGCGGCCTGGCTGGCACTGTTCGCTGCAGCACTGGCCGACGCCAGCGCATTGACGTTCACCGTGGCCAACACCGGCAGGCCCTTGCTCTCGCCCTGCACCTGGATGTTGGCCGCGTTGAGCACCTGCAGCGCGGCAAGGTTGATGTTGCCCGAAACACGGATGCCCGCTTCGCCCGCATCGATGGTGCCCAGCGGCGCGATCAGGTCGACGTCGCCCGGCGGCACTTCGGCGATGGGGTTCAAGGTGGCGATGCCTGCGCCACTGGCGGGAGCCTGCGGCGACAGGATCACATTGCCCCAGCCGTCATAGACGCGACGCGGTGGCGTGTACAACAAGGTGGTCTGCGAACCGCGACCGGCATTGATGTCGCCCTGCTCCGACCAGGCGAGGATGTCACCGCCGAACGTCGTCATCACCCGCGACAGGCCCAGCAGCACGCTGTCCTGGCTGAACAGCCGGATGTCACCCTGCCCCTGGGTCACCAGCCCGGCACTGGCCGGTGGCACCACGCCCTGCACGCCCACCACGATCTGTCCGCCCGGTGCCATCAGCTCGATATTGCCACCGGCTTCGGTACGTACGCCGGCGCCGCCATACATCAGGATATCGCCAGTACGGTTGATCGTTGCGCCATTGGCATCCTTGTCCGGCATCAGCGTGGCGATCGCTTCGCGCCCGCGCAGATAGGATCCGAAACGCGGCCCTTCTACATTGGTGTACTCACGACCACCTTCGCGCAGCTCGGCGTAGTAGACCTGGCGCAGGAAGATCCGTTGCTGTTCGCTCGGCAACCGGTCGAACGCAGCCAGCGCCTCGGCGCCGTCGACGGCCAGGCCGAAGCGCTGCTGCAGCCACTGCTTCAACTCCTTGTCATAGATCTTCACCGCCTTGCCGGGCTGCGATGCCAGCGACTGCGCCGGATCGGCCAGGTTGGACGGGTCCAGGTAGCGCGTGCGCAGTGCATCGAAGTCAATGCCCTGATTGCCGGCAGTCACTGCGATGCTGGCACCGGGACGGGCATCGCCCTGGACGACGCCACCCAGGCTCACGATGCTTCCGGCCTCTTCCTGGCGCAGCTGCCGGCCCGCACTCACTTCAACGTTGCCGGGGCCGGCCACCGTCAGGTTGCTGCGGATGATGTCCCGGCCCGCCTCGATCCCGCTGAAATCGGTACCGCTGGTGTTGAGCGCGGTGACGTTCGCATTGATCACGTCGCGACCGGCGCGCAGCTGTACGGCCGAGCCCGCTTCGTACCAGTCGAACAGTGTCCGGCTCTCCTCGCCGATGTTCCGCCTCAATTGCCTGCGCCCGCCGCTGCCCAACCCGATGATGTCACCGGCAACGGCATAGAAGCGGCTGGGCGACGTGGGCCGGGACGTCAGCGCACCCGTGGTCGGAGTACTGGGGCCGAACGCGAACAAGGGCAGGTTCGCCGACGGATCCGCTCCCTGCACCCCATCGTCGGAGAGATTGTGGCCGACCCGGGTCAGGCTGGCGCCCCGCTGGGCCATGAATGCAGGATCAAACGGGCCAGGCAGGCGGGCGTCGCTACCGGAACGTGCAATGCCGGTGGCGTTGATCGCGGCATGGATCGAGCCTCCGGCCAGAACATCGAGCTGGCCGCTGGCCGAAGGCGCGAGCAGGATCACATCGCCCGTAGTCGCCCCTGGTCCGAGACCTCGAAGCGGGGCGCTGATGATGTCACCACTCGCTGCCACCGCGCTGAACCTGGACGGATACAGCCAGTAATTGATGCTGGCGGGAACGGATTGCTCGCGCAGCGCGATGCCTTCAGCGAACATGTTGCTACCGGTTGCGTGCAGACTTCCGGCCAGGCTGGGTGCGAGATTTCCGCCTGCCGAGAACAGGTCCAGCGCAGTGCCTCGGGTCCAGAGCGAGAACCACGTCGTGCCAGCTGCATGCTGGCCATCGCCCAGAACCACGTCGTTGTAGTTGGCCGTCGGTACACGCCCTGCATCTGCGGCGCCACCGAGAACAATGTCACCACGGGCCTGCAGGCGGGCAGTGGAATCACCCAGAGTGAGCAGGGGCCCCGCCATCGCCACCGGGGCGTCCGCCACGAACGGATCCATCAGGCCCAGCGTTCCGTAGCTGCTCTGTATCGCGCTGAGGCCACCGATGCGTGCCGCCTGCAGCAGGGTGCTGCCGCGCAGGTTGGTCACCGCGCCATTGAGATCCAGATCCTGCAGGAAACTCTCCGGCTGCTGCGCGCTGGCGCGCAGGCCAGGATTCAACGCACCGCCACTGCGCAGGGTCAGGTCGCCGCCACCGGTCAGATGCAGCTCACCATTGCTGACGCGCCCGGTCGACCCGACCGCAGCAACAATCGCGCTGGAATGAGGCGCGGTCAACAGACCCAGGGCATTGCCCATCGGGTCGAGCACGCCCGCGTGGCGGCCCGCTTCCAGTGACAGATTGCCGCCTCCCAGCGTGCCGAAGCCGGTGAACCCGACCATGCGGGGAGCTGCGTCCGCTTCGGCGCCCACGGTGCTGTACGTGCCGAAGTTGATCCACCAGCTCGTCGGTGTTGCCTGGACGCCTTCGGTGGTGCCCGTACCCTGCCGCCACAACCAGCCGCCCACGGCTGCGCTTGAATGCCCGGCCTGGTCGCGCTGCGCCGTACCGGATTCGGACCGGGCGGTCCAGGCGTCGCCGATGATGTCGCGCCCGGCTTCAACCCTGACATCGCCGCCATGGTCGGGATACCACGCACGGTAACTGGCCAGCGCCGCATCATAGTTGCCCGAGACCTGGTTCCTGCCCAGCAGCGAGGTGTGCCAGGGCGCAGCCGTACGCACCGGATTGAACTGGGGATCGCTGCCATCGCCCAGCAGCGTCGGCGCACCTGCGGTGTACACGCCGAAGCCGGACTTCATGCGCACGTCCTGCGCGGCCAGCAGTGCCAGATCACCCTTGCCGGTACGCAGCACGCTCCAAGCCGGCGAGCCCAGGCGCTTGCCGTAGGTGGTGACTTCGGTAAGCGTGCCGCCGCCGTAGCAGTAGCCCATTGCCGCGCAGATCTCTTCCTCCGACATGCCCATCTCGGCGCCCAGTTCCGTAGCCGGGCGGCCGACCCAGGATTCATCGCCCCACCATGCCAGCGAGCCTTCCTTGTCCACCAGGCGCGGGGCCGGGCCGCAGAAGGCGCCTGCGCCACAGATCTCCGCCTCGGTGGTCCCGATGATCGCGGCCACCTCGGCAGGTGACTTTCCGGCCAGACTCTCATCGCCCCACCAGTACAGAGAACCTTCCAAATTGACGATTCGATCACCCTTCCATTCCGTCGTCTTGGTCACCGTCCCGATGGTGCTGTAGTGGCTGTCGGCCAGCACGATGCTGCCGTCACTTCCCCAGCTGCGGGTACGCGGATCGGCAGCGGTCGTATCGGCTCCGGCCACTGCAGTCAGATCCCACGAGGTGGTGCCTTCGGGCAGCATCGCCGCCAGCGCCCAGTTGCGTCCCTGGCGCCCGCTGGCGTCGGCAGGCCGCAGTTTCACCGGCGCATCGCCGGCCAGCTCCACCTTGGTCATCGACGGGATGATCGCGCCGGCATGCAGGTCCACCGCGTCTGACAGCTTCATCGCCATCGGCAGCGCGACGCCGGCCGGCCACACCTGTGCGGCCACCGGCGCCGGCGCGCGCAGCCGGAAGCCGGCCCCCAGGCGCGCACCCGCCTGCAACGTCAATGCCTGGGCCAGCACGGTTCCAGCCGCTACCACCTCGCCACCCGCCGTCGTCACTGCCGCGCCCAGCACAGTGCCGGCCGGCAGCAGCAGCGGTCCCGACAACCGCATTTCCGCGGGCAGCACGGTTCCGGCCGGCAGGGTCACGGCCTCGAAGGGCAGTGCATAGTTCAGCGTCGCGCCAGCACGGAATTCGGTGCCGCGCTGCAGCTGTACACCTTCGCCGGGCACGATCAGGTCGCCACCGAACGCCGTGTTGGGCGTACCGGCACTGCGCCCCTCCAGCAGCACCCAGCCGTCCTCATCGGGATTGGCAGGCGGCGGCGCGAATCCATCGTTGATGCTGCCGTAGACGTTGATATCGCCTTCGGCGCGCAGCACCAGCGCTGCCGATTCACCGAAGCCTCGGCGCGCTGGATCGGTCCGGTTCGACTGCGGTCCGTAGCGGTAGCCGGACAGATCGATATCGCCGGCCACGACCAGATCGCCACGCGGGTTGTCACTGCTGGTCCGCGCCACGATCTGCACGCCGGGACGCAGGCGATAGCTGCCCAGTGCGGCAGTGCGCTGCTGCAATCCCGCATTGGCCAGTGCGGCATTCATCCACTGGCTGTTGTCCGGGTCCACAACCGTGTCCAGCCAATGCTGGTTGATCACCTGCGGACGATGGCCATGCACGTCCGGAGCGCTTGTCAACGGCGCCGAATCATAGCTGCGGAAGGCGTTGACCTGGAGATCGGCGGCACCGGCGATGCGGAGTCCGCTGGCCACGTCAATCGCAGCGTCGTTGCTGCCCACGCGTGGCACGTTGAGCTTGACGCTGCCGCGTGCGCGGCCATCGTTCTGACCCGGGCTGCTACCCGTGGCCACCGAGGTGCCGGCGCGCAGGTCCATCGATGAGGTCGCGCCCAGCTGCAGGCTGCCACTGGCCGAGGTCAGTTCGATCATCGCCCGGTTCGGGCTGTCGATGATCTTGCCGTAACTATCGACGCGCAAGGCGCTGCCATGCGCGTCCAATGTGCCGTCGATACGCAACACATCGCGGGCGGACAGGCGGATGCTGCCGACCTGTTCGCCACTGGCATCAATGCGGCCATTGACGAGCAGGCTGCCGCCATCGACGCTGATATCCACGTTGCGTGCCTTCACTTCATCGCCAATCACCAGGCCGCCTTCGCTCAACTGGAACGTCCGGCCACCGGTAATGCCACCGGCGGTAAGCCGGGTGTTCAGCCCGGAGAAGTCCTGCAACTGGCGTGCACGTACCACCAGTTCGCCGCCGTCGTAGGGCACTTCAGTGCCACCGGCGTCGTAGCGGCCGCTGGCTCCGCCAAGCAACGTACCTGCCAGATCTATACGGCCGCCCTGCGCGCCCAGCGCAGCGACCGTCAAGCGGCCGCCGCGGTTGTTGCGGGCAGAAAGATCGATGCGCGACGCCGCGTCGGCAACGATGTCACCGTCACGGCTCGACAGCGCTACGTCGCCGCCCCAACTGTACTTGTCCACGTCGAACAGGCTGACCTTCCGCCCCGCCATGTCCAGCACTGCATTGCTGCCAAGCGCCACGCCCTGGCGGGCATTGGCTTCGAACCGGCCGGACGCCAGCGCCACCCGGCTGTCGATCACAACGCGTTCGGCCGTGATGGACAACTCCGCACCCAACGCATCGCTGCCCGCGGTTGCCGCAGCACCGCGCACCTGCACCGTACCGCCATTGCGGATTGCCAGCTGAGCGCCCGCACTGCCGGTCAGCAGCGGGGTAACGATATCCAGCGCGCCGCCGCTGAACTGCCAGCCGCTGCCTGCCACGTAATCGCCCTGCCGCTGGAAGACATCCAGACTGCCCTTGCCGGAGAACAACATGCGATCCGATGCTGCCAGGGTAACGCCGGCGAAGCCGAGCACCTGGCGATCCGCGGCCACCGACGAACTGGGCCGGGTAAAGGGCGCACGCCCCAGCTCCAGCACCCGTGCATTGATTTCCAGCTGCCCTTGGCCAAGCCGGCCCACCATCGCCTCGCCGGCCGGCTGGGTCTGCTCACCGCCGGGCAACGTGGTGCCGGCCAGCGTACCGTCCCAGACCAGCGTATCGGCGAAGATGCGCGCGTGGTCGGCCGCAGAGCCGTAGCCATGAATGGCAGGGGCGCCCAGCACCAGGCTGCGCAGGCTGCTGCGTCCGGTTGCGCCCTCACGGGTGTCCAGGTCCACGCTGCCGAAGACATTGATGGCATCGCGCGCGGTCAGGCTGAGGGCCTCCAGCGCCGGCGCGCCGGTGGCGGTGTTTCCCCGCAGCAATCGCTGCAACACCTCCTGGTTCATGGTCATGCCCGCCGGCAGGGCGCCGGCCGCCGCTGCCGCCGCAATGGCCTCGGCGCTGCCGAGATTGAGCGCCGACATGCCCAGGCCGAGCTGGCGCGTGCCGTAGCTCACCGCGTCGCCAATGCTCAGCGCGCCGTCGGTGACCACGTTGATGCTGCCTGCCGACAGCAACCGGGTCTGGCCATTGCAGTCCACCACGCATCCGCCGATGTCGATCGCCACCGGACCGCCGGCACTGCCGCCCTGCGCACTGAGCGCCGTCAAGCGCTGGTTGGACACGGCAAGCAGGCCGCCCGACACCAGGTAGGGCGCCGTGGGCTGTGCCACGCGCGAGGTATTTGCCCCGGTCAAGGTATCGATCGAAGCGCCCTGCTCCACCAGGATTCCCTTGCCTCCGAACGCGGCCGACAGAAGCACTTCCTGCGCCGTCAGGTTGACGCCGTTGCGCACCACGATGTGCTGCGCCCTGCCCTCCAGCGAATGGGTCGTCGCGTCACGCCGCAGCACGCCGCCGATCAGCATCGTCTCCGGGCGGAACGCATTGAGCGCCGAATCGAAGAGGGTGGCGCCGCTGCCGCTGCCGGCACTACCGCCTTCGGTGGCAATCTCCAACGTCGCCTCATTGGAGGCGAGCAGATTGACCGAAAGCGTGCCGCCCCGCCCGTCATTGCTGCCGGCGTTGAAGCGCGACACGCCTTGGAAGATCGCGGCTGGCACGCTCGAACGTCCGGCGCCCTCACCCAGTGCCAGGCTGAGGTTGCCGGCGTCCGTAGGCCGCCAGCGCAGCGCTTCACCACGCCGCTCAGCCACGCCCTGTACGAACGCGCTGTAGGGGGTCTCGTTGTAGCTGGCATGGCGGCGCACCACATCCGCCGGCGTCAGCACCAGATCGGTGAGCAGCGATGAAACTCCACCGCCCAGGCTCTGCGCCTGGTGTCCACTGACGCGCCAGGAACCCGTGCCGGTCGCCACTGCCTGGCGGCTGCCGACTGCGCTTTCGGCGCCAATTTCGACGCGGAATGCGCCCTTCTGCAGTGCGTAGCTGGCCGGCAGCAGCATGTAGGTTCCCGCCGGGAGGCCGGGAACCCCGGCAGGTATGACGATCTGCTGGCCGATGCGCGGATCGGTGCTGCCATCAGCAATCGCCTGCGGCGCCTGCGTGTCCGAGCGTCCCGGCATGATCGCGTAGACCGCATTGTCGCTGCCGCTGAAGCGGTAGCGCGGGTTCGCATCCACCAACGCATGCCGCAGGATGTCCACCGAGCCACCGCGCCCGGCCACGAATGCAGCACCGGACAGCTCGCCCCCGCCGGACACATCCAGCACGCTGCCCGCCACGCCATCGAAGGCGTTGGCGACGATGTCGATACCGATCGGGATGTTGGTCGAGCCGGGGCCCAGCACATCGAAGTCGGCACCGTTGCGGCGCCAGCCCACACCATCCACGGTACCGCCAAACGGCAGCTGCAGGCCGGCACCGCTCACCGACGTCACGCTGCCTGCAAGCAGGTCGACGCGGCTGGCCACATCGGCGCCGAATTCTCTGCCACCCAGCTGCACACGGCCCCACGGCGCCTGCACATTGCCGCCCTGCACCACCGTCGCCGCCACCAGCTCCAGGCTTCCGAACGCAGAGTCCGGTGCCGGTTGCGCGCCGCCTGCAATGCCATGGATGCGCAGTACGGCGTCGGGGTTCTGCCAGGACGGCAGGCCTGAAGGCCCGATGTCGGGTACGCCCGCCACGATGCGTCCCTTGGCCCGGGCCGCCGGATACATGCGTGCGGCGCTGATATCGATCGAACCCGGGCTTGCAAGCGTGGATTCCCGTGAACTACTGGCGACCGCGGCCAGCATGCGAATGTCACCGCGGCTGCGCAGCGCGACCTGATCAAATCCCGCCAGCCAGGTGACGTCGCGCAGGTCGATCAGATCGGCGCTCACGTCCAGGCGATGCTGGCGGCCGCTGTCGAACGCTGCCTCCAGTGGGCGCAACGTGCCTTCCCCGGCCGGCTGCCACCAGCGCCCCTGCGCAAGGCGGACATATGGCGCGCCCAGTTGCAGGCGGCCACCCTCGCTGTTGCTCGGGACGAGGCCGAGGTAACGCTCATTCAAGCCCTGAATGCGCAGGCTCTGGTCTATGCGCAGATTGACATCTCCCTGGGCGCGGATGTCGCCGAACAGGGCCAGATGATCGAAACCACCGGCCTCGATCTGCTCCACCGACAGTGCCGCATGGCCGTACTCAAGGCGTGCAGGCAGGTCGGTCGTCTGCGCGGCGTGCTGGGTCAGCGAGATCACCCTCGGCGCCAGCACTTCCTTGTTCATTGCCGTTCTGCCGTAGGTTCCGCCACCGAAGGCAACGCCGAGGGTGCCACCGCGCGCGCCGTCGCCGCCCGCTGCTGCCTCCAGGTCGCCCTGCAGGTACAGCGCATTGCCGGCGCGCAGCACGATACTGCCGCCGTCGCTGTCCACCCGGGTGCGCCCGCTGCCATCAATGTCCAGCAGCGCCGAAGCACCGGACGCGTCCAGCCGCGCACCGCGCTCCACCACCACGAAGGTATCGGGCGGCAAGTGGCGTACGTTGTCCTGGTCTTCCCAGTCCAACGCCCCCCCGATCTCGATCGTTCCGCCCTTGCGCACCTGTCCGCGCAATGTCCCGCGCGCGTCGGGCAGGGAAACGCTGTCGCCGCTCACGTCCAGCAGGGCGCCCTCGGCAATCGTCCAGCGACGTTCGCGGCGTTGATCGCCACGCACACCGGTCGGATCGAATGCCTCGTCCAGGCGGATACGGCCGCCGGCCGCCTTCAGACTGCCAGCCACGTCCAGGTTGCCGGCGCTGAACAGTTCGATCGTCTGGCCGGCATCGACCTCGATCCTTGCGCCCTTGCCAACGCGCAGATCGGCCGTGGACAGCAGATGCCCCGCGCGCAGTGCCAGGCTCGCGCCGCCGCGCTGCGATACGCGTCCACTTGTCGGATCGGCCTCATACAACGATGGCATCCAAGCCTGCACGCCCTGCTCGCGGGCCAGTGCCTGTTGTGCGCCCTCGGCCAGGCGCAGCGCCGGTCGTTCCACCGTTAGCTGAGTACCGTCTTCAACTGTCAAACCGTTGTGACCGGCGATGTCATAGCGGGCAAAGCCACTCCTGAACAGTGCTGACTGCAATCGCAACGACGCCGCCGATGCATCCGTGCCAGGCGCGCCGATAGACACCGCACCGCCTGTTGCCAGCGTGAAATTGCCGCTTCCATTGCCGAGCGCGCTGAAGCCTGCGCCATCGCCGATACGGATCCGCCCGCTGCCGTCGGTGGCAACCTCGGTGCTGGCCGCGAGCAGGCTGACACTGCCGCCCTTGCCTACGCGCCCTTTGCCACTGCCATCGATCGCGCCGCCGGCATCGACAAGAATCGCTGCCCCTTCACCCACACGGATGTCGTGACTGCTGTTGAAGCGCATCTGTCCACCGTCGATCCACGCCTGCGCGGGGTCGCCATCCGGCGCAGCAAGCGCGTTACTCCAACTGCCGCCAAGATCGATCCGTGCGCCCGCCGCAACATCCACCGCGCCGCGTCCGGACCTCAGCAGGGCCGTGGGCCCGCCGAGCGCCGGAAGCAGGTTGCCGGCCTCCACCTGCCCGCCGGCAATCTGCACCGTTCCACCGAAGCTGACGCGGCTTGCAGTGAGCCCAAGCCGGCCGCCCTCCTGCAACCTGAGCGTGCCATCCAGGTCGATGCGGCCCGCCGAAGCGAGGTCCACCTGCCCCCAACGCTGGGCGCTCAGGACCTCACTGTCCAACCACACGGTATTGCGCTGTGTTTCCCCGATCGGCACCTGCAACGTCCATGACCGGGTGTCGGCCTCGAGCGCTCCGATGCGGATCTGCGAATCGAACACTGCACTTCGGCCAGTGTTGTCGAAACGCCCGAGCCAGAGCTGGGCGTTTCGGGCCGCGGCCGTCTGTGCCTGCACGTACCCGTCCTGCGCCTGGTCCGGGCGGCGGGTCTGCTGCAGGCCCTGGAAGGCCACCGTATCCACCTGGCCCTGCAGGACAGCCGTGGGCGCCGAGATCAGCAGACGGCCAGCATCGCGTCCCACGGTATAGCCATTGTCGAAACGCTGGGTGGGTGCCACCAGCGGATTGCGGAACGATTCGGTCACCCCCCACCGTTCCTGCTTCACTTCATAGCCCTGGTACAGACCGTCGTACAGCATCTCGGCCGGTGCATCATCAAGCCGGTACAACTGCCCGTCGCGGCCACGCAGCCAGCTCTGCTGCACCACGCCGGACTGCACATCCAGGCTGCCACCGGCCAGATTGATGCGCGAACCGGCGTGGCTGACGACTTCCTTGCCTGCCAGCTGGACGGTTCCACCCTGTGCTGCCCATTCGCTGATCGAATGCCCCTGATTGTCCAGGTAGCCCCCCACTTCCAGCAGGCCGCCGCCGGCATACCAGCGCGTACCTTCATAGCCGCCGGTACCGGCGGCGACTTCGGTCAACTGGCGGCGGTCGATCCACACCTCGCTGCTGATCAGCTTGCCGCTGTCACGGTTGTCTGGCGAATCGCGCAACTCATTGCCCTGCACCTTCACCTTGACGTTGTTGCTTTCCATCGCCACCTGCACGCCCACCGCACCGGAGACGTCCACGCGCGCGCCATCATCCAGATAGCTGCGCCGGCTGGCGTCGGCGATCACCTGGCCGCCGGTGGCCACTGCCAGTGCGCCGGCCTGGAAGTTCACATCGCCGCCGGAGACGACTTCGATGCGCGATTGCTCGCGGCGATCCTGCAGGCGCGAAAGATTGTCGAAGGTGCCGCTGCTGCTGGAACCGCGCAGCTTGTCCTGCTCGGTGGATTCCTTGATGAGCGCGTCGCGCTGGCTGTCCAGCGCCGTGCTCTTGCCATCGTCTTCCAGCAGTACTGCAGTGGTCGAGCCGGAGGCCAGGGTCACACTGCCCGCCGCATCGGACGCCGAGTTCAACAGGTGCACCGTACCGCGCTGATTCAGCGTGGTGGACGCGACTGCAACGCCAGCCTGTTCGACCCGGCGTCCAGCCAGGGTGATGTCGCCCTCGCGTGCCTGGATCAGACCGCTGTTGCGAACGCTGCCGGCCGTGCTGTCAGCGACGAAGCGCGGTGCGATCTCGTTGCCACGGGTGGTCGATGCAGTATTCTGCGCCGTGCCCACGCCACGGCGGATCACGAAACTGTCGCCGGCGGCAAGCTGGGTCTGGCCTTTGCGCGTCTCGATCTGGCCCGCGTTCTCCACGCTGTGCCCAGCCAGCAGCACGTAACCACCGCCCCGCGTTGCCGTGGTCGGCTCGTGCGTGGTGATGCGCGCACCGCGTTCGACCATGACTTTGCCTACGGCGTCGGTCAGCGCCGAGGTGTTCGCGTCGGCACTGTACAGACCCTGCTCACGGAACTGCGCGTCGCTGATGCGCGCTGCCGCCGCCACCAGGTTGCGGACATTGACCTGGCTGTTGTTGCCGAACACCACGCCATTGCGGTTGGCAACGAACACCGTGCCATTGGCCTTCAGCTGGCCAAGAATCTGGCTGGGCCGTGCGGCGGGATCATTGACCCGGTTCAACACGGCCCAGTCGGGGTTCTGCAGGAAATTCAGTGTGGTGTTGCCACCAACGTTGAAGGTTTCCCAGTTCAGGATCGCTTGGTCGGCTGTCTGCTCAATGTTGACCAGCACCCGCCCGTCGGCGGCCTGCGACTGGATCGCCTCGCGGGCGTTGATCCAGCCGCGGGTCAGCGGATTCTCGTCGACCTTCAGGCCATCCTTGCCCAGGCCATCGGCGATCACGAAGCCCGCCTCGCGGCGCGCCTGCCGTGCCTGTTCCTGCAGGCGCTGCTGCAGGGCGATGGCCTGCGCGGCTGTGCCGAGGTTGTCGATGGACTGCTGCAGTTTCTGCCGCGCTGCATCCTGCTGCTGTGCGGGCAGCTGGAACTGGATCGGCACGCCGTTGGGCATGCGCCCGCTCTGTGCCGCCGCGCCCTGCGCCGCACCGCGCTCGGCGAACCAGCCGGGGCTGAATGCCTGCTGGGCCTGGCTGGCCGGGGCCACCATGCTGCCAAGGGCCACGGCGACGGCCCAGGCCATCGGGTGGCTGCGCCACAGGGCGGCAGGGAAACGGGCGGTGGGCGAATGCGGGTGCGACATCGGGGACCTCGTCAACCTGATGGGCCGCGTCGGCGGCGGCGTGTACGGATGGGCCTGCGCCAGGCACGCCCTGCACCTCATAGACGGTGGTAGCGGTGTGAAGGCGACACGCCCATCACTGTCATGCAGCGGACAGACGCAGAAGGCGCCGGCATTGCTGCCGGCGCCCTTGTACGTCTCCTGCAACTACAGAAGCAATCGCAGTTACAGCGGACGACCGATGCCCGAGCAGGTGCTCGGATTGTTCACCGCACCGGCGTTGGTGGCGGTGGCAAAGCGAGCACGGACCGCATCACGCCATGCCTTGGTCAGCGGGATGAACTTGTGCGCGCGGATGGCGTCGTCGTTCGGGCCCTGCTCCACACCGTTGACCACGGTGCTGCCGTAATGGCGGGTCAGGAAGCCGCGCACATTGGCGCCCACGGTGGCGTTCTTGTAGCACTGGCCGAACACGAAGTTGGTGTAGCCAGCGATCGGATAGCCCGCGCTCGGGTTGCCGAACACCGGAACCCAGTTCGCGGGGTTCTCTGCAGCGGTGCCGGTCGGCGGCGCAGCGGTTTCCAGCGTGGCCTGCACGCTCACTTCATCCGGCGAGAAGCTCTTGACCTTGGCGACCTTGGTGGCATCGGTCAGGCTCGGGATGACGTCCGGGCCGACGTAGCCGACGCGGCCGTCAACGGCATAGACAGCGTTGTACAGCGCGGTGCCACCGGTGGCCGGGGCAGCGACGAAGTTCGACGGCACGGTGGTGAACAGGTTGGCGAAGGTCGACTGCACCGAGAACGCCGGCACGCCGTTGGCCAGCTTCAGGTTGGTGCCCGACACGTCAGCCGGCTGGCAGGCGCTGGTCAGGAAGCGGGTCAGCAGTTCGCTGGTGCCGCTGCTCTCGCCACGGTAGACAACCTGGATGGCACCGGTACGGCCCAGGCCCGCCAGCTGGCTCCAGTTGTTGATCTTGCCGGAGAAGATGCCGCAGATCTGGGTCACCGACAGGTCAACGGCCGAACCGGCCTTGTTGAACGGAATCGTGACCGAGGTGGCCACCGACGGGATCTGCACCAGGGCGCCGTAGCGGTTGGCATCGCCGGACACGTTGTAGGTGCTGTTGTAGGTGTTCAGCTCGGTGCTGCTCAGCACCGAATCGCTACCGGCGAAGTGCACGGTACCGGTGGTGGAGAACAGCGCCGAGTTGTTTTCCAGGAAGGCCTTCTTGCCGGTACCCGAGCCGGTCACGGCGTAGCTGAAGTTGGCCGGCAGGATGCTGTCAGCCGAACCCTTGTAGAGGTCGGCCGGCAGCGAGGCGCCGCCACCGGTGACGGCAGTCTGCGCCGAAGCGGCACCGGCGGTGGCGAGCAGCGCGGTGGCAACCAGCGCGGCCAGGGTCTTGTACTTGTTCATGATCTTCTCCTGAAGGGTTTACTGCGAAGGGAAACGCCAAGGGAGGAACGGTCACTACACGCCTGCTGCCGCCGAGGGCCTCCCAGCCCACTCTGCGGCGACGTGGCTATGCTGGTCCGCGCCGATGACAGGCCGCTTAAGAAACCTGTGGAAGATCGAAAAAAGGTGTGGAGGATTGTGTGGAGAATCGAAAGCGTGCCGTGATGCGCGTTGCGCATCACTGGACCAATTGATTCATTTCCATGATCGGCATCAGCACGGCCAGCACGATCGTCAGCACCACGCCGCCCATCACCAGGATCATGGTCGGTTCCAGCAGCGCGGTCAGTGCCATCGCGCGACGTTCGATCTCGCGCGAGATCGTCTGTGCAGCACGATCCAGCAGCGGCGCCAGCGATCCGGTCTTCTCACCACTGGCCACCAAGTGCACCAGGATAGGCGGATACACCTTCTGCACCTTCAACGCAGCACCCAGTGCCGCACCTTCGCGCACGCGCGCGGACACGTCATCGGCACAGCGTGCCAGCAGCGCATTGCCAAGCGTCTGCCGCGCCGCCTCCAAGGCACGCAGCAGTGGCACACCGGCATCCAGCAGGATCGCCAGCGTCGAGGCAAAGCGCGCACTGTTCACGCCCAGCACGAAACGCCCGACCATCGGCACCCGCAGCAGCATCGCGTCCCATCGCAGGCGCAGTTCGGGCCGGCGCAACGCCAACCGCCATGCCACCACCAGCGCAGCGATGCCCAGCCCCACCCACACGCCCCAGCTGCGCACGAACGCGCTGGCGGCCAGCATCACCTGGGTCAGCATCGGCAGCGTCTGCCGCGCCTGCACGAACGCGGTCACCACCTGCGGAACTACGTAGCTGAGCAGGAAGATCACGATCGCCACCGACACCAGGCTGATCGCCGCTGGGTAGATGAAGGCGGTCAGTACTTTGGCCTGCAGCGCGTTGCGTTCTTCGATGTAGTCGGCAAGGCGCTCCATCACCCGCGCCAGGTCACCGGAGTCTTCACCTGCGCCCACCAGCGCCCGATAGATCGGCGGGAAATCGCGCGGCCGCGCGGCCAGCGCCACGGTCAGGCGCTGGCCGGCACGCACGTCGGCGCGTACGGCGGTGAGTGCCTGGGCCACATGCGGGCGCTCGGCCTGTTCGATCACCGCAGTCAATGCGGCTTCCAACGGCAGGCTCGCGGCCAGCAGGCTGGCCAGCTGGCGCGTGGCCCAGGCCAGCTCGCTGGCAGACAGCCGGCGGGCGCCCCAGCCACTGCCCGCACCGCGCGCCGCGCTGACCTGCACGGGTGTCAGCCCGCGACCGCGCAGCAGCTGGCGTGCGCCGCGCGGGCTGTCGGCGTCCAGCTGACCCTTCTCGATGCGGCCCTGCGCGTTGGCAGCCTGGTAGTCGAACAGTGCCATGCAGGCCTCAGTCGTCGCCCGTGACGCGCAGGATCTCTTCCAGCGTGGTCACCCCGCTGTCGACCCAACGCTGGCCGTCCTGGCGCAAGGTCCGCATGCCGGCACGCCGCGCCGCCTCGCGCAGCGCAGGTTCACCCTGCCCTTCATGGATCAGCGCACGCACGCGATCGTCCACCACGAACAGCTCGTGGATGCCGGTACGCCCCCGGTAGCCGCTGTTGGCACAGGCCGCGCAGCCCACCGCGCGCCACACGGTACGGCCGTCGCCATCCACCTCGGCACGCCGGCATTGCGTGCACAGCCGCCGCACCAGCCGCTGCGCCAGTACGCCGCGCAGCGACGAGGCCAGCAGGAATGGCTCCACGCCCATGTCGGCAAGGCGGGTCACTGCCGAGATCGCGTCGTTGGTGTGCAGGGACGCCAGCACGCCATGGCCGGTCAGCGACGACTGCACCGCAATCTGCGCGGTCTCCAGGTCGCGGATCTCACCGATCATGATGGTGTCCGGATCCTGGCGCAGGATCGCGCGCAGCGCCGTGCCGAAGCTCATGCCGATACGCGCGTTGACCTGGATCTGGCCGATGCCGGCGAAGTCATACTCCACCGGGTCTTCCACGGTGAGGATGTTGCTGGTGCTGCTGTCGAGCTGGCCCAGCGCCGCGTACAGCGAGGTGGTCTTGCCGCTGCCGGTCGGCCCGGTGACCAGCACGATGCCATGCGGCTGCCGGATCAGGCCGGTGAATGTGGCCAGGGTGTCATCGGCCATGCCCAGCCGCTGCAGCTGCAGGCGGCCGGCATCCTTTTCCAGCAGGCGCAGCACGGCGCGTTCGCCATGCCCAGTCGGCACCGTGGAGACGCGGATGTCCAGCGGCCGACCGCCCACGCGGATCGCAATGCGCCCGTCCTGCGGCAGGCGCTTCTCGGCGATATCCAGGTGCGCCATGATCTTGATGCGCGATACCAGCGCCGCGTGCAGTGCGCGCCGCGGCTGCACCATGTCGCGCAGGGTGCCGTCCACCCGGTAGCGCACCACCGAATGGGTCTCGAATGGTTCGATGTGCAGATCGCTGGCGCCATCGCGTGCGGCCTGTGCCAGCAGCGCGTTGATCATGCGGATCACCGGCGCATCGTCCTGCGCGTCCAGCAGGTCGGTGACTTCCGGCATGTCCTGCATCAGCCGGTCCAGATCGACTTCGCTTTCAGCGGCACCGACCACGGCAGCGGCATCGCCGCCGTCACGGTACTGCTCACCCAGCCGCTGCTGCCAGGCCGCTGCATCCAGCGCCTGGAACGGCAGCGGGCCATGCCGTCGGCGCAGTTCGGCCACGGCCCACGCGGCGGTTTCGGCGGTACCCAGCAGCACCGACTCGCCGCCAACTTCGGACAGCATCACGCCATGGCTGCGCACCCAGGCGTACGGCAGTGGCGCGGCGGTGCTCACGGCCCGATCACCAGTTCCGGCGTGTAGCCCAGCCCGCGCAGCTGCTGCAGTGCCGGGTCCAGCGTCGCCGGATCGCGTGGCAATCGCACGCGCAGGCGTTGCCCGCTCTCGCCGGGCGTCGCTTCGGCATACGCCTGCAGGCCCAGTGCCCGCACCTGCGCCACGCCCTGGCTGGCACGCGCCGGGTCCAGCCCCTGCGCGAACTGCACCAGCTGCGCATCGCCGTCACCGGACGGGTACAGCGCCGCCAGGCTGCTGTTCTGCAGCGGCTGGCCCTGGCCATCGCGTGCATTGCCCTGGCCGAGTACAGACAGGTCCTGCGGTGGCAGCTGCGGTGCCGACAGCGCCGGCAGCGCCCAGCTCTGCACCGGCTGCGCACCGGCCTGCGCGTTGCGCATGTAGTCGTAGCGGTCTCGGGTCAGGCGCTGGCCGGCGGCCGGATCACGCACCACGTGCGGGCGCAGGAACACCATCAGGTTGGTCTTGGCGCGCTTGCGGGTATCACTGCGGAACAAGGCGCCCAGCACCGGGATCTTTCCCAGCCCCGGCACCGCATCACGGCCGTGGCTCACACTGTCTTCCAGCAGGCCACCCAACACCATGATCTGGCCATCGTCCAGCAGCACGCTGGTATCCAGGGCGCGCTTGTTGGTGATGATGCCGGCCGTGCTGTTCGCGCTCTGCGCGTCGATGCTGCTGACTTCCTGGTAGATGTCCAGCTTCACCGTGCCGCCCTCGGAGATCTGCGGGCGCACCCGCAGCTTCAGGCCCACGTCCTCGCGCACGATGGTCTGGAACGGGTTGTTGCTGCCGCCACCACCGTCGGTCACGTAGCGGCCGCTGACGAACGGCACGGTCTGCCCGACCATGATGCTGGCCGCTTCGTTGTCCAGCGTCATCAGGTTCGGCGTGGACAGGATGTTGGCACCGCCCTTGCTCTGCAGCGCGTTGGCCAACGCCTTCATGTTGAGGATCTGGCCGACGCCGGGCAGGTTGATGGTGCCGTCGATGACGCCGATCTTCAGGCCATCCTTGGGCAGCACGTCCAGGGTGGTGCGTGCGGTGGTGTTCAGCCCGCTGCCACCGGTGGTGCCGCCGAAGTGGGTGCCGCCGAAGGTGCGGCCATTGCCCAGCATCCACTGCACGCCCAGTTCGGCCGCGTCGGTCTGGTTGACCTCCACGATCAGGCTTTCCACCAGCACCTGTGCACGGCGCTGGTCGAGCTGGTCGATCACCCGCCGCAGGTTGCGGTACACCGGTTCCGGTGCCGAGATCAGCAGCGTGTTGGTGGCCACGTCCGCCTGCACCGAAATGCCGTTCTGACTGAAACCGGTGCTGCCGGCATCGATCGGGTCGCGGCGGTTCGGGTCCAGCCGCTGCGATTCCAGCGCATTGCCACCGGTCTTGGCCTGCTGCGGCTGCGACGGCTGCGACGGTGTGGCGCGGTTGGCGTCACCCGGCAGTGGCGTGATGCCTTCGTTGCTGCCCATTGCCGGTGCATCGCTCTGCCCGGCCACCACGCCGCGCAGCACGCCGGCGAGCTGATTGGCCTGGGCGTTGCGCAGGTAGACCACATGCAGGTTGCCGGACTCGTCCTGCGCGCGGTCCAGCTTCTCCACCAACTGCCGCGCCAGGCGCGTTCGGCCCGGGCTGCTGGAACGCAGCAGCACGCTGTTGCTGCGGGGGTCGGCCATCACCACCACCTTCTGGCTGGGCTCGGCGCCCTGCGCATCCAGCAGCGGCGCGACCATCGCTGCCACGTCAACGGCAATGCCCTGCTGCAGCTTCACCACATCGGTGTCCATGCCGGCCGGTGTATCGACGCTGGCGATCACCCGCGCGATGCGCTCCAGGTTGTCGGCATAGTCGGTGATCACCAGGGTGTTGTTGCCCGGGTTGGCGGTGATCGGATTGTCCGGGCTGATCATCGGCCGCAGCACCGCCACCAGCGCGGCTGCGTTCTCGTAGCGCAGCGCGAAGGTGCGCGTGGCCACCTCGCCGCCGGCCCCGCCCGCGCCCACACGGCCACCGAGCAGCTTGGCCTCGGCCTGCGGCACCACCCGGCTGACACCGCCGTTCTCGACCACGGCAAAGCCACGCATGCGCAGTGCGCCCAGCAGCAACTGGTACGCCTGGGTACGGCTGACCGGGCCATCAGAGACCACGGTCATCTTGCCGGTCACCCGCGGGTCGACCAGGAACTGGCGACCGGTGAAGCGCGCCGCCATGCGCAGTACGCCGCCGATATCGGTATCCACCAGGTTCAACTGCACCGGTTCATCGGGGGCGTCCTGCGCCTGTGCCGGTGCAACAACGTGAGCGCCACCCACGATCAGGGCCAGTACAGTGCTGCAGGCAAGGCTGCGCAACGCCCTCATGAATGGCCACCCGCAGTGAGTGCCATCACGATGTTTCCGGATATCCGTGCCGCCGGCATGTTCGCATCCCCTGTGCGTGTCAGTTGCAGTTGCTGCAGTTCGATGGCCGGATCGGCCAGCACGGGCAGCAGCCAGTTCCACAGTGCGTCAGCAGGTACGGCCTGCACCTGCAGGTGCCAACGCCCGTCGCGTGCTTCGACATGCAGTCCATCGGCGAGGCCGGCGGACTTGATTCCATTACGCAGCGCGGCCAGCGTCGGGCGCTGCCCCTGCACCTGCTGCTGGCGTTCTCGTGCACGCAGCAGCGGCGCCAGTGCGCGCGCCTGCGCCTGCAGCCGCGGCAGCTCAGCCTGCCAGTGCGCACGCTGTTTCAGCAGCGGCTCCAGCCTGAAGGACCACAGCCCCGCTGCCAGCAGCGCCAGCACCATCACCCACAGCATCCAGCGGTCGCGCGGCGGCAGGTGCTGCCAGCGTCGCTGCAGACCGGCCACACCCTCGCCCAGGCGCATGGCTCTGGCGGTCACTGTCCGCCCCCGCTCACGCGCAGGCGTCCACCGGCCTCACGCGCCAGCTGCAGGCCCTGCGCCTGCGCCGCCTGCTGCCACTTCTCCAGCCGCTGTGCGTCATCGGCTACCGCCTGCGCATCGGCGTCCAGCTCCAGTTCCAACTGGCCGGGTTGATAGTGCAGGCCGCGCACCTGGCCGCCCAACTCCGGAATCGCCTGCAGCGTCGTTGCGACCTGCCGCTGCACCGGTGGCAACGGCGGCGCCGGCAACGGCACGGCCAGCGCACGCCGCGCCTGCAGCACCGGGTCCACCACATCGGTGATCTCCGGAAAGTGCGAGCTGAACTGCCGCGCCATGTCCTGCTGCAACGCCTCGCCCTCGCTGCGCCAGCGCGAGACCTGCAGCTGCAGCCCAAGCGCAGCCAGCAACACCGCCGCCAATGCGAGGCCGATCGCCACGCGTGGTGCCTGCCTGCTGCGACCCGGCAGTGGCAACGACCACGCTGGCACGGGTCCGCACGCCTGCCGTTCATGCGCGACCACGGTGGCCGGCAGGTTCTCCGGCCACGCCGACGGCACGCTGTCGATCCACTGCACGGCCTGCACCCCGGATTGCTGAAGACGCGTCGCGAGCGACTGCAGCACCGCCGCTGTGTCGCGCCCACCGCACCACTGCACAAAACCCCGATCGCGCCCGCAGCGCACCAGTAGATGCTCGCCGGCAGCCTGCAGCGTTGCCTGGCCGTTCTGCCATGGCAGCAGCAGCGGGGTCGGGTACAGTGCCTGCAGCTGCAGTGCACATGAGGCCAGCAGCTGTTGCGCTTGCAGGACTGCCTGCTGGCCAAGCCACGCCACAGGAACCGTGCCGTCCGCCGCCTGCGCACCGTGTGCCAACGCGACCTCCTGCAGGTCATCCAGCAGCATCGCCTCTACTTCGCCCTGCAGTGCGGCCTGCAGCCTGCGGCCCGACAGTGGCGGCAGCTGCAGTTCCAGCAGGATCAGGTCCTGCGGATCGAGACAGGCCAGCACCTCGGCCTGCGGATGACGTTGCCCGAGCACGGCCAAGCCCTCGCGGCCATGGGCCAGCACCCCACCCTTGTGCAACTGCGCCCACTCGACCGTACTGTCGGCGCGCAGGTGTTCCAGCGCCGGCAGGCGCACCCTCAGCTGCACGCTCATGCTCCAATCCTCGTCCACACACGCTGCACGCGCACACTGTCATCGCGATACTCGCGCCAGATCAGGGCCCTGAAGTCGACCGCATTGCCATCGGCCTGTACCTGGCCGACGGCAAGGAACCACTCGCTATGAATGCCAAGCGGTACCACGGCCATCTGCGCGTTGCTCAGTTGCAGTCGATTGGCGATATCGCCGCGGTTGAGCAGCCAATGGCCACCGTCGCGCTCACCGAGCAGCGCCTGCAGGCGCCCCGGCTCCACGCCGGGAGTGACCGCCTGCAACACGCTGATGTCACTGGTGTTGGCATTGATCAGGGTCTGGGCCGGCAGCACCACGGTGCGCCGTGCCAGTGCCTGCACCGCCACTGGGTCGGCGCCCGCCAGGGCCTGCTCGATCACCGATTCACGCGGCAACGGCGCCTGCGCCTGCAGGTCGCCATCACGCAGCCGCGCCTGGATGTGATCGGCAGCAGATGCACAGGCACCCTGCCCCAGCCCCTGCCCGGCACACAGCGCGATGAACGCGCGCCGTGCCTCCGGGTCCGGCTTGCCATAGGCCAGCAGGTTGCGCAGGTTGAACATGGACTGTGCATCGACCAGCTGCAACTGCACCGGCAGCGGCGCCTGCAGCGTCAGTGGACGCGCCCAACGGCCGCTGCGCACCGTGGTCAACTGCTCCTTCACATCGTCACGCAGCTGCTGCGCCGCGCGCTCCAGGGTGGCATCGACCGCCATGCGCACCTGCGCACGCAGCTGGTCGCCACGCAGCGCACGCAGCTGTGCCGACTGCCGGGTCAGCAGTGCAGTGGCAATCACCGCCACCAATGCCACCACCAGCAGGGCGACGATCACCGCCATGCCGCGCTGGCGGGTGCACGGGACCGAACGCGTCCGGGCTGTCATCTGCACGCCTCACAGCTGCCAGGAGCCGATGTCCGCGTTCCCGGCGTCGCCACCGGGCTTGCTGTCCGCACCCAGCGAGAACACATCGATGTCGCCATGGGTTCCGGGAATCTGGTACTGGTACGGATGGCCCCATGGGTCATTCGGCAGGCGATCCAGATACGGTGTCACCGGCATCGCACCGCCGCCCTGCGGCGGCTTCACCAGCGCCTGCAGGCCCTGTTCGGCGCTGGGATAGCGACCGTTGTCCAGCTTGAACAACTTCAATGCCTGCATCAGCGCCGCGATGTCCTGGCGCGCCGCCACCACGCGCGCCTGGTCGGGACGGTCCATCAACCGCGGCACGATCAATGCCGCGAGAATGCCGATGATCACCACCACCACCATGATCTCGATCAGGCTGAAGCCCTGCTGCCGAGCCCTGCGACCACCCACCTGCCTTGCCATTGTTCCGCCCTCGTCATCCTGGAAGAGACCGCTGTGCCATGGTCAGCGGTGCATGTGTCAGTACGATAAACATCCGCCTGCTATTCGCTGCGCGTGTGCCTGTGCAGGCGCAGCACGTGCCGCAGGTACACATGCAGACTCGAACAAGTGCTGCGGCACGCTGGCCAGCGCATCGTCGATGCAGCCGCGCAGCAACGGGTGCGCGCAGGCCTGCAGCAGGCGCACGCACTGCATCGGCGACCACGCGGTGCCATGGTCGAGGCCGATGAACATCCGGTAGGCCTGGTGGTAGCGCAGATCGTCGTACACGCGCTGCGCACTGGTGAGATCACGCACGACCACCAGCAACGCCGCACGTTGCAGCTGCCGCACATCGCCCGCGTCAAGCGGCAGCGCGTTCATGGCCGCTTCGGGCCAGGGCCGCAGCTGCAGATCGAGGGCGCGCCGCAACGCCGCCAGCGGATGCGCGCTGCTGTCCAGTGCCGCCCAGCGCGCCGCATCGGCCCAGGAATCACTGGACAGCACCCAGACCCACGAGTGCCCATAGCGCTGCACGTTCACGGGCGTATGCCGTGCCTGTTCCAGCGACTGGCTCAGGTGACGATCCAGCTCCAGCATGCTGATCCTGCGACTGTCTGCCATCGGCGCCGCCCGTGCTCCGCGACGCGTGGTGCGTCGTACTCTGGAGAAGACGTCAGCAAGGCAGGTGAAGCGACAACGCGAATGCGTCTCTGTGCGCTGCGTGGCGCTTCATCAGCAACGTCATCGCAGCGTCATCTGCCTGCAGGCTTCGCGCTCCAGCCGCGGCGCTTCGCCCCCGCAACGGCGCGCCAGTATCGCCACATCGCTGCGTGCGGCGAACGTTGCCAGTGCATTGGACATATCCACGTCATCGCACCATGACGCCATCGCAACACGCAGCGCCGGCAGCTGCCAGCCGTCCATCACGCCATGGGTGCCGGCCACGAACCAGTGCCAAAGACGATGATGCTGTACCTGCTCGTGCAGTTGCACCAGATCGTCGATGCCGTGCATGCCCATCAGCAGCAGCACGCGCGCCATCGCCGCAGGCGGCAACGTGCCGGCCTCAGCGAGGGGCAGCACCTGCTGCTGCAGCCGTAGCAGCATCGCCAACGGGTGCGATTGCGGATCGAAGTCCAGCAGAACGGCCTGTTGCTGCCATTGCGCATCGGATACCACGCACACCCACGGCGATCCATAGCGATGCACCATCAAAGGCCGTCGCTGCGTGGTTTCCAGCAGCGCCGACAGGTTGCGGCGCAGATCCAGCACACCGATGGTCTCGTTGCGCATCCTTGGCGTCTCCTTGCTTGCAACAGCCCTGCGCGGCGCGCACGGCCAGCGTCTTCACCTAACCAAGGACGGCAATGCCACCCGGAAAGCGACGCAGATCCAGCGACATCGTCAGTCGCAGCTGCTCCAGCGCCGCGTCCGGATCATCGATGCGGAAGCGACCGCTGACCGGGGCCCGCGCCAACGCCGATTCGCCCAGCAGCACCTTGCCGCGGCGGTAGCGGTTGATTTCATCCACCACCTCGCGCAAGGGAGCGCGACGGAACACCAGCATGCCCTCGGTCCAGGCGCTCACTTCCGAGGCCAGGGCTTCGGCCACCACGCCACTGAGGCGCTCGTCGTATTGGGTCTGCTGGCCCGCCTGCAGCTGCAGGCGGCCCTGCGGGTGCTCGATGCGGGCGCTGCCCTGCAGGCAGGTCACCCGTACCTGGCCGTGGGTGTTGCGGACGTCCAGGCGCACCGCACCTTCATCGGCAATCACGCAGCCCGGCCCCGCGAACAGGGCGAGGCGCAGGCCTGCCTGGGTTTCGATCGCGGCCTGGCCCTGCACCAGCTCGAAGCCTTCGCCCTGCGTGTCCGAACGACGGCGCAGGCTGCTCTGCGTATCCAGTTCGATCTTCAGCTGCGGCAAGGGCGCGATCTGCAGCCGCTCACCGGTGCCGGTGTGGAAATCGGCCGCCATCGCCGTCACCGAGGGCCACAGCCCCAGCGGCGGGCGGATCGCCGCCACCACCACCAGACTGGCCGGTGCGGCAATCGCGGCGCCCAGGAAGGCGCGCCGGCTCCAGCGCTGGGCCGGCGTCGGCGCGACCGGCTGGCGCGCAGCGGCGGGCAGCTGTTCGCCGGCCAGGCGTACCTGCTCCCATTGCCGGCGCGCACGGCCGAATGCTTCGCGATGACGCGGATCAGCCTCGCACCACTCACGGAACCTGCGCCCATCGGCGGCGGTGGCCTCGCCCGAGGTCAGCCGCACCACCCACGCGTGGGCCTGACGCTCGACGGCATCCAGCGGGCGTTGCGGGCGATCGTCAGGATCCATGGGGGCTCATGCCGGACCCGCACGCTGCGGGGTTCTGCTCGGCGTCAAAGTGTAGACGGATGCCGCCGATCAGAACCGCACCTGACGCCCCTGTCCGCTGCGCTCGGCCAGGTAATCCTGGGCCGCCTTCAACTCACGCTGCACCAGCCGTAGCGACACGCCCAACTGGTCGGCGACGTCGCGCTGCTGCAGGCCATCGACGCGGATCGCCAGCAGGATGCGGCGTCGGCGCTCGGGCATGCGCTGCAGCAGGCCGACCATGTCTTCCAGCGCGAAATCCAGTTCGGCCGCCTGCGCCGGGCCCGGTGCCGGGTCGGCCATCTCCATCAGCGTATCCACCTCTTCCAGGCTCAGCAGGCGGTGGTCGGCACGCTGGCGGTCGATCACCGTGTTCATCGCCATGCGCAACAGGTAGGCCGCGGGGTTCTGCACGGCATCCAGGCGGTCACGGCGCGCACTCAGGCGCATCCAGGTGTCCTGCAGCGCATCGCCGGCCAGCTCCTCCGAGCCCAGCTTGCGCACCAGGCGGCGCTTCAGCTCGTCGTAGGCCCCCAGAAGGTGGTCCATCAGGTCAACTGCCCCAGCCGTACCGTTGCTCATGTTCGAATCCTTGAAGTCATGGAAGGGGCGCGCGCCGGCCACAGTCGTGGTCGGTGCCGGAAGGTCGGATCTGCAGGGTCACCGGCTGCGGCAGCGCGGCGGCATCGGGCGCAAGCACCAGGCCCTGCAGCGCCTGCAGCAGGCGTGCATCGCGGCGGGCGCTGCCACTGCCTGAGAGCAGCTCGGGCGCATGCACCTGGCCTTCGCCGTCGACGTGGAAGCGCAGCGTCGCGGCATAGCGGCCGGGCGCGATCTCGGGGTCGTCACAGAACACCGCACGCAGGCGCTGCTGCAGCCCGCCATAGCGACGCCGACGCTCGGCCTCGGGAAGTTCGGCACCAGTACCGGGTTCGGCGACCGAGGGCGTGCCCCGGCGCAGCACCACGCGCTGCTCACCGATCATCTCGGCCTCGATGCCGGTGTCCTGCAGCAGCATCTGCAAGGCAGGCAGCGGCGCAAGGCTGGCGCGCAGCGCATGGCTGCTACGGCCGGCGGCAAGATCGCCCGGGTACATCACCGACCACCCGCTGATGACGCTGAAGCGCTCGACCGCCTGCTCCAGCGGCTGCGCAGGGATGTCGTAGGCATGAACACCGTCCCGCGCCACAGCGGCAAAGGACAGCAGCAGCCATGCGGCGATGGCCACCTTCCAAGTTCTGACCGCATGGTGTCCATTCAGCCCCCTGACGTAGAACACATGACCCTCGGCAGCGACAGCAGCTGCAGTGGACGCGCGCCACGACCGGAACCCCGGCCCGCGCGCGACCAGCAAGCGGGCTCAAACCGTACCGGGGGCACATGTCATTGCGATGACCGCCGCCCACGGCCGACCGTCGGGCCAGCCTTCCTGGAGCCAGTCACGGATCAGGCATCAACGAGTCGAACAGACCATGTCCTCCAGGCGTGGGGTCAGAGCCCGTTGCACAGCAACGGGATCCGACCCCGACAGGTCGCGGGGAACTGTCAGGCGCGGGGCGGTGTGGGCAGGCAGGACCGTTGGCGCCATGGATGGCGCCATCGAGCCCCCATGGATGGGTCTACGGCGTGTCCTGCCTGGCCACACCGCCCCGCCGCCCTGGGAACATCGCCGTTGCAGTTGCTGTTGCTCCTGAGGTTGCCGGCCAGCGGCCGGCACTACCGCGGGTGCCGGGTGCAACCCGGCCGGAACCACCCATCCTCAAAGCGGCAACTGGGTCGTCTGCTTGATCCGCTGCATCGGGATCTCGGTCTTGGTGTTCTGCACCCCGGCAATCCGGTTCAGGTGCTGCATCTGGAACTGCCGGTAAGCATCCAGGTCCGCCACCGCCACCCGCAGCAGGAAATCGCAGTCACCGGCCATCAGATGGCATTCAAGCACTTCCGGGAACGACTTGATGCTGTTGATGAAGTGGTTGGTGGTGTCCTCGTCCTGCCCGCGCAGCCACACTCGCACGAACACCGTGAAGCCACGACCCACCTTCGCCTCATTCAGCAGGGCCACGTAGCGGTCGATGTAGCCGCCCTCCTCCAGCAGCCGCACCCGCCGCAGGCAGGCCGAGGGAGAAAGGCCCACCAGCCGGGCCAGCTCCAGGTTCTGCAGCCGTCCGTCACGCTGCAGGGCATCGAGGATGCGGCGATCGAGGTTGTCGAGCTGATACTGCACGGGATTTCACCTTTGGCGACCTTGGCCGCATGGAATCTCAATATTCCCGAATTGAATGGCATCAACGCAACCCGATTTCGCGATCGGACCGCTAGGATGGGCCACCCCCACCTCGTTGTGCCGTTCCATGGACGCCCGTACCACCCTCCCCCTGCCCGATACCTGCGATACCGCCCCGCGCGCCGAATTCCTGCGCGGCCTGCGCGCCGCCGTGCCGGTGATGATCGGCTTCATTCCGTTCGCCCTGGTGCTCGGCGCCCAGGCCGCGCAGAAAGGCCTGAGCGCACTGGAAGTGCCGCTGATGACCGGCCTCAACTTCGCCGGCGGCTCGGAGTTCGCCGCCGTCGAACTGTGGACCTCGCCGCCGCATATCGCGCTGATCGTGGCGATCACCGCGCTGGTCAACAGCCGCCACCTGCTGATGGGCGCCAGCCTGGCCCCGCTGCTGCAGCACCTGCCGCGCCGCCGCGTGCTGCCGGCCCTGTTCTTCATGTGCGACGAAAGCTGGGCGATGGGCGTGGCCGACGCGCGCCGCCGTGCGCTCGGCTTCAGCCTTTCCTACTACCTGGGCGTCTCGGCCGGCCTGTACACGGTCTGGGTGGCCTGTACCGCGCTGGGCGCGATCGTCGGCCCGATGCTGGGCGACATCCACGCCTATGGTTTCGACATGGCCTTCCCGGCCGTGTTCCTGGTGCTGCTGCGCGGCATGTGGCAGGGCATGAAAGCAGCGCGTCCGTGGCTGGTCAGCCTGGTGGTGGCCGCGGCCACCTACCTGCTGGTTCCCGGCGCCTGGTACGTGGCCAGCGGCGCGCTGGCCGGCCTGGCCGCAGCCTGGCTGCTGGCGGAGGACGCGGCATGATCTTCAACGGACTGATCCACTGGACCTCGGTGCTGACCATCGTGCTGATGGCCGCTGCCACCTACCTGACCCGCATCATCGGCTTCCTCGCGCTGCGCAACCGCACGCTGAGCAAGCGCGCAGTGACGGTGATGGAAGCCGCGCCGGGCTGCGTGCTGATCTCGGTGATCGCGCCCGACTTCGTCGCCGACAAGCCCGCCGACCTCGCCGCGCTCGCCATCACGCTACTGGTCGCCACGCGCTTTTCAATGTTGCCCACGGTGTTGATCGGCGTGGTGTCGGCCGGTGTGCTGCGCTATCTGATGGGCTGACGCACGCGCGAGGTCCCCACGTGTGTGTGACTGGAGGCGCGACGGTCGCTATCAGCTCGACCTGCACATTTGCGTGCCGCCTCAAACGTGGCCCGGAGCCACCTACTGGAGGTGTTTGAAACAATTCCGATTGCCTGATCGAGCCTGAGCCGGTACGGATCGACTGCCGAATCAGCGGGTTGAGCTGATCGATCAATCGACGTCCAACGTGGAGAGTACCAATGAGCAATCTGCGAGTTGTCGTGGCAGCAATCGGTATCACCCTCACATCTACTCGCGGGCTGCCCCTCTGATGCAGCGCCGTCAGTCCAGGCGTACCCAGCCGGGCCCCGCGCTCGGGCTCTATGCTGGGCTGGCGGCAATCCTTCTGGCCACAAGTGCGTGCCAATCCATCCAGCTGCCTCCCCGGAACCTGGTCAGTCCCGATGGAGGGTATGCCACCCTGCTGCGAGACCCTTCCTCACATCTGAAGATCAGCACAGTGTCGGTGCTACCCGGTCCAGAAAGCTCGGAGTATCCCAATCGATCCATCGAGTGCGGGTGGTCATCCGTCGCAACTCGAGTTCTCTGGGCAGATCGAGCGCTTTCGGCCATGCAGGCGTCACGGCTCTGCGAGGCCGCCGCACGATCCGCTGGACTGCCGCTCCAGGCCAATGGGCAGGAACGGACGCCTATGCGCTATCAGTTGACGATCGTAAGTGACGGAGGCGGCATCTGGCGACAGCTGCCGGAACCAGAGCCGCCGGGTCAGATGGTCAGCTTCTGGTTTCCCTCCGGCCCCGACACCGACTCGCTGCGCAGGCGCCTGATCGCCACCACCGCCCATGAGTTCCAGCATATCGCCACCGCATTGGCAGGACACCCTCGGCGCGGCGGGCAGCGCGAACCAGACGCCTATCTGGCAGGCGCATGTGCCCAGCTGATGATCGAAGGCGCCGTTGCACGTGCGGATCTGCCTGGCGGACACGATCCGCGAGCTGATCCGTTTCTGCCATCGGCAGCCAGGCGCTCCGCGCATGCAGGCAGTACGACCGGGGGAGCGCTGCTGCGGTTCTTCGGTGACGCGGACACCTTGCACATCAATGAGGGAGGCCGCCACCTGATGCGGCATTGCCACGAGACGATCGGCTTTCCCCTGCAGCAGTGAACGCTCCCTGCGACACCCGGTCGCAGGCCATCCCGCCACCCGCTTGATCAATGTCAAACCGCCCGCCGCCGCGCGGGCGTATCTCTATGCAGGAACCCAATACGCCGGTGTCACCGGCATCCAAAGGACCTGCGATGAGCTACACCCCCGACAACGCCCAGCTGCTGAGTGCCATGCAGAACGTCATGGTGATCTCCACCACCGACCTGCAGGGCAACATCACCTACGCCAACGACCTGTTCTGCACGCTCACCGGGTTCGCGCGCGAGGAACTTATCGGCCAGCCGCACAGCATCGTGCGCCATCCTGACGTGCCCAAGGCGGTCTACAAGGACATGTGGGACACCATCAAGGCTGGCAAGACCTGGACCGGCATCGTGCCCAACCTCGGCAAGGGTGGCGTGCTCTACGTGGTCGACACCACCGTGCAACCGCTGTTCGACGCCGACGGCAACATCACCTCGTACATCAGCATCCGCCGCGTGGTGAACGACCTGATGCAGAACTACGACCTGGTGGAGTTCAGCAAGGAAAAGTTCGACGACTTCTACGAGGCCGCGTGAACGCCCTCCCGACAAGCACGCCCTTCAGCCGCCTGCTGGTGGGCTTCGCGTCCGAGTCGGGCAATGCCCGCGCCCTGGCCCAGCGCCTGGGCGCGGACCTGCAGCCGCACGCGCCGCTGGTGGTCCCGTTCAACGACATCGACGTGGCCAGTCTCGGCCACGGCGATGTGCTGCTGGCGATCTCCAGTTCCTTCGGTGACGGCGAACCGCCAGCCAACGGCGAGCAGTTCTTCGAAACACTGCGCCAGACCCCGACGCTGAGCGGCCTGCGCTATGCGGTGTTCGGCCTCGGCGACACCGGCTACCCCAGCTTCTGCGGCTTCACCAAGGCGCTGGATGCCGCGCTGAGCGAGCGCCAGGCGCAACCGCTGCTGCATCGCGTGGATGCCGACCTCGGCTACGAGCAGTTCTTCCAGCAATGGCAGCCGGTGCTGGGCCAGGTGCTGGACGGCGACGTGAACGCTGGCCAGGACCTGCACCTGCAGGTCACCGCCTATGGCGAAGACAATGCGTTTGCCGCCCCCATTCTCGAACGCCGCCGCTTGAACAGCAGCGACCCGGCCGCCTGGCACCTGCAGCTGGACATTGCCGGCAGTGGCATGGCGTACCGCGCGGGCGACACCCTGCACGTAGTACCCGAGAACGACCCTGCCCTGCTGCAGGCATTGGCCACCTGGTATGGCGACACTGCCGCCGTGACCGCCCTGCATGACCGCGAGCTGCGCCTGCTGAGCAAGGGCGTGCTGCGCGAACTGGCCAGGCTCGGCGGCAGCGAGCTGCTGAAGGGCCTGCTGAAGGTCAGCCAGAAACGCGAGCTGGAAGCCTACCTGCACGGGCTGGACCTGCTGGACGTGCTGCAGGACCACGCTACCCCGGACAGCGTGCCGCTGGCCCGCCTGCACGAGCTGCTGTCACCGCGCCTGCCGCGCGCCTATTCGATTGCCTCGCACCCCTGCAACGACCAGCTGAGCCTGTGCGTGCGCGAAGTACGCTACACCCTGCGCGGCCGCGAG
Organism: Stenotrophomonas sp. SMYL20; assembly: GCF_036320045.1. Lineage (NCBI taxonomy): Bacteria > Pseudomonadati > Pseudomonadota > Gammaproteobacteria > Lysobacterales > Lysobacteraceae > Stenotrophomonas > Stenotrophomonas sp. SMYL20. The sequence goes on along the minus strand of NZ_JAWIRT010000010.1, from coordinate 63,569 downwards.
CGCTTCGGCACTGCCACCGGCAGCCTGCTGCATGGCGGCGACCACGCCCGCGTGTACTGCCGCTCCAACCCGGGCTTCCACCTGCCCGATACAGGCGAAGCGCCGCTGTTGCTGGTCGGTACCGGCACCGGTATCGCGCCGCTGATGGGCCTGATGCAGGAGCTGCAGGCCAACGCCTGCGAACGCGAAGTGCACCTGGTGTTCGGCGAGAAGCACAGCCAGCACGACTACCTGTATCGCGAGCAGCTGCAGGACTGGCACGCGCGTGGCGTGCTGGCCGGCCTGCATACCGCGTTCTCGCGCGATGGCGCCGACAAGGTCTATGTGCAGCATGTGCTGCAGCAGCGCGGCGATGAAGTGCGCGATGTGCTGGCCCGCGGTGGGCATCTGTACCTGTGCGGCAACAAGAGCCACCTGGAAAGCGCGGTGCGCGAGGCCATCGATGCCATCAGTGGCGAAGGGCACTGGGACGCGCTGCGGGGCGAAGGCCGCACGCACTGCGAGCTGTATTGATCCATTCCACTGGATTGCGCGAACGCTGGACTGGTAGAGCCGGCCGCTGGCCGGCTGCTCCGGAATCCGTGGTTGCCGGCCAGCGGCCGGCACTACCATTAGATGTAGCCATTCATCGCCTGAGCGTCGCGGAACCCCTGAACCGGTAGAGCCGGCCGCTGACCGGCTGCTCCGGATTCCACGGTTGCCGGCCAGCGGCCGGCACTACCACCAGATGCAACCATTCATCACCTGAGCGTCGCGGAACCCCTGAACTGGTAGAGCCGGCCACTGGCCGGCTGCTCCGGATTCCATGGTTGCCGGCCAGCGGCCGGCACTACCATCAGATGTAACCCACCATCGCCAGTGCGCCCAGCACGGGTCAATCGCCGACGATGCGGCCGTCGACGACGCGTGCCACCTGCTGGCCGAACATGGCCACATCCTGCGGGTCGTGGCTGATCAACAGCAACGGAATACCAGTCTTGTCCAGCACGGTCTCAAGCTCCTGGCGCAGGTGCTGGCGCAGATCATGGTCCAGCGCGGAGAACGGCTCATCCAGCAGCAGCGCCTGCGGCTGCGTCACCAGGGCGCGTGCCAGTGCAGTGCGCTGGCGCTGGCCACCGGAGACCTGCGACGGTAGAAGATCACCGACCGTGTCGATGCGGAATGCGTGCAGCCACTGCTCCACCGCATCGAAGCGCTGGCCAGCCCGCGGATTCAACCAGCCCTTCTGCAGACCGAACGCCACGTTCTGGCGCACGCTCAGGTGTGGGAACAACGCATAGTCCTGGAAGACATAGCCCAGCCGACGACGCTGCGGTGGCAGGTCCACGCCGGTCGCCGCGTCAAACAGGGTCTGCCCCTGCAGGCGCACGTGGCCCTGGCCCGGCCTCAGCAGCCCGGCCACTGCCTTCAGGGTCAGGCTCTTGCCGGCGCCCGAGGGCCCGAACAGCACCACCTGCCGCTGCGTGCACTGCAAAGCTACGTCCAGCACGAAACTCTGGCCGGCCGCCTGCAGTCGGCGCTGCACCTGCAGATCAAGCCACATCGCGCAGCTCCCGGCGACGCCCGCCCACCAGCCGTGCGGCCAGCAGCAGGATCACGATGCACACCACCGAGGTCAGGATCACCAGCGCATTGGCCTTGCCGTCCTGACCGGCCTGCACCGCTTCGTAGATGGCGATCGACAGCGTCTGCGTGCGGCCCGGAATGCTGCCGGCCACCATCAAAGTGGCGCCGAACTCGCCCATCGCACGTGCAAACGCCAGCAGCAGGCCGGCGAGGATGCCACGCCAGGCCAGCGGCAACGTGATGCGGAAGAACACCGCCGCTTCGGACACACCAAGCGTGCGTGCGGCCTGCTCCAGCTGTCCGTCCACTTCCTCGAACGCCGCGCGTGCCGGCTTGAACACCAGCGGCAGCGAGGCCACCGCCGCAGCGATCACTGCCGCCTGCCAGGTAAACACCAGGTTGATGCCGAACCACGACTGCAACCACGCACCGATCGGTCCGTTACGGCCGATCAGCACCAGCAGGTAATAGCCCAGCACCGTCGGCGGCAACACCATTGGCAGGGTCAGCAGCGAATCCAGCAGCTCACGGCCGGGAAAGCGCCGCCGCGCCAGTAGTGCGCCCAGCGCCACGCCCACTACAAGATTGATCGCGGTGGCCCAGCCGGCCACCTTCAGCGACAACCCCAGTGCGCTCCAGTCGAGATCCATGCCTCAGGGCTTGCCGAACCCGTGCCTGGCCAGGATCGCCTGGCCCTGTGCCGAACGCACGAAGGCGGTGAAACGCTTGGCTTCAGCCGGTTGCGTACTGGCCTTGGTCACCGCCAGCGGATAGGCAATGCGCCCCGCCACCGGCACCGCGAAAGCGCGGCGCACGCGGTCGGGCATTGCCTGCGCATCGGTGGCATAGACGAAGCCGGCGTCCACTTCACCGCGCGCCACGTAATCCAGCGACTGGCGCACGTTCTGCGTGGTGATGGTCTTTCCCTGCACCGACGGCCACAGGCCCGCCGCTTCCAGCGCGCCCTTGGCGTAGCGGCCGACCGGCACGCTGTCCGGGTTGCCCAGTGCGATGCGCTGCACGCTGCCACCGGCCAGGTCCTTCAGGGTACGCGGCGCGACCTTGGCCTGCGGCGGCACCACCACCCACAGCGCGTTCACCGCGAACACCTCGCGGGTACCGGCCGCCAGCAGGTCCTGCTGCTGGGCCTGGTCCATCGTGGTTTCATCGGCCGAGGCGAACACGTCCACCGGCGCGCCACGACTGATCTGCTGCAGCAGCACGCCTGAGGCGGCGAAGTTGAAATCGACCTTGGTTCCCGGGTGCGCCTTCTCATAGGCGGCGCCGAGTTCGCGGAAGCTCTCGGTCAGGCTCGATGCCGCCGACACCGTCAGGTCGGCCGCCCAGGCTGGCAGCGTGGCCAGCAGTCCCAGCAACAACAGTCCAGCGCGTTTCATCGTCGGCTCCCGGCCAGGTTCAGTTCGAATCGGATTCGTCGGCCACCGCCAGCGCCGCCAGGCGCTCGGGCTGCAGCAGCAGGATCTCGCGCTGCTTCACCGCGATGATCCCATCATCGCTCAGGCGGCGCAGCACGCGGCTGGCGGTTTCCGGCGCCATCCGCAGGTAGTTGGCGATCTCGGTGCGTGCCATCGTCAGGTTGAAGCGCGTGGCAGAAAAACCACGCCGCGCGTAACGCTCGGACATGTCCAGCAGGAACGCGGCCATGCGCTCTTCGGTACGGTGGTTGGCGGCCAGCGTGGCGACTTTGCCGATCTCCGCACTGAGCAGGCTGAACAGCTTGGCCTGCAGCCCCGGCATGCGCGTGGCCAGCAGGCTCAGCTTGGGGAACGAGATGCGGCACAGGTGCACGGTGTCCAGCGCCACTGCATTGCAGGGGAAGCGCGAGCCGTGGATCGCATTCAGGCCGATCACCTCGCCCGGCAGGCTGAAGCCCAGCACCTGCTCGTTGCCCTGGCTGTCATCGACGAAGGTCTTGACCATACCGGCGCGCACCGCAGCAATCGAATCGAACGATTCGCCAGCGCGGAAGATGTAGTCACCCGCATGGAACGGGCCAACGTGGTCGACCAGGACGTGCAGATCGCCCAGCGCGGTCTTGTCATAACCCTGCGACATGCAGGCATCGGAAAATGCACAGGTACTGCAGAAGTGCAGCGCGTCGCCATCATCGGCGGCGGCGGGGTTCGGCGTGGCCCGGCCGAGGCGACCCTGGGAAGGCGGAGTTGAAGACATCGGGGCAGGACTCAAGCGATGGCGGCCGCCGGCCGGAAGCATGCGGCCATCATACGCCACAGCAACCGCCCTTCTTCGGCCAGCCGCAGCACACGTGCATCCCACTGCGCCCAGCCGCGCGCCAGCAACGGTGACAGCGCCGGCAGCTGTTCGGCGAAGCATTCCTCGAAGGGTTCATCATTACGCCACTCGAAGGCGGCCGCATCGAGGGCATGGTCGCAGGCGATGCTCTGTGCCACCTCGGCCGCCATCCGCTCGTCCTCGGACAAGATCAAGCCCGCGGCCACACCCATGTGACCGGACTGCAATCGCGCCCGCCATTCGCCCAACTCATCCTCCAGGCGGTAGAACACCTCGCCGATCTGGCTGCAGGCGGACAGGCCAAGCCCGATGAAATCGCTGCGGTCGCGGCGTGGCACGCCGGCCAGGTCACAATGACGCTGGCCATCGCCCGGGCCATGCGGGTTCGGCAGGTCGCCGCGCTGGTAGTGGTCACCACCGATCGGTTCGTAGCCTGCTGCGCGCAGCAGGCGCCAGGCCTGCAGCCAGTGGGCCGCTGAGGGATCCCGTGGCAATGCGCACGGCGCTGGCAACAGGATGCGCTCGGGTGCTTCGGCCAGCACCTCATGCAGACGCTCGATGAAACCGGTGTCCTCACTGGCGGGAACGCGCAGCTGGTAGTAGCGCGCAGTGAAGCCGACCTGCCGCGCCTGTGCCAGCAGAGTCGGCCCCGGCGCATCGGCACGGTCGATCACGTTCAGGCGGGTGCAACCCACCGCGCGCAGCTGCGCCGGTGACAGCGCGCTGCCGGCGTCCAGCCGCACTTCCACCTGCGGCCGCGCCACCGTGCGCAGGTGCTGCGGCACGGCGTCCAGCAGCTGGCCCAGCTGCGGCGGCGGCAATGTCTCCGCCAATCCCAGCTGCAACACCATCGCCACCACTTCGCGGTCCTCGGCCAGGGCATCGGCCTGCAGCTGCAGGGCCAGCAGCAAGGTGTCCAGATACGCCTGCGGCGGCACATCGCGACCACCCCGACCGGCCTGAAAGCCGAGCGTCAACCCACGCGGAATCAGGTGCTCGTTGCTGGCGCGCACGGCGGCGCGCCAGCCGCTTTCGCCAAAGCCGGTGCTGAACTGGTCAGCCGGCGGAAACAGCACGTGGCGGGGCTGCCGCAGCAATGCCGCCTGCAGCGCAGTGTCCTCACTCTCATCAACGTGGAAGCTCATGGCACACATCTTCGGGCGTTCCTCTTCGCGTGGCCCTGATTGAAATCAAGCGTGGCGCATCGGCAGGTTCATGCCGGCCAGCGGCCGGCACTACCCTTTCGCCCGCTACCCGGTGGCCCCCGCCCCCCCGCCGCGCCCCCCCCCCCGCCCCCCCCCCCCGCCGCCGCCCCGCCCCCCCCCCGCCACCCCCCTCCACCCGCCGCACACCGTCCCGGTAGTGCCGGCCGCTGGCCAGCAACCCCCTTCACCTGCCGCGCACCCGCTCGGCGGCGGCCGCATCGATGGCTTCGGGCAGGTCGGTCTCGCGGTCGATCTGCGGGAAGTGACGGCGTTCCATGCGACGGATCGCAAAGTGCATCCACGCCAGTGCAGCCGCCACCAGCACGAACAGCAGCATGAAGCAGCTGCTCCAGATGCCCACCGCATCGTTCAATGCCCCGAACACGATCGGCAGGATGAAGCCACCCAGGCCGCCGATCATGCCGACCACACCGCCCACCGCACCCACGTGCTGCGGGTAGTACACCGGAATGTGCTTGTAGACCGCGGCCTTGCCCAGCGACATGAAGAAGCCCAGCACGAACACCAGCACGGTGAACATCACCACACCGATGGCCAGATGGAAGTGGATTGGGCCATGGATGCCCTTCACCACGTACTCGGTGTCCGGGTAGGCCAGCAGGAAGGTGCAGATGGCCGACACGCCGAAGGTCCAGTACATCACCCGGCGCGCCCCCATCCGGTCCGACATCCAGCCCCCGACCACGCGGAACAGGCTGGCCGGGATCGAGTAGCACGCCGCCAGCATGCCGGCGTGCCCCACGTCCATGCCGTAGGCGCCCACCAGATAGTGCGGAAGCCACAGCGCCAGCGCCACGAAACCGCCGAACACGAAGAAGTAGTACAGCGAGAACCGCCACACCTGCAGGTTCTTCAGCGGCGCCATCTGCTCGGCGAACGGAACCGGCTTCACGCCCTCGCGGCGGCGCTGCTCCAGCGACGGGTCTTCCTTGCTGAAGAGGAAGAACAGCACCGCAGTGACGGCCAGCGCGACCGCCCAGACCTTGGCAACCATGGTCCAACCCGCGGCCACCATCACCAGCGGCGCCAGCAGCTTGGTCACCGCCGAGCCGATGTTGCCGGCACCGAAGATGCCCAGCGCAGTGCCCTGCTTGCTGGCCGGGAACCACTTGGAGACGTAGGCCACGCCCACCGAGAAGTTGCCGCCGGCAATGCCCACGCACAGCGCGGCGATCAGGAACTGGGTGTAGGTCTGCGCGTAGGTCAGCATCCAGGTGGCCACGGCGCCACACAGCATCACCAGCACCATCACCTTGCGGCCACCGAACTGGTCGGACCAGATGCCGAGGAAGACGCGGCTGACCGAACCGGTCAGTACCGGCGTGGCGATCAACAGGCCGAACTGGGTGTCATTCAAACCAAGCTGTTGGCTGATCTGGATGCCGATGATTGAAAAGATCATCCACACCGCGAAGCACACGGTGAAGGCGAACGTGCTCAGCCACAGCGCACGCTGCTGCTGCCCGGCACTGGCGGGGGCAAGGGCCTGGTTCATGGGGTCTCCTCGTTCAATGGGGGTCAGCCGATATCCGCTTCGGCGTCGATCTCGTCCAGCCCGCGCACCGGGTAGCGTTCCTGCAGCTGCAGCAGGTAGGCCTGCACCTCACGCTGCCGCACCTGCAGCTCCAGGTAATCACGCAGCTGTGGCAGCACCGCCTCGAACGACTGTGGCTGGCCTTCCTCGCGAGCATCGACGCAGACCACGTGGTAGCCCCAGCGCGATTCCACCGGGAAACCGGCCAGGCCCTCGCGCAGGCGGAACACCTGGCGGTCAAACTCCGGCGTGGTCTGCCCGCGCTGCAACCAGCCCAGGTCACCGCCCTCGCTGCTGGAGGGGCAGCGCGAATGACGCAGGGCGAAATCGGCGAACAGGTGCGGCGACTCCTTCAGCAGTCCGACCAGCCGCTCGCCTTCGGTGCGTGCGGCAAATCGCCCGGCCACGTCGTCGGCCGGCGCCGCCAGCAGTATATGGCGCAGGCGCACGCGATCGGGCGAGCGGAAGCGCTCCGGGTTCTGCTCGAAGTAGCGGCGGCAGTCCTCGTCGGTCGGCACGCGGTCTTCGATCGCGTCCTCCAGCAGCTGCTGGATCAGCACTTCCTCGTCGCTGACCCGGTTGCCCTCCGGTGCCTGCAGGCCCAGCCGCTGCGCTTCCAGGCGCAGCAGCTCGCGCACCACCAGTGCACGTGCCGCTTCGGCGCGTGACTGTTCCGGGCGCATCGCCCGGTGGTGCTGCATCTCGCGGGCGATGTCGGCCTCGCTGATCGCGGTCTCGTCCACGAACAGCCGGCACGGTGCCGGCTGCCCGAGCGAGCGCGGCCCCTGCTCTGCCACGTTGTGGTGATGCGAATGCGCCTCGGCAGGCACCGGTGCGGCGGAGTCGATCACGGTGATCGGCAGAGATTTCGGCAGGCTGCCCATGGTCTACTCCCGCGGACCGTAGCGCAGCGTGGCCTGGCGGCGGCGCACCACCTGGTAGGGCCGCCACAGATAACTGACCGGAATGCTCCACACGTGCACCAGGCGGGTGAACGGCGCGACCAGGAACAGGGTCAGGCCCAGGAAGATGTGCATCTTGTAGACCCAGCTGACGCCCTCGATATAGTCGGCGGCACCGGCGCGGAAGGTCACGATGTGCTGTGCCCACTCGGCCAGCTGCACCATCACCCCACCGTCCAGGTGGCCGGACGAGACGCGGATGCTGTAGAGGCCCAGGCACAGCTGGGCGAACAGCAGCACCAGCACCAGGGTGTCACCGAAACTGCCGGTGGCCCGTACCCGCGCATTGAACAAGCGGCGTACCAACAGGATGCTGATGCCGATGAAGCACAGCGCGCCGAACACGCCGCCCACCACCATCGCCAGCATCTGCTTCTGCGACGAGGTGATGAAGTGCTCGTACACCGCATGCGGGGTCAGCAGGCCGACCAGATGGCCACCGAGGATGGCCAGGATGCCGATGTGGAAGCAGTTGCTGCCGATCCGCATGCCCTTGTCCGACAGCATCTGGCTGGAGCCGGTGCGCCAGGTATACATGGCCTTGTCGTAGCGGGCCCAGCTGCCGATCAGCAGCACCGCCACGGCGATGTACGGGTAGTACTGGAAGGCGAATTGATGCAGGGAGTAACTCATGGCTGGACCTCTCGATGCGAAGGACGGGCCGGCGAACGCACGGGCGGCTTGCAGTCTTCGGCGGGGGCTTCGGCGCCGAAGCGCACCGCCTCCTCCTCCCACAAGCGGTCCATGGCCTCGGCGGTATCGTCGCGGACTTCTTCGCTGGCACGCTGGCGCAGCGCCTGCAGATCGGCCTTGCCGTCACCGGCTTCGACCAGGATCTCGAACAGCACCCGGTGCGGCAGCTCGCGCTCGGCGGCACGCGCCGCCAGCATCCCGGCGATATGGCCGATGTGGTGCAGCCACTCGCGGGCCTCACTGCCGGGGCGATGGGCCAGGAACTCCAGCAGCAGCGGCAGGTAGTCCGGCAGCTCGCGTGCATCCAGTTCAAAGCCGTTGCGGCGGTAGGTCTCGACCAGATCGACCATCGCCTGGCCGCGGTCGCGCGACTCGCCATGGATGTGTTCGAACAGCAGCAGGCTCATCGAGCGGCCGCGGTCGAAACTGGCCAGCCACGCCGCCTGCGCATCCAGCGCATCGGTGTCCAGCAGCTGCTGCACGAAGCTGCGCAGCTGCTGGCGGCGGGCGGTGTTCAGCGCCGGGTCGTCGCAGGCGGCGAGCAGTTCCTCGCCGTGCTGCCACAGTTCTTCACGGGGGTAATCCAGCAGCACCCCGACCAGCTTGAGCACGCTCATCACACCACCTCCTTGCGGCGATGGTTCGGACCCTTGTCCACCACGAAGGTGGTGCTCTTGCGCTGGCCGAACAGGTCGGCCGGGCTGTCACCGTTGCAGCCGTTGCCGAAGGTGAAGCCGCAGCCGCCGCGCTCGCCGAAGGCATCGTTGGCGTATTCGCGGTGGCCGGTCGGAATCACGAAACGGTCCTCGTAGTTGGCAATGGCCAGGTAGCGGTACATCTCTTCCACCTGGGCGATGCTCAGCCCGGTCTGTTCCAGCACCGCGGTGTCTTCCACGCCATCCACGTTCTTGGCCCGGCGCCAGGCACGCATCGCCATCAGACGCTCCAGTGCGCGTACCACCGGCGCTTCGTCACCCGCCGTCAGCAGGTTGGCCAGGTAGCGCATCGGAATACGCAGCGAGGCCACGTCCGGCAGCTCACCGCTCATGCCCACGCGACCACGTTCGGCGGCCGACTGGATCGGAGACAGCGGTGGCACATACCAGACCATCGGCAGCGTGCGGTATTCCGGGTGCAGCGGCAGCGCCAGCTTCCAGTCGATCGCCAGCTTGTACACCGGCGACTGCTTGGCCGCGTCCAGCCAGCTGTCCGGGATGCCCTCCTTGCGCGCGGCGGCGATCACCGCCGGGTCGTTCGGGTCCAGGAAGATGTCCAGGTGGGCCTGGTACAGGTCTTTCTCGGCGGCCACCGAGGCGGCCTCGGCGATGCGATCGGCGTCGTACAGCATCACGCCCAGGTAGCGGATGCGGCCCACGCAGGTTTCCGAACACACGGTCGGCTCGCCCATCTCGATGCGCGGGTAGCAGAAGATGCACTTCTCCGACTTGCCGCTCTTCCAGTTGTAGTAGATCTTCTTGTACGGGCAGGCCGACACGCACATGCGCCAACCGCGGCACTTGTCCTGGTCGATCAGCACGATGCCGTCTTCCTCGCGCTTGTAGATCGCGCCCGACGGGCACGCCGACACGCACGCCGGGTTCAGGCAGTGCTCGCACAGGCGCGGCAGGTACATCATGAAGGTCTTCTCGAAGGCGCCGTAGATCTCCTTCTGCACCTGGTCGAAGTTGTAGTCGCGCGAGCGCTTGCTGAACTCCGAACCCAGGATCTCCTCCCAGTTCGGGCCCCACTCGATCTTCTGCATGCGCTCGCCACTGATCAGCGAGCGCGGCCGCGCGGTGGGCTGGTGCTGGCTGTCCTTGGCGGTGTGCAGGTTCTGGTAGTCGAAATCGAACGGCTCGTAGTAGTCGTCGATCTGCGGCAGGTCCGGGTTGGCGAAGATCTTGGCCAGCATCCGCCAGCGGCCACCGGCACGCGGCACCAGCTTGCCGGCGCGGGTACGCACCCAGCCGCCGTTCCACTTGTCCTGGTTCTCCCATTCCTTGGGGTAGCCGATGCCCGGCTTGGTTTCCACGTTGTTGAACCAGGCGTACTCGACGCCCTCGCGCGAGGTCCAGACGTTCTTGCAGGTGATCGAGCAGGTATGGCAGCCGATGCACTTGTCCAGGTTCAGCACCATCGCGATCTGTGCACGGACCTTCATCACACCACCTCCTTGCTGGCCGATGCCGAAGCACCAGCGGGCTGTTCATCGTCCAACCAATCGATCTTGTCCATCTTGCGCACGATCACGAACTCGTCGCGGTTGGTGCCGCACGTGCCGTAGTAGTTGAAGCCGTACGCCAGCTGCGCGTAGCCGCCGATCATGTGGGTGGGCTTGAGCACGATGCGGGTCACCGAGTTGTGGATGCCGCCGCGGGTCCCGGAAATCTCCGAGCCCGGCACGTTGATGATGCGTTCCTGGGCGTGGTACATCATCGCCATGCCCGGCATCACGCGCTGGCTGACCACCGCACGCGCGGCGATCGCACCGTTGACGTTGAACAGCTCGATCCAGTCGTTGTCGACGATGCCGGCGCTGCGCGCGTCGTCCTCGCTGATCCACACGATCGGGCCACCGCGCGACAGCGTCTGCATGATCAGGTTGTCGCTGTAGGTGCTGTGGATGCCCCACTTCTGGTGTGGCGTGATCCAGTTCAGCACGATCTCCTTGTTGCCGTTCGGGCGCTGGTTCAGCAGCGGCTCCACCGTGCGCGTGTTGACCGGCGGCCGGTAGCCCATGAAGGCCTCGCCGAAGTCGATCATCCACTCGTGGTCCTGGTAGAACTGCTGGCGACCGGTCACCGTGCGCCACGGAATCAGCTCGTGCACGTTGGTATAGCCGGCGTTGTAGCTGACGTTGTCGTCCTCCAGGCCCGACCAGATCGGCGAAGAGATGATCTTGCGCGGCTGTGCCTGGATGTCACGGAAGCGGATCGCCTCGTGCTCCTTGCCCACCGCCAGGTGGGTATGCTCGCGGCCGGTGAAGGTCCCCAGCGATTCCCACGCCTTCACTGCGACGTGGCCATTGGTTTCCGGCGCCAGGTGCAGGATCACCTCGGCCGCATCGATCGCGGTCGAAATGGCCGGGCGGCCCTGGCTCACGCCCGCGTCGTGCACGGTGTGGTTGAGCTTGCCGAGGAATTCGACCTCGTGCTTCGTGTCCCAGCTCATGCCCTTGCCGCCGTTGCCCAGCTTGTCCAGCAGCGGGCCCAGCGAGGTGAACTTGCGGTACAGGTTGGGGTAGTCGCGCTCCACCACCGTCATCGACGGCATGGTCTGGCCCGGAATGGCCTCGCACTCGCCCTTCTTCCAATCAGCCACGCCGAACGGCATGCCCAGCTCGTTGGGGGTGTCATGCAGGGTCGGCACCAGCACCAGGTCCTTCTCCACGCCCAGCACACTGGGCGCCATCTCACTTACGGTGCGGGCAACTTCCTTGAAGATCTCCCAGTCGCTGCGCGATTCCCAGGCCGGGTCCACCGCCTTCGACAGCGGGTGGATGAACGGGTGCATGTCCGAGGTGTTGAGGTCGTCCTTCTCGTACCAGGTGGCCGTGGGCAGCACGATGTCCGAGTACAGCGCGGTGGTGCACATGCGGAAGTCGAGCGTGACCAGCAGGTCGAGCTTTCCTTCCGGTGCCTCGTCACGCCACGTCACTTCCTCCGGCTTGATCGCCCCCATCTCGCCCAGGTCCTTGCCCTGCAGGCCATGGCGCGTACCCAGCAGGTGCCGCAGCATGTACTCGTGGCCCTTGCCCGACGAACCCAGCAGGTTCGAGCGCCAGATGAACATCATGCGCGGGTGGTTCTGCTGTGCATCCGGATCGGCAAAGGCAAAGTCCAGCGAGCCGTCCTTGAACTTGCCCAGCGCGTAGTCGGCCGGGGCAACGCCCGCCGCGTCCGCCTCGCGTACCAGCTGCAGCGGGTTGCGGTCCAGCTGTGGCGCACACGGCAGCCAGCCCATGCGCACCGCGCGCAGGTTCAGGTCGGCCAGGCTGCCGCTGTACTTGCTCGCGTCCGCCAGCGGCGACAGCAGCTCGTCCACCTGCAGCTTCTCGTAGCGCCATTGCCCGGTGTTGAAGTAGAAGAACGAGGTGCCGTTCATGTGGCGCGGCGGGCGGCTCCAATCCAGGCCGAAGGCCAGCGGCTGCCAGCCGGTCTGCGGGCGCAGCTTTTCCTGGCCCACGTAATGCGCCCAGCCGCCACCGGTCTGGCCCACGCAACCGCACATGATCAGCATGTTGATCAGGCCGCGGTAGTTCATATCGTTGTGGAACCAATGGTTCATCCCGGCGCCGACGATGATCATCGAACGGCCATGGGTCTTGTCGGCGGTACGGGCGAACTCGCGGGCGATCTCGATCACTTCCGCACGCGACACGCCAGTGATGCGTTCCTGCCAGGCCGGGGTGCCCGGCACCATGTCGTCGAAGCTCGATGCCACGTTGCCGCCGCCAAAGCCACGGTCCACGCCATACTGGGCCAGCAGCAGGTCGTAGACCGTGGCCACCAGGGTCTCGCCACCCTCGGCCAGGGCCAGTCGACGCACCGGGATGTTGCGCTCAAGCACGTCGTCGGCCGGCGCAGCGGTCCAGCCCTCCGACTCGATGCCACCGAAGTACGGGAAGCTGACCGCCTCGATGCCCTCATGGGCGTCGGCCAGGCTCAGCCGCAGGCGCGTATCGGCGCCATTGCTTTCCTTCTCCTCGATGTTCCACTTGCCCTTCTCGCCCCAGCGGAAACCGATGGAGCCATTGGGCACCACGATCTGGCCGCTGGTCTCGTCCAAAGCCAGCGTCTTCCAGTCCGGATTATTGGCTTCACCCAGCCCGCCCAGTTCACTGGCACGCAGGAAACGGCCCGGCACCAGGCGACCGTCGTCGCGGCGCTCCAGGCGCACCAGCATCGGCATGTCCGAGTACTGGCGGCAATAGTCCTGGAAGTACTGCGAGGGCGAATCGACGTGGAACTCGCGCAGGATCACATGGCCGAAGGCGAAGGCCAGCGCCGCATCGGTGCCCTGCTTGGGGTGCAGCCAGTGATCGGTCAGCTTGGCCAGCTCGGAATAGTCCGGGCAGATCGCCACCGTCTTGGTGCCGTTGTAGCGCGCCTCGGTGAAGAAATGCGCATCGGGCGTGCGCGTCTGCGGCACGTTCGAGCCCCAGGCGATGATGTAACGGCTGTTGTACCAGTCGGCCGATTCCGGCACGTCGGTCTGCTCGCCCCAGATCTGCGGCGAGGCCGGCGGCAGATCGCAGTACCAGTCATAGAAGGACAGGCAGGCGCCGCCCAGCAGCGACAGGTAGCGCGCGCCGGCGGCATAGGACACCATCGACATCGCCGGGATCGGCGAGAAGCCGACCACGCGGTCCGGGCCATACTGCTTCACCGTGTACAGGTTGGAGGCGGCGATGATCTCGTTGGCCTCTTCCCACTGCAGGCGCACGAAGCCGCCCATGCCGCGGCGGGTCTTGTACGAACGCGCCTTCTCCTTGTCCTCCACGATGCTGGCCCAGGCATCGACCGGGGCCTTGCTCTTCCGTGCTTCGCGCCACAGGCGCAGCAGCGTACCGCGGATCAGCGGGTACTTCAGCCGGTTGGCGCTGTACAGGTACCAGGAATAGCTGGCGCCACGCGGGCAGCCACGCGGTTCGTGGTTGGGCAGGTCCGGGCGCGTACGCGGGTAGTCGGTCTGCTGGGTTTCCCAGGTGACCAGGCCGTTCTTGACGTAGATCTTCCAGCTGCACGAACCCGTGCAGTTCACGCCGTGGGTGGAACGCACGATCTTGTCGTACTGCCAGCGGGCGCGGTAGCTGTTTTCCCAGTCACGGCCTTCGCTCTTGGCGAATCCGTGGCCATCGGCAAAGGTCTGGGGGTCACGCTTGAAGAACTGCAAGCGATCGAGGAAATAACTCATCGGGGGTCTCCCTTTGCGGACATCGGCATCGTGGCTGTGTGTGTCATCTGGCTGCGGTGCGTTTTCATGTCGTCAGCAGGGTGTCTCGGCACCGCGCCGGTAGTACCACCACCAGGTCACGGCCAAGCAGGTGACATAGAAAACAACGAATCCGTACAGCGCCATGTCGGGGCTGCCGGTCAAGGTGATGGACGAGCCGTAGCTCTTGGGAATGAAGAAACCGCCATAGGCACCGATCGCACCGGAGAAACCGACCACCGCGGCCGACTCGATGCTGGCCTGGTGTGCGGCCGTGGCCTTGCCCTCGGCGTTGTCGTTGGCCGACCAGCGCTCATGCAGGGTGCGGAAGATCACCGGGATCATGCGGAAGGTGGTGCCGTTGCCGATGCCGCTGAGCACGAACAGCGCCATGAAGCTGAGCAGGAAGCCATGGAAGTTGCCGCCCTGGCCGTGACTGGGCAGGAAGTGCAGTACGCCGAACACCGCCGCGATCATCAGCGCGAACACCCAGAAGGTCAGGCGTGCGCCGCCCCAGCGGTCGGCCATGCTGCCACCCACCGAGCGCATCAATGCGCCCAGCAGCGGGCCGATGAAGGCGTAGGCCAGCGGGTTCACATCCGGGAACTGGCTCTTCACCAGCATCGGGAAGCCGGCCGAGAAACCGATGTAGGAACCGAAGGTGCCGATGTACAACCAGCACATCAGCCAGTTGTGCTTGCGGCGGAAGATCACCGCCTGCTCTGAGAACGACGAACGCGCACTGGTCAGGTCGTTCATGCCGAACCAGGCCGCGATGGCGCACAGCGCGATGGCCGGCACCCAGATGAAGCCGGCGTTCTGCAGGAACAACGGCGCCCCGCCCTCCGCCGTGGGCTGCGGTGCACCACCCAGCGCACCGAACACGCCCACGGTGATGACCAGCGGGATCACCGCCTGCGCCACCGACACGCCCACATTACCCAGGCCGGCGTTCAGGCCCAGCGCCAGGCCCTGCTTCTGCTTGGGGTAGAAGAAGGAGATGTTGGACATCGACGACGAGAAGTTCGCGCCACCGAACCCGCACAGGATCGCGATGGCCACGAACACCCCGTACGGCGTGGCCGGGTTCTGTACCGCAAAGCCGAGCCAGAGCGTCGGCGCCAGCAGCGAGGCCGTGGACAGCGCGGTCCAGCGGCGGCCACCGAAGATCGGAATCACGAACGAATAGAAGATGCGCAGCGTGGCGCCGGACAGGCTGGGCAGCGCCACCAGCCAGAACAGCTGGTCGGTGCTGAAGTTGAAGCCGATCTTCGGCAGGCTGATCGACACCGCCGAGAACAGTACCCAGACCGAGAAGGCCAGCAGCAGCGAGGGGATCGAGATGACCAGGTTGCGGGTGGCGACCCGCTTGCCGGTGCGCGCCCAGTAGCCGGGGTCCTCCGGCGTCCAGTCGCTGATGACGCGACCTGGACTGGCAGTGCTGCGGACAACAGGATCGCTACCGACGGTCATACATGGCTCCAAGGCTGTGGAATGACGTGGGTACTGCTTTCAAGTTGTGACCCGTCGTCATGCAGCCATTAGGCCGTGCAGCAACAACGACGGGGTTGATCTGGATCAATCAGGGGCCGGTTTCCACCCTGCCCCTGACAAATGTCAAACCGAAGGCGCGGTGGTGCGGCGGGTCACCCCGCGCTGGCGTACGCTGTCGCGCACGTCCACATCGAACTGCAGCTGAAGCTGGCCGCCATCTTCCAGGGCAATGTCGAACGGCAGGCCATCCCGGCACGGCAGCCGCGCCGCCAAGGCCTCGACTGCCGGGCGCGGCAGTACCAGGCGGCAGAAGGTGCCGCCATCGAGCAGCACCGGTTGATCGCCGCCATGCAGCGACACCGCCATGCCCCAGCCCTCGATGCCGCCAAAGCGGGTCATGTTCTCGACCGATTCACCGGCCAGCAGGCGCGCCAGTTCTGCCTCGTCCAGGCGAAGCCGTACTGATTGATCCTGCAACTGCACTTTCATGACGCAACATCCTCCCATTGTTCGGGGGTATTGCAGTTGACCAGGCAGGCTTCGTCAACGCTTTCCAGCAGCAGCGCGTGCATCTGCAGGCGGCGCTGGAAGGCCTGTACCGAGCGCGGCCCGTCCGCATCATCCAACATCGCGGCCAGCACGCTACGAGTGGCATTGTCCACATTCAACCGCATGGGAAAGGGATGCCCGTCAAAGATCGTACATGCGCCCCGCCCCTCGGCGGCCAACCGTTGCAGCAGCCGCGGTGCCAGCAACGGCGTGTCCACCGCTACCACCCAGGCTAGGCTATCGGGCATCTGCTGCATCACGCTGTGCAGTCCACCCAGGGGACCGCAGCGCGCCACCTGATCGGGGATGCCGCCGAAGGCCGGATAGTCGCCGCTCACCCACACCCGTTCGGCGCCGGCCTGCAGCAGCAGGCCACGCATGTGTTCCAGCAGCGTGCGCCCCTGCCACGGCAGCAGCGCCTTGTCGCGCCCCATCCGGCTGGACAGGCCGCCGGCCAGCACGATGCCGTTGATGGTTCCATTCATGGTAGAGCCACACCATGCGTGGCTGCGCCGGTTGGATACGCGGGAACGGCCCCATCCACGCATGGCGTGGATCTACTGAACCCCACGGCCATCCAGACATTCGGTGATAGAGCCACGCCATGCGTGGCTGCAGCGAACTCAATGGTGGTGGTCGTGCGCATGGTCATGGGCGTGTGCGGGTTCGCTGTCCGCATGACACAGGCTGCAGCCCTCGCTCCACTCGCTGTCGCCGTCCTCGTAATGCTCCTGCTTCCAGATCGGGCACTGGTGCTTCACCACCTCGATCAACTGCCGGCAGGCCCGGAATGCCTCGTCCCGGTGCGGGCTGCCCGCCGCCACCACCACCGCCACATCGCCAATGCCCAACCGGCCCTTGGCATGGGCCACATACAGCTTCAGCTTCGGACCGAACGTCGCCTCGACCTCGGCGGCCAAGCGCTTGAACTCGTTCAGCACCAGCGGCTCGAACAGGTCATAGGTAATCCCGTTCACCGGCCGGCCGATGTTGACGTCGCGCACCTTGCCGATGAACACATCGATGCCACCGAAACCCGGATCGGACACCGCAGCGATGCCCTCGGCCGGATCGATCGACGCCTGCGCGCGATCCACCACCTTGGCGATGATCTTCTCGCTCATCGCTCAGCCCCCGCTCACCGGCGGCAGGATCGCAACCCGGCCATCGTCAGGCAGCGCCTCGTGGTCACGCAGCACGCGTTGCTGGTCGGCAAATGCCGAGTAATCCAGCAGGCCCGCGCGGAAACCCGGCCAACGCGTCGGCAGCAGCTCGCGCAGCGCCTGGCGCAGGTCGGCCACGGTGCCACCGGCCACCTCCACCACGATCTCGCGGCTGGCATCCAGATCGGAAAACGCACCGAACAGCTGCAGATTCACCTGTTTCATCATGACTCCTGGCTCGCCAGCTGCACCGGGTCATGGTGACCCCAGCCCTGCACGCGCACGTAGGTGCCAGCGTTGGCCAGGTCTCCCTCGGCCTCCAGCACCACCCAGGCGTTGGCCTGCAGCATGGACATCAAACGGAACGACTCCTGCCCGGACAGCACGCGCGCACTCAGGCGCCCCTGCGCGTCCACTTCCACCCGCGCACGCGCGTGGAAGCGCAGGCCCGGCGGCTTGCGCACGTCGGCCTGCAGCGGCAGCTGCAACACGGTTTCCGGTGCCAAACCCAGCAGGCGGCGCAGCACCGGCTCCACGAAGAAGCGCTGGCCCACGGCGGCCGAGACCGGGTTGCCGGGCAGACCGAAATACAGCGCGCCATTGGGCAGCACCGCAAACAGCAGCGGCTTGCCCGGGCGGATCGCCACCTTGTGGAACACGATGCGCGCACCACGGCCACGCAGTGCATCGGGAACGAAATCGTAGCGGCCGGCCGACACCGCGCCCGTGCTGATCAGCAGCTGCGCACCTGCGGCCAGCGCTTCATCCAGCACCGCGTTGAACGCGGCCACGTCATCGCCCACGGTGCCCTGCCAGACCACTTCGGCACCGGCGGCCTGCAGGCGGCCCACCAGATACGGCCGGTTGCTGTCACGGATCTGGCCGGACTCAAGCGTCTGCGCCGCCTCGGTCACCAGCTCCTTGCCGGTGGCGATCACCGCCGCCTTCGGCCGTGCCACCACCGCCACCTGGCCCACGCCGATGGCATGCAGCAGGGTGCGCGCATTGATGTCCAGCACCTGCCCGGCCTGCAGCACACGTTCGCCGTCGCTCACATCCTGGCCGCGCAGGCGCACGTTCTGGCCCGCCTTCACCGTGCCCTTCAAGGCGATGCGGGTCGGGCGCCCATCCTCGCTGGCGAGGACGTCCACGTTCTCGACCGGCACCACCGTATCCAGTCCAACCGGCATGCGCGCGCCGGTCATGATTTCCCAGGCACCCTCGCCGCCTTCGGCGCCGGCATCGCCGGCTGCCTGCCAGCCCTGCACCGCGAATTCGGTACCGGCTTCGAACGTCGCGCCGTTGGCGCGCAGCGCGAAACCGTCCATCGCCGAATTGTCGAACGGCGGCAGCGACTGCCCACTGATGATGTCACTGGCCAGGGTACGGCCGCCGGCCTCATGCAGCGGCAGATGTTCGGCCGGCAGCGGCGTGGCTGCGTCCAGCAGGTGCTGCAACGCTTCGCTATAGGCAATCATCAGTGGCCACCACCGTCGACCATCGCCAGGGCGTGGCCCAGTACCGGCGCCAGGATGTCCAGGCACTGCGCCGCCGCCTTCGGGCTGCCCGGCAGTGCGAACACCAGCATGTTGCCCAGCTGCACCACCTCGGCGCGGCTCAGCCAGGCCATCGGCGTGTGCTGTGCGCTCAGTGCCCGCACCATCTGCGCCAAGCCATGCACCGGCCGTGCGTTCAAGGAACGCAGCGCCTCAGGGGTCAGGTCACGCGGACCCAGTCCGGTACCGCCGGTACACAGGCACAGGCGCACGCCCTTGGCAGCCAACGCCTGCAGGTGGCCCGCCAACGGCTCGATGCCATCCGGCAATACCTCGGCCGCCACCACCTCGCCGCCCAGCTTTTTCAGGCCGCTCACCAGGGTCGGGCCAGTCACATCTTCATAGGTGCCCTCGCTGGCGCGATCGCTCAGCGTGATCACCGCGCAGGCCGCGCCCTCCAGGCCCTTCGGCGCACGCGGCTTGAAGCGCGCGCGCTCGGCATCGTCCATGCCATCCGGGTGCAGCCACACGCCGCGCTTGCCACCTTCCTTGAACAGCAGGCGGATGCCTTCAATGCGCAGGGCCGGTTCCACCGGCTTGCTCAGGTCGTACAGGGTCAGCAGCGCCGCGTTGACGCCGGCCAGTGCCTCCATCTCCACGCCGGTGCGCGCCTCGCTGGCGCACTCGCACCACACGCGGATCGCCTGCCGTTCCGGCACCGCCGCGCAGAACACCTGCACCAGCTCCAGCGGCAGCGGGTGGCACAGCGGCATCAGCATCGAGGCCATCTTGGCACCCTGCAGGCCGGCAATCTCGGCCATCACCAGCGCATCGCCCTTGGGCAGGCGGCGCTCGACGATCAGCGGATAGGCCACCGGACCGGCATGCAGCTCGCCCACCGCCACCGCACGGCGGCGGGTGATGCGCTTGCCGCGGACATCGGCCATATGGAAGGCCGCATTCAATTCCCCACTCATCGTGTTGCTCATCCTCCGATGGAGGCCAGGTGCGGGGTCAGCCCGGTCTGGCCCTGGTGCAGTCCATGCCCGGCCGCTTTCAGGCCAAGCTGTGTGGTGATGCGTGCCAGCAGCGCGTCGTGGTCATCGTCGCTCTGCAGCAGCGGGCGCAGCGGCACGCCGAACTCGCCGAACAGGCACAGCCGAAGATCACCCTTGGCGGTCACCCGCAGGCGGTTGCAGCCCTTGCAGAAGTCACGCGAATACGGGGCGATGATGCCGATGCTGCCGCGATGGTCGGGGTGGCCGAACTCGCGCGCCGGGCCGGCATCGGCCGCGCGCGGGCGCTCGTGCCAGCCAGCGGCCAGCAGCTGCTCGATCACCACGTCGGCGCGCAGGTGGTGGCGCTGGAAATAGGCTTCGTTGTCGCCGGTGCGCATCAGTTCGATGAAGCGCACGCTGAAGGGGCGGTCACGCAGGTAGTCCATCCACTGCGGCAGCTCGTCGTCGTTCAGGCCACGCAGCAGTACCGCGTTGAGCTTGATCGCCGGCAGGCCCAGCGCCTGTGCCAGGGCCAGGCCCTGTTCGATCTCCGGCAGGCGGTCGTGTCCGGTGATGGTCCTGAAGCGCTCGCGCTGCAGGCTGTCCATGCTCACGTTCAGCGCGGTCAGGCCTGCCCGGTGCCAGCCCGGCAGGCGCCGCGGCAGCAGCGTGCCATTGGTGGTGATGGCCACCTTGCGGATGCCTGGCACCGCCGCCACGGTGGCGATGATCTCGTCCAGATCCTTGCGCAGGCTGGGCTCACCACCGGTCAGGCGGATCTTGCTCATGCCCAGCGCGGCAAACGCGCGCACCAGGCGCGCGATTTCATCCACCTGCAGGAAGCGCGGGCGGCCATCGGCCTGGTAACCGTCGGGCAGGCAGTAACTGCAACGGAAGTTGCAGGCTTCGGTCAACGACAGGCGCAGGTACGGAAAGCTGCGTCCGAAACCGTCGGTGAGTTGGCTCATGGCTGGTCCACCTTGTTGCTCCACCGTCTTGCCTGTGCCCGGAACGGCCCGGAAACCCTCGTCTGCTGGAACGATTGCCAGAGTACGCGGCCGTCAGTTCCATGGGCATGACTTAAATCAATCGTCTTCGGCCCCGCGCGGCAGGCGTTATGGCAGCATGCGGCTTTCCGTGCAGCGGGCGTGTGACAACCCTCATGATGATGAACGATTTCCAGCAGCTGCTGCACGCCGCAGGCCAGCAGGCTGAACCGCAACGCTTGCTGTTCGTATTTGTGCGCGCCGAGCTGCCCGAATCGCCCACCAGCGACCAGCGCGACCGGCATGACCGTCGCGAGGGCGGCACCCTGTCGCCGGTGCTGTGCGTGGACAAGCTGCCGGCCGAGGTGGCCAGCTTCCAGGCGCTGGCCACCGAATCGACCACCACCGGCATCGACTGGGACCTGGTCTTCGTGGCCGCGCTGGACGGCCGCGCCGGTTTCGCGCCCAACAGCGATGAGGCCGCTCGCCCGCTGCAGCTGATGGTCAACGCCATCCATGACGGTCAGATCGGCCGCTTCGCCGCCTTCGACCGGGGCGGCGAGCCTGTTCAGTTCTATTGAGCCACCAGCTGCAGGGTCAGGAAGAAGATCACCAGCACGGTGTTCAGGCCCCAGGCCACGGTCAGCCCGCGCGCGGCCACGCCCAGATTGGGGTTGTGCGCAGTAGGCGCCGCCCGCCACACCGCCGGGATGATCCAGCCGGTATAGAGCAGCAGCACGGCGAATACCCCCAGCAGCAGCGGGGTGCGCTGGTTGGCCAACGCCCAGAGGGCGACCGCCCACAGAATGTTGCTGGGAATGACGCCCTGCAGCCAGAACACACTCCAGAGCCGTGAACGCCCCGGGGTATCGGGCGTCGGATGCAGGGAAGCGGTGGCGGTCATAAGTCTCCTTCTGGTTAGGAAACGTGCCGGACCAGCCTGCGCTTGGTGGCTGGGAACGTCAACCCGAGTCGCACGTCACGCTTTGGCGTCTGTAGCGTCGAGCGATGCTCGACTCAGGCCCCTGCGGAGCCTGTCGCCATCGCCCCTCCCCACCCGCGCCCTTCCCTCCCCCAACCTCGACACCTGTCGCAGATTGCACGGTGCGGGCGGATCACCACGCCAGCCAGCGCTGGCAGTGCTTAACAGCGTGGGAGAATGCCGAAAGCGTCTCCAATCGAGTGATGTTTGCAATTCTTCTGATTGGTATTGCACAGCGCCAGGGGCTCAGATGGCGTGCCACCGGAAAAAGGGTGGCCGGGTTTCGAATCCCGAGTTGGTCCTGAGTGATTGCGCTTGCCAGTCGGCGTCCACATTCCGTGGCGCCGGCTGGCAATCCGTCTGCCGGCTATGGCGGGCGGTGCGTGGGGGCGTTCGCGCCCACCGGCTTGGGACCAACCCGGATTCGAACCATGCACCGCCCGCCACTTTTATGGGTGGCGGCTACCGATTGCCCTGCACGGAGCTCTGCCATGAACGAATCGGACTTCCCCCATCTGCACGCCTATCGCAGTACCGCCCACGACGACGGTTCGCCACAGGCTGTGCCCGCAGTGGACAGGAACACCTTCATTGCCAATCTCCACCGCATCGGCTCCGGTGCGGCGGCCGACGGACAACCTTGGCCGGAGCGCCATCAACTGCCCGGCCGCTGCCTGGCCCTGGCCGACGCCGATTGCGCGTTGAGTGGATTGCGGGTGGTGCTGGAAATGCTGTTGGCGGCGGAGCGCACCCGCCAGAACGGCGAACCGGAAGAGTACGTGGGCGACCGCGTGATGGAGGGGTTGGTCATGGCCTGCCAGTCGTTGTGCGCGCAGGCGGTGGGGCGGTTGCAGGTGGGTGAGCAGTAGCCTCTATCGATGTCGCCTCTGCCCCCTTTTCGCCCCGGCGTTCGCCCGCACAAATGCGACGCCCTTCTCCTTACTCACCGTGCGAGGGCCGCTCCAGACCGGCGCGCGCCCCACCCTTCTGACGACACGACCATGCTGGCAAGGCTGATCAGGGCAATTGAATCGCTCGCCCCCTCAGAGTAGTGCAGGACGGAGACGCCGAAAAATCAATGAAGATTGTCAAGAGCACTTTTGCATTGCTCGTCGCAGCTGGTTGCTGCTCGATCCCCCACATCGCACAGGCGTATCAGCTGACCCGAGAAGAGGCAGATGTCAGGCTGATCGGAAGCATCCCTGCGATCTGCCTCCCGCAAAAAGCCCGGCGGCCGTTCCCAGTGTCCTACGTGATGATGATGGAGTCCCACGCACTCCAAGCTGGAAGGTGGACCATCGAGCTGAAGGACGGCGCCGATCCGATGAAACTCAGGCCTGGCAATTGCATTTCATACGATTCAATGCCTGACGGCTACCGGCATGATCCATCCGAAGACGGTAGAGAGAACTCTCCTTTGAGTTTGAACACAATCTACTACTTTCAAATGACCCGGAGAATTCCGATTCTCTGGTACATGCCTACCGCAATCTACGAAGCGACATTCTGCTTGAAAGAGGATACCGATGGCACCGTCAGCATTCAGAAGGAGTCAGCATGCCCCGACTCAAGCAGATGAGCCTTCCGATGCCAGCAGCAATCCTCGCCCTCCTGCTTCTGAGCGGCTGCCACCTTACCCGGAATCAAGCACTTTCACCCAAGCCGGAGGCTGGCACGGTCAAGGTGACCGTCAAGGTCCCCGAGGAGCTTGTGGCCAGAGACATGCAGGTGATCTACCGCTCGACGAAATGCACCACGACGTATCGGTCCACGCTGGACTGGGAAAAACGTACACGAGACAACTATGCGGGACTTGAGCTTCAGCCTGTGCGCCGCCCAGGAACGGATGTTTATGAGGCCACAGTGGCAGTCAATGGCGGCGGAGCATGTCGATGGCGACTAAGCAACGTAACTCTCGGAGTTCGTTACGAAGACGCTTCCAAGTTTGGCGATGACGTGAAACTCGGGGGCGGAGGCGACTTCATTGTAACGTTTGATGAGGCCAACTCTGCATATGGAGGGCCCAACGCCAGGCCCAGCACCAGCATTGATGGCTTTGTTTCGCTGAAGAAGGACTACTATCCTTGGCTATCAGAGCACTTCATCGGCACCCATAGGAAATGGATCAGTCTGACAACGAACGCAGAACAGCCCATCATTATCCGCGTATTCGATGTGCACACCGTCCACTTTGAGCCGATCCTTCATTCCAAGTATCTCGTTCGCTCCTTTGGAACTAAGGAGAAGCAAATAGGCGTCGGCCCAACTTACTACTACCCCGACGGCGGTAGTGGGTCATCGCGTTACCTCAGCAGACCCGACTTCGAGAGGCTTCAGGAAATCCGCATGGCAGGTGAGTCAAGTCATTGAAATGAGCCACTCGACAGGCCCCGCCAGCAAAGGGTCAATCACATTCGGACCCGCACCAGCTGCCGGATACTGCTTGGCCCTGGCCGATGCCGATTGCGGGTTGAGTGGATTAGGGGTGGTGCACGAAATCCTGCTGGCCGCCGAGCGGACCCGGCAGAACGGCGCACCGGAAGAGTACGTGGGCGACCGGGTGATGGAGGGGTTGGTCATGGCCTGCCAGTCGTTGTGCGCGCAGGCGGTGGGGCGGTTGCAGCCCGAAGGGTGAAGGCCATCTGCAACGCCATTCAGCGAGGATCGCCTCCCGCCCGACACGCCGTCGGGGCAGCGCCCTTGCCCGGGGGAACCGTGAGTACATTCCAGCGCTCGGCCAAGGTGCGCTCGAGGCGAACAGAGAATGACCGTGCCTCGGCGGGCATCTTCCCTTCAGAGAAGCCGATAGCTATCTCGAAGCGATCCAATCCGAGGTTCCCCGCCTCCAGTCCAGAGCCGTCTTCCCGCTTCACTCCGACGTAGACGACGGGGCGCTTCATGTCCACCTTTGCCCTGGCAAGCTGGCGATCCAATTCAGCGCTGCCATCAAAGAACTGCATTCCTTCGTCCTTGGCGATAGAGCTGAGGGTCTGCTTGAACCGCCTCAAGCCCTCTTGGTCATGCACGCAGAACTGGATCATCTTGAAGGGCCGCTTTCCTACAGCCCATGCGCCGCCAGAGAATCCAAGTCCGACTCCAATCAGAAGTAGTGCTGTCAGGAGCTTCACCATCATCAAGGCCCCAATATGTAGAGTGTGGCGGCCAACAGCACCGCCGGAGCAAGAATCACGAAACCAGGCACGTAGGACGACTCCGTCGTTTCAGGCAGCACCCAGTTGGTGAGGCAAACCTCGTCGGGGCTGAGGAATCTAGGCACCGGATGTCCTTCAGGGCACTGCATCCGCCATCGGCAGATGCTCGATCCGCCATGTCCTGGCGTAGATGAGAATGACGCTTCCGGTCGAGCTGGTCTCGATACGGAAACACTTCACGCCGGATAGCGGATAGCCGACCGCCTTCCAACGATCAAGAAGATCGGCGAGTCCCGGCTCGTCTTCGTCCACCACGGCGAACTCTATTCCCTCCTCACCCAGAACGCCGAAGTTCATGAGCGCCGAGCACCCGTAGGCTTCCGGGAAGCAAACGGTTGCCTGCCGGCCATCCGGCCAGCGCACCCGCACCCTTACCTCGTCGCATACGCCAGGATTGCTTCTGTCAATATTGATGGCCAGCAACGTGGCGTCACACCATTCGAGCGCGTTGAAATCCTCATTCATCTACTGGACCCCTTCAGGCGCATACGACCGGGCGACCGAATCCGGGCGCCGCCAACTTGGCGGCAGCGCCACTCTTTCTCTCAGACTGTCTCTTAATTCCATTCGCCTCTACTTACCGCCTGCCCTACAGCCACCATAGACGACGGAGCCGATACCCTAGAATTTCTCCCACACAGTCGTCACCACGGCCACGCGCACCAAGAGCCTTGAGGTCGCCAATTGCCACTCACGCATTTCGCTTGCCAGGTGAGACCGCCCATCCACCTAGAATTTTATTCCACTGTAAACAAGGCCCAACTCTTCATCTTGCATGACCCAGCGACCAACATTACCCTCCGGACACAGATAGAACTTGCCGCCATAGCTTGACGCTCGCGACCACGCGTTGCGGGCAAACTGAGGAAATCTCCGCATGACTCGCGCGTCGGACATCTCCGGCCTGCTCACTAGCCTGCAGTCTTCGGGCAAAGCAAGAATCCCGCTGGTTAGGCGGAAAACCAGCCACGATTCATTTGTGTCCATGTCGTGCGATTCGCGTATGTTGACCGCGTCCTCAGGCAACCATGAAGGCAACCACTTCGATTCGCCGATTGCTTGTCTTGAGACGGCTTGATTGCGGTCTGCATACTCGGTGCTGGCAACTTCCATGCAACCAGAAAGTGCAATTGACAGCATCACGACTGGGAGCAGCTTGGGAGCGTACATTTGAGGCGTCCAAGTCATCAGTAGGGGAAGCTTCCACCCGGACGATAGCTCCCGCACATCTGCGAGCAACTCCCCGTACGGCTCATTTGTCCAGATGATCGTCCGAGGCGATTTGCCAGCTGATCCGCAGCGGAGTCAGCGGCAGAGTCGCCCTTGATGGTTTGATCGAACCACTCGCGCCCATTGCTTATGCACTGAGCAGCAGCGGATCCGCCCATACCCTTCTGTGCAGCCTCGCAGTTCGCCATGCAGTGGAAGTACTTATCCTGGCCAACCCATCCGTTATGAGAACCACCAACCACGTGTGTGGCTGACCATTGATTGGCATACTGCCCGCCGAAGTCGTTGGCTCCCGCGACAAATGCCCCCGGAAAGCCAAGAGCTTCCAATGTCCTATTCACGTAATAGCGCCAATCGACCGTATATGCGCCAGTTTCTGTCACAGTCACTCCAGGCTGGGAGTCTTTCAAACCCAGTGGATCAACGTGCGAAATTGTATTGCCCATTGCATAGGAATAGGTGCTAACACCTCCACCAAGCCCAATCGGATCACTCTGCGAATACCGCCCGACCGCTGGGTCATACTCGCGCTGGTAGTTGTAGAACAACCCACTCGCATCCGTCGCCTGCTGGCCCGGGAAGCGCAGCGCCAGCTCGAACACCACACCATCACCATCCGGGTCGGCACTCGGAATCTGATTACCGAACACTTCGCTCTTGTTGCTCCACTCCCAGATCGCAACATCGCGCACCGGGTCGATCACCACGCGCGGTGTGCCCAGATGATCCGGCTGGACGTAGGCTAACTCCGGCACGCCGGTGCCCGGCACATTGATCAGCGCCACCGGATAGTTGTCCAGCCAGATGGCCTGCTGCTGCGCCTGGCCCGTGACCGAGTAATTGCCCAGCCATTGCCCCGCCTCGTCATACAGGGTGATCTGCGCAGCGCCACTAGCCGGGGTGCGCAGCACGCGCTCGCCGCGATGGTTGTAGCCGTAGCTCTCCAGCACGGCATTGCCCTGCTTCACCGCGTTCATGCGGTTGGCATCGCTGTAGGTGAAGGTCTTGCTGCCGATGCTGGTGGTGTTGCCCGCTGCGTCATGGCTGCGCGTTTCGCCATCCACCGCAGTCAGGCGATGGCTGGTTGCGGGATAGCTGTAGCTGGCAGTGCCTGCCGAGGTGGTCAGCGCGGTGCGATTGCCGGTGGCGTCATAGGCATAGGTTTCGATCGGCGTGCCGGTCGTGCCGTCCTGGGTCTGGGTCAGGCGACCCAGCGCGTCGTAGGCGTACTTGGCCAGCATCGTCGAGCCCGTGCCGTTCTTCAGCTCGGTGATCGAGCCGACCGGGTCATAGCCGTAGCCCAGCGACAGGCCGCCCGCGGCCGGGTCGTGCACCGCTTGCGGGCGATAGTCCAGGTCCAGCGAACGCTGCAAGTGGCGGCCATTGCCATAGGTCCAGCCGGTGGCCGGGCCGAAGGCCGCATAGGTCACGTTGCTCACCACGATCTGGCGTGCCTGGCCGGGCCGGGTCAGTCCGATCTGGCTGATGCGCCCCTGGGTATCGCGCACGTAGTCGGCCACACTGCCATCGGGGTAGGTCAACGCAGTCAGGCGACCCGACTTGCTGTAGGCGTAGCGCAGCGTGCTGGCGACGCCGTTGACGGTCTGCACCTTGCGGGTGACCTGGCCGAAGCGGTCGTGGCAGTACTGGGCGCTGCCATTGGCGTGCAACACCTGCCCCAGGCGCCCCTTGGCAAAGCGCTCGTCGGCGGTACACGCAGCAGGCGTCACGTCGTAGCTGTAGCCCACGTCCAGATTGGGATCCGGATAGGCGACACCGACCAGGCGGTTGAGTGCATCGTAGTGATAGGTGGCGGTGACGCCGCGTGCATCGGTAGTGGTCTTGCGGTTGCCTGCCGCATCCACGGTGAAGCTGCTGGCGCCGCTGTCCGGGCTGACCTGGCCGGTCAGATCGCCGAACCCGTTGTAGGCGTATGTGGTGTGCAGGCCCTTCGGGTCGGTGACCTGGGTGACCTGATCCAGCGCGTTGTACTGGCTGCGGATCTCCGCCGCCACGCCGCCGACGTCCTGCAGGGTCTGGGCCAGTCGGTTGAGCGGGTCATACTGCTGGCTGGTCACGCGCTGCAGCGCATCGGTCACCGTCTGCGGGTTGCCATTGGCATCGTAGACAAAGCCGGTGGCGTGATTGCCTGCGTCCTTCAGCGCGGTCAGCTGGCCGAGCGTGTTGAACGTCCGTGCCAGGGTACGGCGCAGGGTGCCGCCGGTATCCAGCGTGTCTTCCTTGAGACGATTGCCGGCGTTGTCCAGTGTGTAGTGAATCGTGTTGCCTGCGTTGTCCTCGATGTCGGTCAAGCGCAGCGCAGCATCGTAGACGTAGGAAACGCTGCTGCCATCCGGCTCGGTGATCTTCTGCACCTGGCCCGTCGGCCAATAGCTCAGCTGGGTGACCCGATTCTCGGCCGTGCTGGCACCGCGTACGGTGATCGAGGTCGGCCAGCCGCGGGCATGGTAGGTGTAATCGGTGACCACGCCGTTGGCGTCCTTGACCGACAACGGCCGCCCGAACGCATCGTAGGCCAGGGTCTCGACCGTCTGGCCCAGCGCATTGGTCACGCTGCGCAGGTCGCCCTTCCGGTAGCCACAGGTAGCGTTGGTCGCGCACCCCGCATCATCTGCCGGGTAGTAGGCGTAGGTAACGGCATCGGCCACATCCGTGCGCGGGCCATCCACGCTTTTCAGCAGCCCCTCCACCGGGCAGCTGCCTGCCGCTGCCACATCAGCGGCTTCGCAGTAGGTGTAGCTGGTGATGCGCGTCTGACCGGAAGCAGTGTCGGTCACCGTGTTGGCCGTCGGCTGGCGTCGGGCATTGAAGGCCGTACGCACTTCGCGGCTACCGATCCGGGTGGTCAGTACCGCATTGGTTTCGACGTCGCGCGCGGTGGTCACTACCCGCTGCTCGGGCTGGCCGACCGCTTCGGTCACGGTATGGATGCTGACGGCACGGCCGCTCACCGCATCGGTGCCTTGCGCATAGGTGTGCTTGGTCTGGATGCCGCGACGATCGGTGTAGGTATCCAGGCGCCGGCGGAAGTCGGCACTCTGGTCGTAGTAGGTTCGGCTGACGGTTCCCTGCGAATCGGTCAGGCCGGTCACCTTGCGCGACGGCGCGGTGTCGCCGCCGGGTGTCAGGGTGTAGTCGGTCTGCCGCCCAAGCGCGTCGGTAACCACCGCACCGCCGTTGGGGCTGTAGGCCAGCGCCACGCCATCGGCACCGCCGGCGTGCTGACTGGAGATCACACGGCCGATGGAATCATAGGTAAAGGTGCTGTAGCGGCGACCGTCCTCGGCGGTGATGCCGGTCAGGTGCTGGGGGAAGTCCTGGTTCTCGTAGTGATACGTGCGCACACCACCTCCCGCATAGGTCACCGTGGCGACCTGGTTCTGCGGCGTGTAGGTAAAGGTGGCGAGCGCAATGCCTTCGACCAGCACCGAACTGATCAGCGCCTCGTAGTCGTTGGACTGGTAAACGAACTCCAGCGTGCGGCCACTGCTGTGGGTGACGGCCGCAAGGCGATCGCTGTCATCGTAGATATAGGTCAGCGACGTGCCATCCGCGAAGCGCTTGGCGACCAGACGCCCGTCCGCGCCGAAGGTCGAGATGGAGCCCGCCGAATACAGCGTCCAGTTACCGTTCTGGACGAGACGATCACCACTGTCGTCGTCCGCCTCATAGGCCTGGCCGATCTTCTTGAATACACGCTGGAAACCGGTGCTTTCAATGATGCCAACGCTGTCAGCGCCATCCAGTGCCAGGTGGGCGCCCAGCGAATGGGTCCAGCCATAACCGAAGCCACCGGAGGACGTGGAAATGCCGGAGTGATAGAAGCGCGTCAGCGCGATCCAGCCCAGGTCGAAGTCCGGCGCGATCTCGTACTTCTCGCCAGTTTTAACATCACATGGGTTGCCGACATTGCCGTCGCAGGTACCGCCGTTGGAGGCCGGGTCCTTGTCGGGAATCGGACTCATGTTCGCCGCTGTATCGTTGCGGGACATGGGGCAGCTACCGTTGCCGCCGTCCTTGTCGCACTTCTGCGACTTCGAAGTGATGGTCGCAACGAACTCTTCGCTGACGCATGCGCTGTGCTTGTTGGACCACTGCGTGAGCGGAATCGGGCAGTTCAAGCGCCGGGTACGCGCGACCGCAACCGTCCCGGTATACGGGGTGCAGGGCGATTCAGCCGTATTGTTGCCAGCCATTGAAGTCAGATCGTAGTAGCGTGACTCGATGACACCTTCCTGATCGGGCGAAGCCGCAAACCAATCGCCAGACGGAGTGACCGCCGCCCCGGGGCACACGGGATTGCTGGCTTGTTGGTCCGCAAGAAAATCGGCCACCATCGCCTCTTCCGTCGGGAATATGTCACGCCCGATGTAGGACCAGTCCGGGTCGGAGGGCTGCGTCTTCCCCATCCAGTAGGTGATCGACGTGTTTCCGTTCAAGTCCACGACTTTCGACTTGATCTTGTCGACAGATTGCCAGCCGAACTGGAACTCCGGCGGGAACGGGCTGGGCGCCGGCAGATTCTTGATGGCGGCCACCGCCGCCTGCTGGGTCTTGTATTGGGTCGCATCGCCGCCGGGCTGCGAAATACGCCAGGTGATCTTGCTTTCCTGCGCCTGTGCCACAGCAGGGGCGACGAAGCCGACGGCAACAATCGCCAGCACGGCACGCGATAGGGTCTTCAGTCGTTCCAACATCCCTGTTCTCCTTCCTGGACGAACACAGCGCCGGCGGGAACGAGAACGCGGGGGTAGAGCCCCATCACGTCATGCTTCGGATCGTCCCTGGTCCGGAATGCGGCAGTGCCACATGCCGCCTTTATCGTTGAAGACGGTGACATATTCAAGTCAAGGCCCGCGACATCGGTCACATTTCCACCCGCGCGGATTCCAGATCCAGCCGATTGCCGCGACAGCTTTCGGAGCAGCCTGCGGAGCAGGAAAAACCTGCAACCGCCTGCATCCCTCACGCATCAGAAGATCCTGGACACCCATGGAACAGGATCATGAGGCGCGTTCCCCCGCATCGCCATAGCGCACTCGGCACTCGCCGTTGGCGCAGCATTGCCATCTTCACTCTGTGGCCGTTCGCTGCGCCCATCCTCGCCTCACCCGTGCTGGAGAGCGCCTGTTCCCTCGCCGCCCGCCCGGGCGAGCGCATCATCGACGTTCCCTTCGACGTCGTCGACGGGCGCATCCATGTGCAGGTGCAGGTCAACGGCAGCGGCCCGTACCGCTTCGCCATCGATACCGGCGCCAGCGGCATGGCCCGCGCGGACGCCCGCCTGGTCCGTCAACTGGCGCTGCCGGCGGACGCCAGCACCCGCCACTCCGACGGCGTACAGACAGCCGAGGCCGATACGGTGCGCATCAACACCCTGGCGCTCGACGGGCTGCGCCGCAGCGACGTGATCGCGCTCACCCGCGACTACAATGCACGGCAATCAAAAGACGCAGCTTTCGACGGCATCCTTGCGCGCGGATTCTTCGCTGATGGTGTGCTGATCATCGACTACCCGCAACGGCGCCTGCAGTTCCGCCGCGACATCAACCTCCTGCCCGCGCAACCGGACACGCTCGCCTACTCACGCGCCTTCCGCATCCCGGTAACGATTGGAACAGTGACCACAGAGGCGCAGCTGGACACCGGCGCCAACGTCGCGATGGTGCTGCCCACGGCACTCTTCCGGCGGGCAGCCGGTGCCGCAGTGACCACCGGGGATCGACTGACCCTCAGTCACGGCGAGGTCGATGGCGGACATGCACAGCTGGATGTTCCCGTGTTGATCGGCGGCCTGGCGCTGCAGGGGCTGCACGTACGGGTGTCCGACCACTATCCCGAAGCGGTGGTGGGTGCCCATGCGCTGCAGGAAGCAGTGGTGCTGATCGATCAGCGCAGCCAACAGGTGGCAGTCTGCCCAAGCAGGCACCACCGCAACTGAGTCACTGTCGGCGTGCTGCCCGCCATGCCGGCCACGCTTCAGCGATCACGCCCACTGCCGACCTCAGGAACAACAGGGCGATCACTGCGCCAACGACAATATCCGGCCAGCCGCGCCCGGTCATGGCCACGCCACCCGCGGCCACCAGCACGCCCAGGTTCGCGGCCACGTCATTGCGCGAGCACTCGAACGTGCTCTTCATGTTGATGTTCAACCTGCGGAATCGCCATAGCAGCGCCAGGCAGGTGAGGTTCGCCACCAGGGCAATGCCACCGAACACCAGCATCAGCGTGCTGGACGGTGGCACCCCATTGACCAGCTTGCCGGCCACTTCGAACACGATGAACACGAAGAAGGCCAGGATCAGCAGACCCTTGGCCAGCGCCGCGCCCGCCTCCCAGCGCGCGCCCCGGTTTACCGCCCACAGGCTCAGGCCATAGACGATGGCATCCCCCAGCATGTCGACCGCGTCGGCCTGCAGGGCGCTGGATCGCGCGGCAAGGCCCGCGCCGAACTCGATGAAGAACATCGCCAGGTTGATTGCCAGCACCGCCACCAGCACCCGCCGCTGGGCGCTGTGCAGCGCTATCGATGCCAGCTCTTGGCGTTTGTGGCCGCAGCACTGGTCCATGGGGGCGCTCCGCCGGGCGCGCCCGGGCTTGAAATGAAAGGGAGCTGCCTTTATCAACCTTGTAGCCCCTACAAGGTCAAGCCCATGACAGCCCCACTCACCATCGGCCAGTTGGCCCGCCAGACCGGCACCAAGGCAGAGACCATCCGCTATTACGAAAAGATTGGCCTGCTGCAGCCGCCGCTGCGTTCGCAGGGCAACTACCGCTGCTACGACGCACAGGACCAACGGCGGCTGGCATTCGTGCGCCGTGCGCGCGAGCTGGGGTTCGCCATCGAGCAGATCCGCGAGCTGATCGCCTTCGGCGAACAACGCGAGCACCAATGCAGTTCGGTGGATGACGTGGTGAAGGCGCACATTGCCGACATCGCGCGCAGGATTGCCGACCTGCAGACGCTGCAGGGCGAACTGCAGCGGATGATCGGCAACTGCCCCGGCGGGCGCGTGGCCGATTGCCGGGTGCTGGAAGCCCTGCAGCCTGCGCCGGCTACCTGAACTGGAATCGTGCGCGATTCGGCATCTCCCTCAGACGCCGGTCGCTCCCGCCGCCCGCGCCAGCTCGACCGCCAGCGCATCGCCCTTCCGCTCGCTGTAACGGTCCACGAGGTAGTCGGCACGGCCGCGGGTGAGCAGCGTGAACTTCACCAGTTCTTCGACCACATCCACCACGCGATCGTAGTAGGGCGAGGGCTTCATCCGCCCGTCTTCGTCGAACTCCTGCCAGGCCTTGGCCACCGACGACTGGTTGGGAATGGTCAACATGCGCATCCAGCGGCCCAGCACCCGCAGCGTATTGACCGTGTTGAACGACTGCGAACCGCCGCAGACCTGCATCACCGCCAGCGTCCTGCCCTGGGTCGGCCGCACGCTGCCGTCTTCCAGTGGCAGCCAGTCGATCTGGTTCTTGAACACGCCGGTCACCGTGCCGTGCCGCTCCGGGCTGACCCACACCTGCCCTTCCGACCAGTGCGACCACTCGCGCAGCCGCTGCACTTCCGGGTGCCCCTTGTCCACGCTGTCCAGCAGCGGCAAGGCATTTGGATCGAAGACGCGCGTTTCGCAGCCCAGATGCTGCAGCAGGCGTTCGGCCTCCAGTGCCAGCTTGCGGCTGAACGATTGCGGCCGCAGTGAGCCGTACAGCAGCAGGATACGTGGCGGCCCCTGGCGTTCGGCGGCCAACCGCTGGTGATCAGGCTGGGGAAGCGAGGCTTCCCTCAGATGGGGCAACGAAGGACTTGTGGTCGGCTTATTCATTCGACTATTCTAGAAATATGGAAACGTCAAATGCAATCACTGCGCTCACCGCGCTCGGCCACGCCACCCGCCTGGCAGCCTTCCGCCTGCTGGTCGAAGCCGGCCCGGCCGGTCGCATGGCCGGCGACATCGCCACAGCCCTCCAGGTTCCTCCCGCCACCCTCAGCTTCCACCTGAAGGAACTGGTACAGGCCGGCCTGGTCGAGAGCGAGAGCCAGGGCCGCCACGTCTGCTACCGCGCGAACTTCAGCGCAATGACCGGCCTGATCGAGTACCTCACGCACAACTGCTGCGCCGGTTCGCCCAGCGAACAGTGCGCGCCGTTGGGCAATCCCTGCAGCTGCTGATTCGGAAACGCCATCATGTCCCGCTCCATCCTGTTTCTCTGCACCGGCAACAGCGCCCGCAGCGTGCTGGCCGAAGCCACCCTGCGCGCATGGGGCGGCGGCCGCTTCACGGCCTACAGTGCCGGCAGCCACCCGACCGGCCAGGTCAATCCGTTCGCGCTTGCACAGCTGCGCGCAGAAGGCATCCCGGTCGCGGGACTGCG
Source organism: Stenotrophomonas sp. SMYL20 (assembly GCF_036320045.1). Lineage (NCBI taxonomy): Bacteria > Pseudomonadati > Pseudomonadota > Gammaproteobacteria > Lysobacterales > Lysobacteraceae > Stenotrophomonas > Stenotrophomonas sp. SMYL20. Next base: position 28,873 of record NZ_JAWIRT010000010.1, on the reverse strand, counting down.
CAGCAAATCCTGGGATGAGTTCGCTGATTCCGCCCCCATGGATCTTGTGATCACCGTCTGCGATGCGGCGGCAGCGGAAGCCTGCCCCGTGGTGTTCGGTGACTTCATCCGCAGCCATTGGGGCCTGCCGGACCCGGCCGAGGCAGAGGGCAGCGATGCCGACAAGGCTGCCGCCTTCGCCCACGCGCATGCCATCGTGAAGGCACGCGTGCAGGCCCTGCTGGCGCTGCCCGGGCACGTGTGGCAGGACCGCGGAATGCTGCAGCAGGCGCTGGACCAGATCGGCCATCTGCTGCCGGCAGCGCGCACGCCATGAGCACAGCGGCACCCATGGGCCTGTTCGAGCGCCACCTGACGCTCTGGGTCGCGCTGTGCATCATCGTCGGCACGCTGCTCGGGCACTTCCTGCCAGGTGCTTTCGCCTCCCTGGCGGCGGCTGAAGTGGCCAAAGTCAACCTGCCGGTGGCGGTGCTGATCTGGCTAATGATCATCCCGATGCTGCTGCGGGTGGATTTCGGTGCGATGCGCCAGCTGGGCCAGCACTGGAAAGGCATCGGGGTGACGCTGTTCATCAACTGGGCGGTGAAGCCATTCTCGATGGCGCTGCTGGGCTGGCTCTTCCTGCGCCACGTCTTTGCGGACTGGCTGCCCGCCGGCCAGATCGACAGCTACATCGCCGGCCTGATCCTGCTGGCGGCCGCGCCCTGCACGGCCATGGTGTTCGTATGGAGCAACCTGTGCCGCGGCGATGCCAACTTCACGCTGAGCCAGGTGGCACTGAACGACGCGATCATGGTGGTGGCCTATGCGCCGGTGGTGGCGCTGCTGCTGGGGCTGTCGGCCATCACCGTACCGTGGGATACGTTGCTGCTGTCGGTCGGCCTGTACATCGTGGTTCCGGTACTGGTGGCCGCATTGCTGCGGCGCTGGATCCTGTCGCGCCATGGCGAATCCGGGCTGCAGACGGCGCTGCGCCAGCTGGGGCCACTGTCACTGTCGGCGCTGCTGCTGACGCTGGTGCTGCTGTTCGGGTTCCAGGGCCGGCAGATCGTGCAGCAGCCGCTGGTGATTGCGTTGATCGCGGTCCCGATCCTGATCCAGGTCTATTTCACCTCCGGCCTGGCCTACCTGCTCAACCGGCGCCTGGGTGTGGCGCATTGTGTGGCCGGGCCGTCGGCACTGATCGGCGCCAGCAACTTCTTCGAACTGGCGGTTGCGACGGCCGTGGGCCTGTTCGGTGTCCACTCCGGTGCGGCGCTGGCTACGGTGGTAGGGGTGCTGATTGAAGTCCCCGTGATGCTTTCGGTGGTGAAGATCGTGAACCGGTCACGCGACTGGTATGAGGCACGCGAGCGCGCCTGAGGCGGCCATGCCGGAGGCGGCGGCGTCGTGCCCGAGCCGCCAGTTGCAACGCCGTGGAATGCGCCCTGCTGCTACGGTGACAGCTCAGAAGTCCGTTCACATTCCTTGATCCATACTCCACGGCACGACGCCGCATGCAGCGGCAAGGCCCGGAGGTTGCGATGAACACCGCACGCTTGTTCGCCATTGCTTTGACCACGGCTGCCGCGCTGGCCGCGGCACCCGCCTTCGCCGATCCGCCGCACCATGCGCGCGGCAACGGGCCACCGCCGCACGCCGGTGGCCCGCACAATCGTGATGCGCCGCCGCCAGGCTGGCAGAAGAAGGCCTGGCGTCGCGGCGAGCGCCTGCCATGGGCGGAAGTGGACCGCCGCTACTGGGTGGACGACTACGCGCGCTATCACCTGCGCGAGCCGGGCCGCGACCGGCGCTGGGTGCGCCAGTCCGATAACGAGTACCTGTTGGTGGAGATCGCCACCGGCTTGATCATCGACGCGCTGCATCGTTGAATGAGGGGATGCGCCGGGGCACCGATGTGACGAAACGTCCCGGCAGCATCCCCTTGTCCCCGGAAGCTGCAGATGCAGACATCAAGAGCACCACTCGCCCTCCTCGCGCTTCTGCTGTCCGCCTCGCCAAGCCATGCCGGCAACAACAGTCCAGCCCACAGTCCAGCTGATGAAAAAGCCATCGAACAGGTGGTCGAATCGTTCCGCACCTCGCTGATCAACAAGGACAAGCCGACCTACATGAGCCTGTTCTTCTCGGACAAGGCGGAAGACATCGGCTGGCAGTTTGTCTCCGAGGATGTGCGCCTGCAGGACATCCGCAAGGCCAAGCCCGATGCGATCAAGGCACGGCAGATTCCCGCCAACAACTTCATCGCGCTGATCGACGGCGTCGTTGCGTCGCCGAAACCGAAGGAGGAGACATTCTCCAACACGAAGATCGAAACGGATGGCGATGTGGCCTCGGTGTCGTTTGACTACAGCTTCCACGACGATGGAGTGAAGACCAACTGGGGCAAGGAAATGTGGCAGCTGATCCGTACCGAACAGGGCTGGAAGATCTTCTCGGTGATCTATTCGATCCACGATTTACGCAGCCCGGCCGAATGAGTGATCTGTCAGACTGGTGCCCACCGTTCGTCCATGCCAGCCAGACCCGATGACCCGGATTGCCGACCTCAGCGCCGACCAGCTCGCCCACCACGCGCTCAACATCTTCATCGCCCAGGGCCGCCATGTGGAAGGCGCCCGCGTGATCTACCGTGCGCTGCAACTGGACCCGCATCATCCCGCTGCACTGCGCTGCCTGAGCGATTTCCTGGCCCACCAGGGCACCGAGCCGTTCGCAGCGGCCACGCTGGAGCACGCCTTGTCCGGCGCCGTTCCACTGAATGACGATGCGCGCCGGATGCTGGATGACCTGCGCTTCCTCGACATCTGGTCCTGGGGATTCTCCCGGCACGTCTCCGGCGAAACCAATCTCAGCGGCGAAGCCTTCCAGCAGCGCGAGGACTTCATCTTCGATGGCCCGGCCTATGCGGCCTTCCTCAACACGGTCACCGAGCCGGCCGGTTCGCTGCAGGGTGCCTTCCAGGCGGCCGTCCGCATCTGCGGGCTGATGTCCGGACTGCTGCGCCATGCGGAGAAGGACAATCCGGCATTCGATGATGTGCTGCGATCCTCCGCCTTCGTCGAGACCGAGGCGTACCCGGCATGGCTGGCCTCGCCGACCGACGATCTGGATGCCCTCGACCAGGCCATCCAGGCGCAGCGCCAGGCCGGCTGAAGGAAAATCCAACGGGCGTCCGACGCTTTCCCGACGCCCGCCTGCACATCCTGTCGTGAGATCACTTCATGGCAGGACCGGCATGCAGCCACCCTCCCCCAAGGACAGCGGCAAGTACCCGCATGGCAAGACCGGCCTTCGCCGCATCTTCTACACGCTGATCCATTCGCGCGACGGCTTCATCGCCACCTTCCGTGGCGAAGCGGCCTTCCGGCAGCTGTTGCTGCTGCATGCGCTGCTGATCGCCACCGCGTTCCTGCTGGACATCAGCCGAGTCGAACGCGCCGTGGTGCTGGCGGTCTGCTTCATCAGCCTGCTGGTGGAGCTGCTGAACTCGGCCATCGAAGCGGTGGTCGACCGCATCTCGCTTGACCACCACCCACTGTCCAAGAACGCCAAGGACATGGGCAGCGCCGCCCAGACCACCGCACTGCTGATGGTCGGCACGGTGTGGGGCATGATCCTGCTGGGTTAGCTCGCGCCCGACCCACCATGCATGGCCCGGCGCCACAACGCCGCAGCCGCTAGCGCCAATGCGAGATGGCGAGCTTGGTCAACATGGTTGCGGCGATGGCCCAACCGAAGCTGAGCATGGTACCGATGATCACATATTCGGTGTGTGCCCGCGCCTGCCGGTCGGCGAAGCGCAGCACCGATTTGGCGGCCAGCATCAACCCCACGCCCTCCGGCTGGCCCAGCAGCAGGAACATGAAGATCAAGCCTCTTTCCAGCCGCCCGATATAGCGCCCTGCGGTCTGCATGCCCTTGTGATCGTCGCTCTGCACGGCTGCGGTCGTAGGCGCCGATTCGGCGCTTCCCATCTTGAGTCCTGCCGTGAACGGCGCAAGCAGCTTCTCCACCAGGACGCCGCCGACGTTGACCACCAGGATCAAGCCGCTCGCGATCGACATGCCCTGATACATCAACAGTTGGACCTGGGTCGGGATCATCCCGTACCAGCCATCGCGGGCAACGTGAGGGAACATCAACGCGATCAACACGATGAAGGCGATATGCACCAACTGGTCAATGACGAATGCGTGCACGCCATCGGGGAGCCAATGCACCTTGATCCAGTCCATCACCGCATGGCTGAAACCGATGATGAGATAGACCCATGGGTTGATTGAACCGGTCAGCGCGGCGATGACGAGCAGCACCACTGCTACGTGCAGCAGCAGGCCATGCAGTTCCTGCTTGCGCGCGATCATCTTCGTGGTCTGCAGCACGAAATCGGCGACAAGGTGAGCGGTCAACAGTACGAGCAGCGTTTCAAGCATGTCCTTTCTGCCTGTGAGTCCTTCCTGTGGCTCGCGTCGCGATAGCCAAGTCGCCGCGAAAAGCAACGAAATTTAGTTGCTTAAGCCAAAGCAACGCTATTTAGTTGCTTTTCCAGAACCGTGAACGCTCCCGTACGGCTGCATCAGTGCACGTTCAGCCGCGGTGATCAGCGCCAGCAAGGCAAAGACGCCAGCATCGTGATAGACCCGGTTCACCGATTGTCGGTGCCGGTTCAACGCATTGGCAGCTTCCAACTGCGAGGGGGCATCGGGGATCAGAAACAACGACGCCACCTCAGCCTGACTGCGTGTCCAGCGCGCGACAATAACATCGCAGGCAGACACCACTGCCGGTAACCAGTACAGATCCTCCCGTTGTACTGGCAGGGCTACGTCCATGTCCTGCGTGCGCCCCATGGATTCAAGCAACCGACCGGACAGCACGAATGCCTCACCCAGCGAACGCGACACCGCCTTCCGGTCCAATGCCTCTACCGTACCCAGTCCAATCGCGATCCGCGTGCGCGCCCGCGACTCCGACGCGGCAAGCTTGGCCTTGATCCAGGTCGCCAACCTCAGGAAACCGTGCGGCTGGGTGACCGCCAGCTGCCAGGCGTCGCCCCGGTAGAACTCGGGGCCGACAATGCCCGGCAAAGGCCACTCCATGGCCTGGGCCACGGCAACGGAAATCACTTCACGGACGTCATCAATGGTGGCCGCGTCCATCTCCGTGGACTTGACCAGGTCGCCGGTAAGCACGGCAATCAGATCAGACGATGTATCGGGCATGTTCATACCTTGGGCTGCACAGGCTGTACCTCACAGGACATCTGCGGCTGGGCAGCGCCGGCCACATCTGTGCCGGGCCCGCTCAACGCCATTCTACCGTCGTAGCGGTTGATCACCGCCTGCAGCCTGCCCGCGCCAGCGACCGGCGGAAAATCCAGCCGATACACGTTTGCCTCCACCTCCAGCCTGCCCGCGCGCGCGCTCGGACGGTTGACCCAGACCACCGACGCCTGGCCGGAGTCCAGGATCAACACCATCGGCGCCTGGGGCGTGGCGCTTGTGCTGCTGCAGGACAGCTGGATCACCCGCGGCGGCGTCAGATCGAGCGCCGACAGCTTGCATCCACCGAGTGCGGTCGTCGCCACCAGGACCGATACGAGTGATGGCCGGAGCAGAATCTTGATCGTGGTCATCGCCCGATCGTAACCCGACAATCGATCCTATGACCCGGCGCATCGTGCAGGAACCTGCCGGGTCCGCTTGCACACCCACGTGCCTTACTTCGTCAGGGCGAAATCCAGGCCTGCGCACACCGCCGCCACCTGGGCGTCGTTGCATTCCTGCGGGTTGGTGCGCGGGCTGTCCGGGTAGACCTCGGTGGTGGTGGCAAAGCGCGCGTCGGTGAAGCCGGCGCAGGCGCCGATCGAACGCGACTCACCCCAGACCACGCCTGGCGACTGCAGCGGCAGGCCGACCAGGTTGCCTTCGGCGTCTGCCGGGGCGATGTGGGTGATGGGCGCCACTGCGGCGATCAGGGCCTTCTGGAACTCGGCCTGCGGATCTTCACTGTTGCCGATCACGTAGAAGCCATCCGGAATGGTGTCGCGCTCGAACGGCTTGCCGTCGCGGGCGCAGCGCGCCGGATCGAACTCGTGCAGGTCGCTGTCAGTGGTCTCGTGCAGGTCCAGGTGCACCAGCAGGTTCGGCTTGCGCTCGGCCACCCAGCGTATCAGCGCGGCGGCTTCCTCGATCTGGCCACCGTCACGGAAGCTGCGGTTCGGGTCGATCGCATCCGGGTTCCAGCGCTGGATGCGCTCGTAGCCCCACGGGCTGACGCACGGCGCCACGATCAGGTTCAGCCGGCCCAGGTAACGCTCGGCCTGCTGTTCCAGGAACTGCAGCGCGCCGTGCACGCCGCTGGTCTCGTAGCCATGCACGCCACCGGTGATCAGCGCGGTCGGCAGCGCCGGGTTCCAGTCGTGGTTGACCACGGCGAACAGCGGGTAATGGTCCGGTGCATAGTCCAGCTGACCGTACTGGATCACATCGAAGCTGTCGTCCAGGCGTTCAAGGGCGGCCACCACGTCGTCGTGGTAGCTGCGCTGACGCTGCTGGCGCGCCCGCCACTGTGCGCGTTCCGCGTCGCCCCAGGGCTGTCCGGGGGTGCCGATCGGGTAGAACTGCGCAACAGTCATTGGGTACTCCAAGGGTCGAACGGGATGGGTGCAGCCGGTCATTCTAAGCCTTGTCGCGCCTGCGGGTCCCCTCCCCCCGCCCCGCCTTCATCCAGGCCGGGTCATCTGGTTGTAAAATCAACGGTTTTTGGCCCCTCACCCCTTGATGGCGAAAGCAGCGCAGCCGGTCCTGGGTGGACCGGAATTCCTCCGCCTGCTCGCCCGTCTCAGCGACGGCGCGATGCCGGCCAGCAGTCCCGCCCTGACCGATCGCCTCGGCCAATGGGTGGACTGGAGCCGTGCCGTGGCCCTGTCCGGGGCGCTCGGCGGACGCCTGCCCGAGCCGGGTGAGGCCACCGAAGCGGCCGGGGATGTGCTGGACGACTGCGCCCAGGCCCATGCCAGCCTGCTGGCCTCGATCAGTGAGGATGCCGAGGCCGAGCGCCTGCTGGACCTGGCCGAAGCCGCCGCCGCACCCAACTTCGCCTCGCTGCGCCAGCGCTATCGGGTGCTGCAGCAGGCCATCCAGACCGCCACCGGGCGCCTGCGGGGCCGCCTGCGCGATCAGCTGGTGCAGGTCTCACCCGAGCTGGCACGGCTGGCCGAGGTCGATGCGGTGATGGAACAGACCCTCACCCCGCGCGAGCACAGCCTGCTGGCCACTGCGCCGGCGGTGCTCGGCGCCCGTTTTGAACGCGTGCACGGCCAGCCCGGCTGGCGCGCGGCCTTCCGCCATGACATGCGCATCCTGCTGCTTGCCGAGCTGCAGCTGCGCTTCCACCCGATCGAAGGGCTGCAAGACGCCCTGCGCTCCCACTGACCGGAACACCATGTCCAGAACTGCTTTCCATGTCGTTGTTTTCCTTGTCGGCCTGCTGGCCGTGTGCTGGATCGGCATTGGCTACGTTTCGGTGCATCCGCTGGGTGCAGCGGTGGCGGCGATCATCGCGGCCTGCTACATCGCCGGTGGCGTGGAGCTGTACCGCTACCGCCAGGCCAGCAACGGCCTGCGCAGCGCGCTGAGCGATCTCTCCAGCGCGAAGGAAAGCCTTGCCCCCTGGCTGGAGCGCGTGCCGGTGGGCCTGCGCAACGCCGTGCGCCTGCGCGTGGAAGGCGAGCGCACCGCCCTGCCCGCGCCGGTACTGACTCCGTACCTGGTTGGCCTGCTGGTGCTGCTGGGCATGCTCGGCACCCTGCTGGGCATGATGGACACGCTGCGTGGCACCGGCCTGGCCCTGCAGAGCGCGACCGACATGGCCGCCATCCGCGGCTCGCTTGCCTCGCCGGTGCAGGGTCTGGCGGTGGCCTTCGGCACTTCGATCGCCGGTGTGGCCAGCTCGGCCATGCTCGGCCTGCTGGCAGCGCTGCTGCGCCGCGACCGCCTGCAGGCCGTGCAGCAGCTGGACCGCGCCATTGCCGGCGACCTGCACCCATACTCGCAGGCCTGGCAGCGCGCCGAATCGCTGCGCCTGCTGCAGGCGCAGTCCGCCGCACTGCCGGCGCTGGTCGACCGCCTGCAGGCGATGACCAACAGCTTCGAACAGCACAGTGCGGCCGCCAATGAGCGCCTGCTGGCCGGCCAGGCCGAGTTCCTGACCCAGAGCCAGGCGCTGCAGGAACGCCTGGCGGTCTCGCTGCAGCAGTCGCTGCGCGAAGGTGCCGAGGCCAGCGCCGCCGCCATCGGTGGCGCGCTGCAGCCGATGGCCGAGACCACCCTGGCCGGACTGGCCCACCATGGTGAGGCGCTGCATGCCCGTGTCGAACAGGCGGTGCAGCAGCAGTTGTCTGGCCTGAGCGAAGGCTTCGAGCGCAGCCGCGCCGCCACCGAAGCCAGCTGGGCCAAGGCGTTGAGTGAACAGAGCCAGACACAGCAGGCACTGGTCAGTGATCTGCGTCAGCACCTGCAGGCCTTCAGCGATGGCCAGGGCACGCAGGCCGAAGCACTGGTGACACGCATCGGCGAGCGCCTGCAGGCCGATGCCAGCGGCAATGCCGAGACCTGGCGCGCCGCCGCCGAACAGCAGCAGGCGTTGAATACCGCGCTGGTCGAACGCCAGCAGCAGGCATTGCTGGCCACCAGCGAGCATCTGGACGCGCGTGCGCAGGCGCTGCTGCAGGCACTGGAACAGCATCACAGCGCCAGCCAGGCGCTGCTGCAGAATCATGAAGAGCAGCGCTCGCAGCAGTGGCAGGCCGCTCAAGCCGCCGCCGCCACCGCGCACGCCGAACTGCAGGCCCGCCTGGACAGCCGCGAGCAGCAGCGCCAGGCACGCTGGGATGCGGTCAGCGCCGAACTGCAGCAGGCCCACGCCGCGCTGCAGGCCCAGCTGCAGGCCGGCGACGAACAGCGCCTGCAGCGTTGGAGCGATGCCCTGCAGCACGTTTCCACGGAGCTGGCCGAACGCCTGCAGGCCAACGGCGAACGCCTGGCCGCGCAGCAGCAGCAGGTCTGCGACACGTTGGCCGAGACCGCACAGCAGATCGGCGAGAACGGTCGCGCCCAGGCCAGTGCCACGCTGGCGGAAGTGTCCACCCTGCTGCAGACCGCGGCCGCTGCACCGAAGGCCGCCGCCGACGTCATCAACGAGCTGCGCAGCACGCTCTCCGAGAGCCTGGTGCGCGACAACGCGATGCTGGAAGAACGCGGCCGGCTGCTGGCCACCGTGCAGACCCTGCTCGATGCGATCAACCATGCCTCGCACGAACAGCGCACCGCCGTGGACGCGCTGGTCGGTGGTTCGGCCGAGCTGCTGGAACGCGTCGGCAACCGCTTCACCGACCATATCGCCGCCGAGACCGGCAAGCTGGATGGCATTGCCGCAGCGCTCAGCGGCAGCGCCGGCGACGTCGGCCAGCTGGCTGGCGCCTTCGGCGATGCGGTTGAGCAGTTCGGCAGCGCCTCCACCGAGTTGTCCGGCCGCCTGGAACAGATCGGCGGCGCACTGGATGCCTCGCTGGCCCGCAGCGACGAGCAGCTGGCCTACTACGTGGCGCAGGCACGCGAGGTGGTCGACCTCAGCCTGCTGTCGCAGAAGCAGGTGATGGAAGAACTGCAGCAGCTGGCGACGCGCCGCGGCAAGGCCGGCAGCGCATGAGCGACGAGCTGGAGGTCGACGGCGGTTCGCACGCCCCGATCTGGGCCGCCTTTGGCGACCTGATGTCGGTGCTGCTGGGCGCGTTCGTGCTGATACTGGTCGGTGTGGTCGCCGTGCAGCTGGAGCTGTCGCAGCGGCTGGACCAGGAAGTGAAGCAGCGCCAGGCCGAAGCCAAGCGACTGCAGACGCTGGAACAGGCGCTGGCCGGCCCGCTGGCCGCCGGTCGCGTGACCCTGGTCGATGGACGCATCGGCATCAGTGGCAGCGTGCTGTTCGCGCTGAACTCCGACCAGCTGCAGCCGGAAGGCCAGGAGCTGCTGCGCAGCCTGGCCGCACCGCTGGCCGCCTACCTGGGCAGCCGCGAAGAAATCCTGATGGTCAGCGGCTTCACCGATGACGCGCCGGTGCGCGAAGGCAACCGCCGTTTCGCCGACAACTGGGAGTTGTCGGCGCAGCGGTCGCTGACCGTGACCCGCACCCTGATCGCCGATGGCGTACCGGCCGACGCGGTGTTCGCCGCCGCGTTCGGCAGCGAGCAGCCGGTCAGCTCCAATGCCAGCGAAGACGGCCGCGCGCGCAACCGGCGCGTGGAAATCGCGCCGATTGCCAAGCCCAAGGCCGCGGATGCCAAGTAAGCCGCCCGCACTGGATGGCCTGCGCGCACTGGTGCGCGACCTCGATGCGGGGTCGCGTTCGCTGCCGCATTACCCGCAGGTGCCGATGCTGCAGCAGGTGCAGCGCGAGTGGTCGGAACTGCGCAGCGAACTGCAGGTGCGCCGTTCGCTGCGCACCGAGGCCCCGGCCGACGGCGGCCCGCTGAACTCGGCGGTGCTGGTGCAACGCATGCTGGATACGATGCAGGCGACCAGCCCTGGCTACCTGCGGCATTTCATCGACTACGTGGACACCCTGTCGTGGCTGCAGGCGCTGCAGGATGGTGCCGCCAGCGGCGGCGACACCGCGAAGCCGAAGCGCACGCGCAAGCCGCGCAACGCGGGTTGACCGCGCATTGACGCCAACCTCGTTCGGCGCCCCTGGATACGACAATCCTGTTCCGCGCTCCTGGTAGATGCCAACCTTGGTTGGCGCTCCACCAACGATGCCGCGCATGCCAACCAAGGTTGGCATCTACCAATGCACGCGTCGGCATGCACGCGTGTAGCGGTGTCACCAGACAGTCATCTGTCTAGCGCACCATTTTCACGTTGATCCACGGCGCCTGCAGCGCCACCGGTCGCATCGCTTGTCTCCCCTTTTGAACTCCATGAGCTCCGCGCCCGTGCGGTGGCTCGTGCCTGCCTGAGTGTCCGTAACATGACGAAGACTTTGTTGGCCGCTGCGCTGTCGATCGCGCTCGCTCCCGCGGCCTGGGCGCAGGATGCTGCCCCGACCTCCACTGGCACGTCCGCCACCGATCTCGATGCGGTTTCGGTGATCGGCAGCGGTGAAGCGCGCCAGGTGCAGCGCATCACCCGCGAGAACCTCGACATCCTGCCGCCGGGCACCAGCCTGCAGAAGACGCTCAATCTACTGCCTGGCGTCAACGCGCAGTCGGCCGATGCGCTGGGCACCAACGAGCAGTCGATGACACTGAGCCTGCGCGGCTTCAACTCCACCCGTCTCGGTTACACGCTCGACGGCGTGCCGCTGGGCGACGGCGCGTACAACAACTACAACGGCCTGACCATCAACCGTGCGCTGATCAGCGAGAACATGGCCGGCGCGGAACTGGCGGTGGGCATCGGCAGCCTCGGCACGCCGTCCACCAGCAACCTCGGCGGCACCATCTCGTATACCTCTGACCGCCCAGCCCAGGAGTTGGGTGGCCGCGTGGTGCAGACCTTCGGCAGCGATGCCAACCGCCGCACCTTCGTGCGCGTGGACAGCGGCGAGTACAACGGCTTCTCCGGCTACGTTTCCGGCATGAATGCCGTCTCCGATCTGTGGAACGACCAGACCGCCTACAACAAATCCACCACCAAGCAGTTCAACGCCAAGGGCGTGTGGAACTTTGGCCGCGGCCAGATCACCGGTTTTGTCGATACCTCGCGCACCACCCAGGCCGACTACTTCTACCTGTCCAAGGACGAGATGTCGCGCGGCCTGGGCTGGGACTGGGGCGGCTACGCGCCGGACTGGAACAAGGCGGTGGCCAAGGCCTACTGCAACACCGCCAGCTTCAATGCGAAGAAGTGCGACAGCAGCGGCCCGGACAAGGACGCCGATGGTGCCTTCACCGCCGGGCAGATCCTGCGCGACGACAACCTGTACTACCTGGCCGGTGATTTCTTCCTGGCCGATGGCTTCAGCCTGCGCGCCCTGGCCTACCACCACGATGACCGTGGCGAAGGCCACAACTGGAACAGCGGCGCGTGGTCGAACAAAGGCACCGCGCAGGAGATTCCGATCATCTTCCGCAACACCATCTATACCATCGACCGCGACGGCGGCACGCTGTCCTTCGACTGGGAGCTGGGCGCGCACCGCATCGAAGGCGGCGTCTGGTACGAGCGCAACACCAGCAGCGCCGAGCGCTACCAGACTGCCGTGGACGGCCCGCGTGACCTGAGCGGCATGAATACCCTGCCCTCCGATGTGGCCGTGTTCGCCCAGCGCACCCGCTGGAAGACCCACCAGTTCTTCCTGAAGGACACCTGGCGCCTGCTCGATGATCGCCTGACCCTGGAGTTCGGCGCCAAGAGCCCACACGCCACCTCCGATGCACAGGCACTGCCGGGCGACGCGAAGACGCCGATCTCGCCGACCTCGAACAACCAGTTCGCCACCGGTTCGTTGAAGGCCAGCAAGAATTTCCTGCCCAGCATCGGCGCCAACTTCCGCCTGAACGAGCACCACGAACTCTTCGCCAGCTATGCCGAGAACATCGCCATGTTCCAGGGCGGCTTCAAGCTCGGTCCGCAAGCGGTCAGCCAGGCCACCTGGAACGCGCAGGGCAACCTGAAGCCGGAGGAGTCGCGCTCACTCGAAGCCGGCTACCGCTTCGTCACCGATACCCTGCAGGCCTCGATCGCGGCCTACAGCGTGCGCTTCGACAACCGCCTGCTGCAGTACAACCCCTGTGACTCGCGCCAGCCGGTCGGCCCGACCTGCGGAAACCGCTTCTACAACGTGGGCGGCGTCGACAGCCGCGGTGCCGAGCTGACCGTGCTGTGGACCCCGAACGAGCATTTCAGCTGGTACACCTCGGCCTCGCTGAACCGTTCGACCTATGCCTCCAATTACGTACAGGCCGGTGTCGAGCAGCAGATCAAGGGCAAGATCCAGACCGACACGCCCAAGCAGCTGCTGGCCACCGAGATCACCTGGCGCGACAACGGCTGGTTCGCCAGCCTGCGTGGCAAGTACACCGGCGAGCGCTTCTACACCTACACCAACGACCAGGGCTTCGGTGGCTTCACCGTATTCGATCTGGCCGGTGGCTATGACTTCGGGCAGGTCGGCTTCGCCAAGGGCATGCGCCTGTCGTTCAACGTGACCAACCTGACCAACAAGCGCTACGCCAGCAACCTGGATTCGAGCGTGTTCGCACCCAGCGACCCGGCCGGCAAGCTGTATGTGTTCCATGCCTCGGCACCGCGCCAGGTGTTCGGTACGATCGACCTTCGCTTCTGATTGACCGCCCGGAGTCCACCGATGTTCGCGACCGCCCTGCTGCTGGCCACGCTCTCCGCCAGCGGATACTCCGCTCCGCACGAGGCCGCTGGCGCACCGCCACGCACCCTGCAGTTGGGCGGTCGTACCTACGTGGATAAAGGCCTGGTCGCCGCCGGGCGGCTGCCGGCGGGCACGGTGGACTTCCTCGGCGACACGCTGGGCTCGTTCTCGTCGCTGGCGGTACAGCCTGGCACCTGGAAGCGCACCGCCAGCGGCTACGAAGGCGTGCTCTGGACCCTGCCCGACCGCGGCCGCAACGACCCCGAGGCCGGCCTGTTCTACGACTACGCCGGCCGCGTGGAGCGCATGCAGCTGCGCATCGACATTGCCCCAGGCAAGCCCGGTGCGCTCGGCGCGCTGACGATGGTGCCCGACAAGGGCGTGGTACTGAAGGATTTCAAAGGGCAGCCGTTCACCGGTGCTGACCCGGGTGAGCACACGATCACCCAGCGCGATGTGGTGCTGCCCTCGCCGGCCAGCGGCGCAGGCGCGGGCAAGGTCTCGCTGGATGCGGAGTCGCTGCAGTTCACCGCCGATGGCCACTTCTACATCGGCGACGAGTACACCGCCAACGTCTACTACTTCGATGCACAGGGCCAGCTGCAGGGCGTGATCGTGGCGCCGCCGGCGATCCGTCCGCAGCGCGATGGCAAGCCCGCCTTCGGTTCGCTGGCGGCGCCGCAGACTGGGCGCCGCAACAACCAGGGCGTGGAAGGCATGGGCCTGTCCCCCGACGGTACCCGCCTGTTCGTAGCCCTTCAGAGCGCGACGCTGCAGGACAGCGCAAAAGGCAACGCGGCCGGGCGCATCAACACCCGCGTGCTGGTCTACGACGTGACGGCCTCGCCGACGCCGCAGCAACCGATCGGCCATTACGTGATGGCCCTGCCCGCCTATGCACACGACGGCAAGGGCAAGCTGGACCGTACCGCCGCGCAGAGCGAGCTGCGTGCACTGGATGCCCACCGCTTCCTGCTGCTGGCCCGCGATGGCAACGGTCTGGGCAAGGACGGCGATGACCCGATCGTCTACAAGTCGGTGCTGCTGGTGGATGTGGCCGATGCCAGCAACCTGGCAGGAAGCAACTATGAGTCCGGTACGGCCTCGGTGCTGGCCGACCCGGCGGGCACCGTGTTGAAGGACGGCATCGTGCCCGCACGCAGCGACGAACTGCTGAACCTGCTCGACCGCCGGCAGCTGGCGCGTGCCGGCCTTGACCTGAACACCAAGCGCGGCCCGCATGCCGGACTACTCTCGGAAAAGTGGGAAGCCATGGACGTGCTGCCTGCCTTGGACCCGCAGCATCCCAACGACGTGCTGTTGCTGATCGGCAACGACAACGACTTCATCGCCCGCCACTGCCGCATGCAGGGCCAATCCTGCGACAGCCCGTACGACAACGACAACCGTGTACTGGTCTACCGCCTGACGCAGCCCTGACTGCAACGTGTATTGCCGCAACCGTCTCGCTCGAAAGCCTGGTAGTGCCGGCCGCTGGCCGGCATCACGCCCAGACCGACCACGCATGTGGGTACTCGCCAATCTGCCCGGCAAGATCAGCGCGCACCGGATTCCCCAGGATATACAGGGCTTGCCGCGCCAGCGACTCCTCAGCCCTCACTGCATGATCGAAGTAGCCAGGCTGCCATACCGTACTTCGACGGCCAGCCAGGCGATTCAAGGCAAGCGCGCTCGACGACTTCATTCGGCGCGCAATGCCTGAAAGGGGACCTCCGCGCAGCTCGAACATCCAGTGGACGTGATCCGGCATGACGACCCATGCGAGTGACTGCACCAGCCCCCGACGTTCGATGTAATGGAACTGGTCGATTACACATGCCACTGCAGCTTCGCTTTCAAAGAGCCGGCGGCTCTGATGTGTCGTCGTTGTCAGAACGTAGACCTGACCGACAATGGAACGCCGGCCCAGGCGGAGGCGGTGGCTGCTCATACCCCATGGTGGAGCGATCATTGGGCGTTGAACGTCAGGCCATGCCTCGATGAATGTTCGGAGATGTCTGAAGTTGAATGAGGTTGCCGGCCAGCGGCCGGCACTACCGGGGGCCATGGGTTGCCGGCAGGTGGTCGGAATATGCAGGACTCACCCGCGCAGGGTGGCGCCGCCGTCCACGTACAGATCGCTCATCGCCACATGCCCGGCCTGCACGGAGAGCAGGAACATCACCGAATGAGCGATGTCCTCCGGGGTGGCCAGCTTGCGCAGCGGGATGCCGGCCTTGTACGTCTCCAGGTTGCCGGCGATAACTCGCTCTGCGCCATGCTCGTCCTGCCACATGCCGGTCTGCATCGGGGTCAGCGTTGAACCCGGGGCGACGATATTGCAGCGGATGCCCAGCGGCGCCAGCTCCAGCCCGAGGCAGCGGGTGAACATCGTGGCGGCGGCCTTGGACGCGGCATAGGCGGCCATGCCGTGCCGCGGCACGCCGGCGGCATTCGAACTGACGGTGACGATCGCGCCTTGGCCTCGCGGTGACATCACCCGCGCCAGCGCACGCCCGACATGGAACACGCCATCGGCGTTGACTGCGAACACCCGGCGCCAATCGGCATCCGTGGTCTCCGCAACAGCTCCCAAATGCAGAACACCCGCCACGCTTGCGGCGAGGCCGATCGGCCCAATGCTGGCTTCCACACGATCCACCAGGGCGTCCACCGCCGCGCTGTCGGTCACGTCGAGCGCAAACGCCTGCACACGTGCATCCACTACCACGGGCGCCTCGCGATCGGTTGCCACGACCGTGCAGCCGGCCTCGGCCAACAGCCGTACCAGGGCCTCGCCGATGCCGCCGGCGGCGCCGGTCACCAGTGCCACGCGACCTTCAAAGCCGGTCAACTGCATGTTGCGATCTCCTGTTGCTCATCCCAGTGGCGCAGGCGCGCCGACAACCACGGTGCCAGCTGCGCCACCGCATCGCGGCCGGTCAGCTCGGCGTGCAGGAACGGCAGCTCCAGCGCCTGCACCTTGCGCGCGTGCGTGCGCCACAATGCCGACTGCAGCTGCGGCCGCGCCTGATGATCCCGGCCAGCGCGCACGTGCACCAGCGTGCCGTCGAACGGTTGGTGGATGTGTTCGCGGATCAACCGGTTGGTGCCGGTCACCGCACGCACCACGCCATCGAGCACTACATCCGGCAGGCTGCCGAGCGCACTACCACCGCGACGCAGGAAGCCGAGAATGCGTTCACGGCTGTCCAGCTCCGGATGTGCATCCGGGTCATGGCCGGCAATCGCCAGCAGTGCGCGCAATGCGGCGATGGCATCGGGTTCCGGCTCAGCCCGCCAGCATTCGCTGGGGTAGGCGTCGAGCAGCACCAGTTCACCGACTTCACGCCCGATTTCATGCAGACGCACCGCCATCGCCTGGGCGAGGATGCCGCCCACCGACCAGCCCAGCAGATGCACCGGTCCCTTCGGTTGCAACGTGACCACCCGCTGCACATAGTCATTGGCCATGGCTTCGATGCTGGACGGCAACGGCTGCTTCGGATCCAGCGCGGGCGACTGCAGGCCATATACCGGGCGTGCCGGCTGCAAGGCGCGCGCCAGCGTTCGGTAGTTCCAGGCGATGCCACCGGCCGGGTGCAGCACGAACAACGGAGTGGGCCCATCAGCGTCAGTCGCAGCCAGCGAGATCACCGGCCCCAATGCGTGGTCGGCCAGCGCCGGCGGTTCGGCAATGCGCGTCGCCAATGCGGCCACGGTCGGCTGCACGAACAAGGCACCGAGGCCGAGGTCACAGCGCCAGCGTTGTTCGATCGCCAGCAGCAGGTGCACCGCGGACAGCGAGTCGCCGCCGAGGCTGAAGAAGTCCGCATCGACCGCCACGGGCGCTTCACGCCCGAGTGCCTGGGCAAACAGCACCGCCAGCTCCTGTTCCAGCGGCGTGCGCGGCGCCAGTCCGGCAATCTCGTTCTGCGGCGGCTTCGGCAACGCGTTGCGGTCGAGCTTGCCGTTGGCGGTCACCGGCCACTGATCCACGCCAACGAACGCCGACGGCACCATGTAGTCCGGCACGCGCGTGGCCAGGTGGCTGCGCAGCATCACGGCATCGGCAAGCGCCGCTGGCACATAGGCCACCAGCCGGGCATCGCCCGGCGTGTCCTGGCGCAGCAGCACTTCCACGCGCTCCATGCCCGGCAGCTCGCGCAGTGCCGCCTCGATCTCGCCCAGCTCGATGCGCAGGCCGCGCAGCTTCACCTGGTGGTCGCTGCGGCCGAGGTATTCGACGGCACCATCGGCGCGCCAGCGCGCCACGTCGCCGGTGCGGTAGATCCGTTCGCCCGGCAGGAAGGGATCGGCCAGGAAGCGTTCGGCGGTCAGGTCATCGCGGCCGAGATAGCCACGCGCCAGCTGCACGCCGCCCAGATACAGATCGCCCGGCACACCCACCGGCAGCGGCTGCATCCGCGCGTCAAGCACGTACAGGCGTGTGTTCCAGACCGGGAAGCCGATCGGTACCGGCCGTGAGCGGTCCTGCGCAGAGGCCGGCCAGTAGCTCACGTCCACGGCCGCTTCGGTCGGGCCATACAGGTTGTGCAGTTCGGCCTGCATGCGCCCATGGAAACGATCACGCAGCAATGCGTCCAGCGCCTCGCCACTGGTGAACACGCGGCGCAGCTGCAGGCCTTCGGAGGCCGGCGCGGCAAGGAACGCGTCGAGCATCGACGGCACGAAATGTGCGGTGGTGATGTCGTGGGCACGCACAAGCCGTGCCAGCTCGGTCGGATCACGATGCGCGTCCGGACCCGCCACCAC
Organism: Stenotrophomonas sp. SMYL20; assembly: GCF_036320045.1. Classification (NCBI taxonomy): domain Bacteria; kingdom Pseudomonadati; phylum Pseudomonadota; class Gammaproteobacteria; order Lysobacterales; family Lysobacteraceae; genus Stenotrophomonas; species Stenotrophomonas sp. SMYL20. The sequence goes on along the minus strand of NZ_JAWIRT010000010.1, from coordinate 10,708 downwards.
CAGCGTCGCGCCGCACAGCAGCGGCAGGAAGAATTCCCAGACCGAAACATCGAACGTGGCCGGGGTCTTCTGCAGAACACGGTCATCGGAACGGATGCCGTAGTGCTCGCGCATCCACAGCAGGCGATTGACGATGGCACGGTGCTCGATGACGACGCCCTTCGGCTCGCCAGTCGAACCGGAGGTATAGATAACATAGGCTGCATCGCTGGGCGCCGGATCGGCCCACGGTGCTGCGAAACTCAGCGCGGTCCATTGGTCGGGGGCAAGCACCGGCACGCCGTCCATGCGCGCCGATACCTCTGCCGCAGCCAGTACGCACGCCGGCTGCGCCGAGGCGAGAATGCGCGCGAGACGCTCATCGGGATGGGCAAGATCCAGCGGCAGGTAGGCGGCACCCGCGCGCAGCACCGCCACCAGCGCGATCACCAGCTCCAGCGAACGCGGCAGCGCCACCGCCACCACGCTGCCCGGACCGACCGCCATCGCCCGCAGCTGTGCCGCCAGCGCGAAACTGCGGGCCTCCAGCGTGGCGTGGTCCAGCGCGACGTCACCGAAAACCAGCGCGGGTGCGTGCGGATCACGGTCCATGCCCTGCTGCAGCAGTTCAACCAACGTGGTCGGTGGCAGCGCATGCGCGGTGGCATTGAAACCTTGCACCACCTGCTGCGCCTCTTCGACGGTGGCCAGCGGCACGGCCTCGATCTCTTCAGCCTCCAGCGCCGCCGACACGAAATGAAGCAACCGCGCCGCGTGCGCCTCGACATCCTCGCGACTGTACAGCGCGGCATTGGCCTCGATCTCCAGATCCAGCAGGTGCTGGCCGTCACCACGGAAGCCAAGTGTCAGATCATCCACCGGACCGGTGCACAGCACCTCCAGCGTCGCCTGCACGCCAGTCACCGCCAGCGGCTTGTAGAACGGCTGCACATTCACCAGCGGACCATGCAGGCGCTGCTGCGCGCCCACCAGGCCCATGTCCCGGCGCAACTGCTCGCCACGGTAACGGCCGTGCTTGCGACCCTGGCTGAGCTGCCGGGCCAGCCCGCGGATAAAGTCCTCGACGCTGCCTTCGCCGGCCGCCACCCGCAGCGGCAACACATTCATCACCATTGCCGGCACACGTGCCGATGCGTTGCCGAGCCGCCCCATGTAGGGCACGCCCAGCACCACTTCATCGGCAGCGCTCATTCGCCGCAGGTACTCGGCCGACAACGCGGCCAGCACATCCGGCCACGGCTGCAGCCAGCGTACCGATACCTGCAGCAGCCGTTCGCGGAACGGCGCATCCAACGGTTGCACCCAACGCAGCGCATCGTCACTGGCCGCCAGCGTGCCCGCCAGCCCCACGCCCGCGGGCGCGCCCTGCAGCTGCCCGCGCCACCACTGCCCGGCCTGCTCGCGCCGCGGATCGGCACGATACGCGGCATCATCGGCCAGCACGCCAGCCAGCGCTGGTAGTGGCTCACCCGTACGCCCCGCGTACAACGCGCAAACACGATCAGTGAACAGCGCCATGCCATAGCCATCGGCCGCCAGATGATGCACGCGCAGGTACCAGACCCAGCGCTGGCCACCCAGATCGAACAACACCTGCTGGCTTATGCGGTCGCGGGTCGGATCGACCGCGCTGAGCCGGTCGGCCTGCATCAGGGCACGCGCCGCCGATGCCGGGTCGACCTCGCCCGCTAGATCGCGCACCGACAGCAGCGGCACATGTGCCGGGTCATGCCACTGCAGCGGCTGACCATCGGTCCCTTCCGCAAAGCGCAATGCGAATGCCTGGGCTTCGCCCGCAGCCTGGTCTGCCGCGGCGACGAACGCGGCCACGTCCAGCGCACCCTCGATCCACACCGCATGCGCGGTATTGAACGACGGATTGTCCGGTGCCAGCCGCTGCGCGAACCACAGTCCGGCCTGGGCCTCGGTCAGTGCCACCGGCGTGGCCAGCACAGCGGCGTTCATGCGTTCTGCGCGGCCTGCAGTTTCTGCACCACACCCCACCACTGGCGCAGCGTGGTGTGCTCGGCCAGCTGCGAGAACTCCAGCGGCAACCCGGTGTTGCCCCAGGCCAGGACCAGGCCGAGCATGCGCATCGAGTCCAGGTCCAGGTCGATCAGGTTGTCGTCGTCACCGATCTCTGCCGGCGTGCACTCCAGCACCCGCGCAACGTCGGCACGCATCCGCTCCAGATCCAGCGCATCACCCGTGGCAGCCATCACAGCACCTCCAGCAACTGATCGGTGGTCATCGGCACGCCACAGGTGCGTGCGATCCAGTGCAGCGCCTGATCGTGATCGGCACGCGAAAAGTCCGCCACCGCATCGGCGGCGATGAAGGCCTCGATGTCACGCTGGAACGCCTCCACCACGGTCGCGGTGCAGCCGATATGGGCGTACACGCCGGTCACCAGCAACTGGTCACGGCCGCGCACCCGCATCAGCGTTTCCAGGTTGCTGCGCTGGAACGCGCTGTAGCGGTGCTTCACCAGCACATGCTCACCCGGCTGCGGTGCCAGCGCCTCGATGATCGGTTCATGGTCGGCGCTGCGGCGCATTCCGGGCCCCCACAGATCGGCCTGCAGGCCACGGTCACGGCGATCCTGGTCGCCATGCTGGGCGGTGTAGAACACGGGAATGCCGTGCGCGCGGCAATGCGCCAGCAGGCGCACGATATTGTCCACCGCCGGCCGCAGCGGCGTACTACCGGCGTCGAATGCCGCCAGGAAGTAGCGCTGCATGTCATGCACCAGCAGCGCAATACGATCACGCTGCGGGCGCCACGGGCCACGGGCCTGCGGCAGTTCGGCGGCGGTCGGCAAGGGGTAATCGGTGATACGGGGCAGCGCCATCAGCGCGTTCCTCCTGTCTGTTGCAGATGACGCGCACGCAGCTGCGCGCGCAGTTCGCGGCGGCTGATCTTGCCGACCGCGGTGGTATCGAAACTGTCGACGAACACGACCTGGTCCGGCACCTTGAACGCCGCCAGGCCGCGCGTACGCATCCAGGCTTTCAGTGCCGGCGCCTTGATCGGCTCCCCCTGCTGGATCACGAACGCGCAGCTGCGCTCACCGAGATACTCGTCAGGAATGGAGACCACGGCGGCGTCGAACACGCCGGGGTGGGCCAGCAGGTGATCTTCAATCTCCTCGGCGGAGATCTTCTCGCCCGCGCGGTTGATGTGGTCACCGGCGCGGCCCTGCACCACCAGATAGCCACCGGCCAGCTGCTGCACGCGGTCACCGGTTCGGTAGAAACCGTCGTCGGTGAACGAGCGCGCGTTGGCCACCGCATCGTTGTGATAGCCACGGATGGTGTACGGGCCACGGGTCAGCAGATGGCCCACTTCGCCTTCGGCCACCGGCTGGTCGTGGTCATCGACCACGCGCACTTCGTCGTCCGGACTGATCGGACGGCCCTGGCAGGCCACGATCAGTTCCTCCGGATCATCCAGGCGAGTGTAGTTGACCAGGCCCTCGGCCATGCCGAACACCTGCTGCAAGGTGCAGCCCAGGCCGTCGATCACGCGCCGCGCAGCTTCCGGCACCAGCTTGGCGCCGCCCACCTGCAGTACCTGCAGGCTGGACAGATCGTGCGGAGTGGTTGCCGCCGACTGCGCCCACAGCAGCGCCAGCGGCGGCACCAGTCCGCAGCAGGTCACCTGTTCGCGGGCGATCAGCGGGAAGGCCGCATCCGGGCCGGGACCTGGGCTGAGCACCACGCGGGCGCCGGCATACAGCGCACCGAAGAAGCCGGGCGAACTCATCGGGAAGTTGTGCGCGGCCGGCAGCGCGACCAGGTAGACGCTGTCGCGGTCGATGCCGCAGAGGTCATTGCTGGCGCGGAACGAGTAGATGTAGTCGTCGTGCGTGCGCGGGATCAGCTTGGACAGGCCGGTGCTGCCACCGGAGATCTGCAGGAACGCCACCGACTGCGGGTCCGGGTCGGCCGGCAGCTCGCTGCGATCGCCCTGCAGCGCCTGCAGCGCGGTGAACTCCGCCGCATCGCCATCGATGACCACGTGGCGCAGCGCCGGCACCTCGGCCTGCAGCGCCCGCGCCAGTCCGCGATGATCAAAGCCATCGTGCAGGTCGGCAGTGATGTAGGCACTGGCCTCGGCCTTGTTCGCGAAGTGCACCAGCTCGGTGATGCGATGCGCAGGCAGTGCGTACACCGGCACCAGTCCGGCCCGGAACAGGCCACAGATCGTAGTGATGAAGCCGGCGGTGTTGCCCAGCTGCACCAGCACCCGCTCACCGGGCTGCAGGCCGAGTGCCAGCAGGCCCGCGCCGATGCGTCCGGCCTCATGCCACAGCTGCGCGTAGCTCAGGCGGATATCACCGGCGACCACCGCGATGTCATCCGCATAGCGTTCCGCGCGCTCGCGCAGGAACGCCGGGAAGGTCTCGCCCCGCCAGTGGCCGGCCTCGCGATAGCGCGCCATCAGTTCATCAGGCCACACCTGCTGCAGTGGCAGGCGGGAGGAATCAGTGGAGGTAGTCATGCGGCAGGCTCGATGACGGGCGCGGATTCCTGGACACCCAGCGCGTTCAACAGGGCAGCGAACTTCGCCGCGGTTTCGGCCACCTCGGCCTCGGGTTCCGATTCGGCGACGATGCCGGCACCGGCATACAGGCGCAGCTGCGTGCCCTGCAGGCGTGCGCAGCGGATCGCCACGTACCAGTCGCCGTCACCCTGCGCATCCAGCCAGCCCACGGCGCCGGCGTAGAAGCCGCGCGGCACCGGTTCCAGTTCGCGGATGCGCTGCAGTGCCGCCAGCCGCGGCGTACCGCAGACCGCCGGCGTGGGGTGCAGCTGTGCCAGCAGTTCGGCGGCAGACGTCTGCGGATCCTTCAGGGTGGCATGGATCCGGGTGCCCAGGTGCCACATGCTGGCGGTGGCATGCAGCACCGGCCGTGGCTGTGCATCGATGTGGCTGCAGTACGGTGCCAGGCCCTCGACGATGGCGTCCACCACATGGCGATGCTCGTCATGGTCCTTGGTCGAGGCCAGCAGCGCCTGCGCGGCACGCTCGTCCTCGGCAGCATCGGCGCTGCGGCGTGCTGAACCGGCGAGCGGATGCGACAGCAGTTCGGCACCGCGCTTGCGCAGCAGCAGTTCCGGGGTTGCCCCCACCAGCCACGCCGGCGCCTGGCCCAGCTCCACCGGCAACGGCACCGCGTAGGTCGCCACCGACGGATCCGCGCCCAGGCGCGCCAGCAGCACGTCCGGCGACAGCGCCTGGCGGGTGCGTGCCAACAGGCTGCGCGCCAGCACCACCTTGTGCAGGTTCTGCTCGGGCGCACGCAGGACCTGCACCGCCGCGGCAACCGCTGACGCATAGTCCTGTGGCGCAGGCTCGGCCCGCAGGGCGCCGTCCAGCGGCGGTGCGGCCTGCGGTTGCAATGCCAGCGCAGGCAACAGGCGCTCGGGCTGGTACAACGCATCGTCCGCACGCGGTTCGAACGGCACCGCGCCGACCAGCAGCCCCGGGCCGCCACGCTGCTGGGCAAAGAACTCCGAAACGCGCTCTGCCAGCGTCGCCAGTGCACCGACCGGCAGCGCGGCGCGGCACCCGCGTGCGTGCACGTGCTGGCCCGCATGCTGCAGCAGGAACAGCGACGCGTCGTCGGTGTTCTCCTGCGGCGCTGGCGCAGCCTCCGGCCACGCGCCCTGCATCAGGGAATCGTTCATGGGGTCTCCTTCATCCGATGCGCTGCGGCCAGCGCGCACAGCAACAGCAGCAGCGCGCCGACCAGCAGGTAAGGCAGGCTTGGCCCGCCGCGATACAACAGCGTGCCGAGCATCGGCCCGGCCACCATGCCCAGCCCCTGCGCGGCCGCCACCGTGCCGGCCGCGGCGCCCTGCTCGTGCGCCTCCACCGCATCGGCGGCCAGCGCCTGGAACGAGGGGAATACGAAACCCATGCCGAACGCGGCCAGCGCGTACGCCGCCGGCAACTGCCAGGCCTGCTGCACGCCCGCCACCGAAGCGAAGCCGATGCCGGAAATGAGCGCGCCGAGGACGATCCAGCGGCGTGGATGTACCTCCAGCTTCATCACCAGCGCCTGCGCCAGGATCAGGCCGACGCCGACCGCCGTGAGTGCAATGCCGGCCATGCGCGCGCCCGCCGCTGCATCCAGGCCGAGGCGGTCGATTGCGAAGAAGCCGACCGTCACCTGCGCGATGGTCACCGAGACCATGGCGATGAACGCCGCCAGCTGTGGCAGGCGCAGGCGCGGGTCGAGACGGCTCATCGGCTGGCGGCGTTGCGCAGAAGCGCTCTCCACCGGCGGCGTGGCCGGCAGCCGCCAGGCCAGCAATGCCAGCGCAAGCAGCGGCAACAGTGCGGCCACATACAGCGCCAGCGACAGATTCGTATAGGCCAGCCAGCCAGCGGCGGCCGGGCCAAGCACCATGCCCAGCGCGTTGGCGCTGCCCAGGCGGGCGAGGAATTTCGCACGCTGCCCGGTCGGTGCCTTGTCGGCGATCAGCGCGGCAGCGGTAGGAGGCACCGCGGCGTAGAACAGGCCGATCAGGCCACGCGCACCGACCAGCACGAGCACCGATACCAACACAGGCGGCACCGCCTGCAGGGCCACGTCGATGAACACCGCCAGCGCGATGTAGACCACGGTGTAGGCACTCATCGCCAGCATCAGCACGCGCTTGCGGCCGATGCGGTCGCTGAGCTGGCCCCACGGGCGCGCGGCCAGCATCCACAACACACCGGCGGCGGTGACCGAGAGGCCGGCATGCCACTCGGACAAACCGAGCATGCGGACCACCGGGCCGATCACGGCGACGAAGGACATCATCGCCATGGTGCCGATCAGGGCAGCCAACACCAGCGCCGGCAAGCCGGGAACGACGGGACGTGCGTGCATGAAACACCAGCCGTAACAGGAAAGGATGGCCGGGCGCGTCTGTACGCCCCCGCCCGGCATCAGTCCTGCTCAGGGCCCGACGCCATCCTTAAATGATAACGGCTCGTATTTGCATTTGATACCCATTCTCTTGAATGGGCATGCAACAGTGGGTTCAGCGCATTGCACGCAGGCCCAGCAGACCACGGCGCTTGAACCACCACTCCAGCGGCAGCGTCACCAGCGGCGGGATCGCCGCCAGCAGGGCCAGGGCACTGGCCCACCACGGCCAACGCAGGCGCACTGCCGCGAACAGCGTCACCGCCACATAGACCAGGAACGCCACGCCGTGCAGGGGTCCGAACAACTTCACCAGCGCCACGTTGGCCATCGGGCCGTACTTCATCCACATGCCGATGAGCAGGCCGGCCCAGGTCACGGCCTCGATGAAAGCGACCACCGCGAACAGGCGTCCGGCCGGGTGCATGGGGGAACGTTGGGTCACGCGGAGCTCCAGCATCGGGATATCAAATGCGAATGATACGCAGATGCGAACCGCATGTAGAGTCGAGCCGTGCTCGACTGCTGGAACGTGTCCACCAAGGTGGACACCTACCGGAGCACATCCGGCAGAACCTGCTCGCCGATCTCGCGCAGCACCGCGTCCATCGGCCGTCCGTTGTCGACCAGATTGAACATCACGTGCGCCACACCCTGCGCATGCACGCGCAGCAGGTAGTCACGCAGGCCATCGCGGCCGACCTTCAGGCCCAGCGGCAGCGGCTCGGCGGGCGCCTGCGGATCCGCCTGCAGGTCCAGCTGCATCGACTGCACGAACGGCTTGCCTGCCCCGCCGCGCTGCACCAGCGCCTGCTGCCACAGGCCGATGCGCCCTTCCTGCGCAACCTCCTCGCGGTGATAGGTGGCCCAACCTTCGGCCTCACGCGCGATCCACTGCAGGCTCTGCCGCGCAGTACCCACCACCAGCATCGGAATGCGCGTCGCCGGTGCCGGCAGCACATCGAAGCCACCGGTCCCCTGCAGTACGGCGGTCCGCTCATCGGCCTCGGGTGACAGTGCTGCGCGCAACAACGTCCAGCGCTCACGGAACGTCGCCGCCCTGCCCTCCAGATCCTCGCCGAACGCAGCAAATTCTTCCGGGCGGTCACCCGAACCCAGCCCGAGCACGAAACGTCCGCCACTGATCCGGTCCAGGCTCAGCGCCGACTTCGCCACCTGCAACGGCTGCCGCAGCGGCAGCACAATGGCTGCGCTGCCGACCACGATGCGCTCGGTCGCGGCAGCCAGCATGCCCAGCCACAGGAACGGGTCATCCAGCGCACTCGCTGTTGCATCCGGGCCCTGCGGCACCATCAATGGCACGTCGCGCGTCCATAGCGCGGCGAAGCCAAGATCATCGGCCAGCCGTGCGATGCGCCGCGCCTCGTCCGGGTCGGCCAGTCCATGCGCCGCAACCGGCGTCATCAGGCCCAGGCTCAGACCCTGTTGCGGAAACAAGGCAGCATAAGCAGGATTGAAATCACTCATGCCGCCAGCTTAGCGTGCAGACCTGCGGCGACGATGACGCGCCGCCCACCACTGGAAGAACACTACATGCTGACGATCCGCCCTGCCCACGTCGATGACCTGCCCGCGATCAGCGCGGTGTGCCTGGCTGCGTTCACTGCAGCGGTGGCGCCTTCGCTCAGCGCTGCCGGTATCGCCACCTTCGGCAGTGTCGCAGCAGCCGACGCATTTGGTGCGCGCCTGCAGGGTGACAACCACATCCTGGTGGCCGAGCAGGATGCGCGCGTGGTCGGTGTGGTCGAACTGAAGGAGGGCCGGCACCTGGCAATGCTGTTCGTCGATCCCGCCTGCCAGGGCCAGGGCATCGGCCATGCCTTGTTCGAAGCCGTGCTGCCGCAGGTACGCGAGCGGGTCCTGACCGTGCGCGCCTCGCTCAACGCAGTGCCTACCTACCTGCGCTATGGCTTTGTGCTGGATGGCGAGGTCGGCGAGTTCAACGGGCTGGTGTACCAGCAGATGGTGCGGGCAGCGGCCTGAAGGCATCCGCCCGGCAATGCCCGGTGGGCGTCATGCCCTGCGGCACGCCTGTCATAAGCAAACTGAATCAGCAGGCTCCCCGGCGGTTCCTACAATGGCCTGTCACCCTGCCCTTCGAGATGCTGCCGATGCGCGTCGCGCTTTCCGTGTTGCTGCTGGCTTCGGCGCTGAGCGCCTGCACCCCGGCCCCGGTATCCACCGCCAACTCTGCCGAGGCACCCGCGCCGGCGTCCGCCATCGCCTGGCGCCAGGGCGATGTGGACGATGCCTTCGCCGAAGCCGCCGACAGCGGCAAGCCGGTGCTGCTGTACTGGGGTGCCGTCTGGTGCCCGCCGTGCAACCAGCTCAAGGCGGGCCTGTTCAAGGACCCGGCCTTCATCGCGCTGACCAGCAAATTCGTTCCCGTCTACCTGGATGGCGACGAGGAAGGTGCGCAGGCCTGGGGCGAACGCTTCGGCGTGCGCGGCTATCCCACGCTGATCGTGCTCGACCCCCAGCGCAACGAAATCACCCGCGTGGCCGGCGGCAATGACGCCGCCGAACTGACCCGGGCCCTGACCGTCGCTGCAGGCCGCCGCAGTGCTGTTGCCGCCACCTTGGCCACCGCGCTGGCAACGCCGGACCGGCTGGCCGCCGAAGACTGGCAAGTGCTGGGCGACTACGGCTGGGAAGTGGACGCCAACCGCCTGGCCGGCGAGCGCAGGAGCCAGGACGTGCTGCGCCAGTTGTCCAGGGCGGCACCCGACGGCGCCCTGCAGCGCCGTTTCGCCCTGCTGGCTCTGGCTACAGCCGAAAAGCCCGATGCCTCGCCCACCGAAGTGCGCGAGCTGCTGCAGGCCGTACTGGCACAACCGGCGGAAGTGCGCCGCAACCGTGAATTGCTCGGCTATGCAGGCGTGCAGCTGGTCAAGCAGGCCAGTGCCGGGCCGGCCACCAGCAACACGCTCGGACAGCAGCTGCTGGTCGCACTGGAGCGTGCAGACGCCGAGCGCGGTGATCGCGCCGACGACGCGTTGTCGCGTGCGCTGACCGAAGTATCGCTGGCCCGCCAGCAACAGCCCAAGGGCGCACTGCCCGCGCCGCTGGTCGAGCGGGTCAAGCAGCGCGTGGCCGCTGCCGATGCCGCCGCCACCGATGCGCATGCACGTCAGGCCACGATCAGCAGCGCGGTGTACGCATTGCGCGAGGTAGGTGACGACGCGGGTGCCGAGGCGCTGTTGCTGGCCGAGCTGAAGCGCAGCGAGCAGCCGTACTACTACATGCCCGAGCTGGCCGAACTGGCCGAGCAGCGCGGCGACACCGCCGGTGCGCTGGAGTGGTTGAAGCGCGCCTACGATGGTGCACAGGGCCCGGCCACCCGAGTGCAATGGGGCGTGCTGTACGTGGAAGGCCTGCTGAAGCTGGCGCCGGACGATGCACCGCGCATCGAGCAGGCGACCGCCTCCTTGATTGCCGAACTGGAGGCGCAGCCTTCGGGCTACCACCAGCGCACGCGCCAGCGTTTCGAGCGACTTGCCGGGCAGTTGAAGGCGTGGAGCGGCAAGCATCAGGGTGCGGAGACGCTGGCACGGCTGCAGCAGCGGATGCAGCAGGCGTGCGGTGACCAGGTGGATGGCGCCTGCAAGGACTGGTTGAGCTGAGTTGATGAAAGCGCTGGCGGCGGGTTCGCCTGCCGGCGCTTTTGTTGATCCGTGTGGGAGGGGGCGGGGGCCGCTGGCCAGGACACGCAAAAGCCCCTCCATGGTGCTCGATGGTGCCATCCTTGGCGCCAACGGTCCT
>NZ_JAWIRT010000009.1:169429-171022 GCF_036320045.1 Stenotrophomonas sp. SMYL20 | reverse complement strand
TCCCCTTTGGGGGCCGTACGATCCTTTATCGACGTTCGTGTGCGGGATGGGGATCGCTCGACTCGTCTGTCGGCTAGTATCCGCAGATGCATGCTTGACGGTCCCTCCACCCTGGCTCCTACATACCGCGTAGGAGCCGGGAGGAACATACAAGCTTGCTCGACTGCTGCAGGCCGGGGCCGTCGAGCAAGCTCGACGCTACGACGGCCATCCCAACCCCTTGCGTCAGCAGCAGCGTCCCGTTTCCCCGCGCGCTTACGGCGCGGCCTTGCGCACCACCAACGTCGCGCTCGCTTCGCCACCGCCCTCCAGCTGCAGCCGCAGCGGCAGCGCCTGGCCTTCCTTCAACGCGCCCTTGCCCTGCATCAGCATCAGGTGCAGGCCACCGGGCTTGAGCTCGGCGCGCGCGCCCGGCGCCAGCGGCAGACGCTCGATCGCGCGCATCCGGCTGACCCCATCCGTGATCGTGGTTTCGTGCAGCGACACATCATTGAAGCTGCTGCTGGTCGCGCCAGTGATCGCCACCGCCTTGCTGCAGCCGTTGTGGATCACGCCGTAGCCGGCGGTCATCGGCATCGCCGGATTCGGTGGCAACCGCGCCCAGCCCTGCTCCACCGTGACGCAGTCCGGTTCCGCCGCCGACGCCGATGCTGCGGCCGCACACAGAACCAACAGTACGCCAACGAATGGTTTGGTTATCATCGCCCAGGTTCCTTCTTCGCAACGAGACCGCAGCATGACGACGCTCATCGAGGTGATCAACCATGGCCCCATCCGCGAACTGCGCCTGGCGCGGCCACCGGTCAACGCACTGGACACCGAACTGTGCCGGCAGTTGATCCATGCCATCGAGCTGGCCATGGCCGAAGACGCGCACGGCATCGTGCTGTCGGGCAGCGAGCGCATCTTCACCGGCGGTATGGACGTGCCGCACCTGCTCTCGCATGGTGATGACAAGCACAAGTTGTTGGACACCTGGAACGCCTTCTTTGGCGCCGTGCGCACGCTGGCCGAGAGCCGGATCCCCGTGGTCGCGGCGATCACCGGCCACGCACCGGCGGGCGGCTGCGTGCTGGCCCTGTGCTGCGACTACCGGGTGATGGCGCACAGCGCCGATCCGTCGCGGCCGTATGCCATCGGCCTGAACGAAGTGCAGGTGGGCCTGATCGCGCCGGAGGGCATCCAGCGCCTGCTGCGCCGCGCGGTGGGCGTACACCGCGCCGGCGTCCTGCTGACCACCGGCTCGCTGGTGCCGGCCGAACAGGCGCTGCAGATCGGCCTGGTCGATGAACTGGCCGAAGGCGACCTGGTGGTGGCGCGCGCCATCGCCTGGCTGCAGAACCTGCTCAAGCAGCCGCGCCAGCCGATGCTGCTGACCCGCGCCATTGCCCGTGCCGACCTGCACGAAGCCCTGCACCCGGACCTGATCCAGCTCGACCGCTTCGTCGAGGCCTGGTTCGCCCCGGATGCGCAGAATGCCCTGCAGGCGCTGGTCGCCCGGCTGGGCAAGTAACCGGTAGTGGGGGGGGGGGGGGGGGGGCCCGCCGGGGGGGGGGGTCGGGCGAACGGTTCCTGGGCGGCCGCGGCCCCAGA
>NZ_JAWIRT010000009.1:148487-169419 GCF_036320045.1 Stenotrophomonas sp. SMYL20 | reverse complement strand
GCCCCCCCCGGCCGCCCCCCCCGCCCCCCCCCCCCCCCCGCCCGGGGGGGCCCCCCCCCCCCCCCGCCACTACCAATGATGGACTGGCCTGCAACGGTATAATCGGGGCCTCTTCATTGCTGTGGCCGCCCCCTTGAACGACACGCCCGAACCCGTCGTCTCCGAGCTGATCGACCTGCTCACCCTGGAGCGGCTGGAGGACAACCTGTTCCGCGGGCAGAGCCGCGACATCGGCACCAAGTACGTGTTCGGCGGCCAGGTGCTGGGCCAGGCGCTGGCTGCGGCGCAGGCCACGGTCGACAACGGGCGCCACGTGCACTCGCTGCACGCCTACTTCCTGCGCGCCGGCAACATCGACCACCCCATCGTCTACGACGTGGACCGTACCCGCGACGGCGGCAGTTTCTCGGTGCGCCGCGTCACTGCGATTCAGCACGGCAAGGTGATCTTCTTCTGCGCGGCCTCGTTCCAGCAGGCCGAGACCGGCGCCGAGCACCAGCACAAGATGCCCGAAGTGCCGCAGCCGGAAGACATCGAACCGAACCGTCCGCTGCCGGCCGAAGTGCTGGAGCGGCTGCCAATCAAGGTGCAGCGCTGGCTGTCACGCGGCGGCCCGTTCGAGTTCCGCCACGTCTACCCGCGTGACGAACTCAACCCGCCCAAGCGCCCGCCCTACCACCAGGTGTGGCTGCGCCTGAGCGAGCCGGTCGGCGATGCCCCGGAGCTGCACCAGGCACTGCTGGCCTATGCCTCCGACTTCCACCTGCTGGGCACCGCCACGTTCCCGCACGGCATCAGCTACTACCACCCGCACGTGCAGATGGCCTCGCTCGACCACGCGATCTGGTTCCACCGGCCGTTCCGCGCCGATGACTGGCTGTTGTACTCGCTGGACAGCCCCAGCGCGCAGGATTCGCGCGGCCTGGCCCGCGGCCAGTTCTTCACCCGCAACGGCGTACTGGTGGCCAGCACCGCGCAGGAAGGCCTGATCCGCGTGGTTCCCGACCAGGCCGCGGCCGCCGCCGTGCCGGCCAAGGATTGATCCGATGCGCCAGATCTTCAGCAGCCAGCGCGTGGAAACCGTCGAAGGCGTCGCCGAGCTCCTGCGCGAGCATGGCATCGACGTCAAGGTGACCAACGGGCGCTCGTACAAGACCCGTCGCCGCGGCCAGTTCAGCTATACCGACCTGGGCAACGCCAACGCCTACCCAGCGGTGTGGATCGTGCGCGCCGACGACCAGCCGCGCGCGCGTGAAATCCTGCGCGAGGCGCGACTGCTCGACACCACCCGCCGCGACCATCCGACCGCCGAATTCGCCTTCCGCGACGCGCCGGAACAGGGCAGCGGTGGCCGCAGCTGGGCCTGGCGCATCCGCATCGCCCTGCTGGTGGTGATCGCCGGCGTGGCGCTGGTGATCGGCCTGCGCCATCGCGGCGCCCCGGCGCCGGCCGCACCGGCCCCTGCCCCGCAGGCCCAGCCGCAGCAGGCGCAACCGGCCCCGCAGGCCGCACCGGAAGAGGAAGAAGTCCGGGTCCGCATCCAGCCCTCGAAGTGACGCACGGGTAGTGCCGGCCGCTGGCCGGCAGCCGAAAAGGGGACGGAGGGGATTAAGTCGTTTGAGGCACAAACGACTTAATCCCCTCCGTCCCCTTTTTTGTCATGAGGTTGCCGGCCAGCGGCCGGCACTACCGTGCAGAAGACCGGTCACATTCGGCGCGCGGCTCCGTCTTGGGACACAATCCCAGCAGGAGAGCCGCCGCCATGACGACGTTCGCCGCATCGATCGACCAGACACTGGAACGCGAACTGCCTGCCGCCGCCAGCGGTTGCCAGCACGCCTATGGCCGCATCGTGCTGGCCTGCCAGAACACGGTTACCGCCATCGCGCTGGCCATCACCCGCGATCGTCAGGCCAGTGAGGACATCGCCCAGGAGGCCTTCGTGAAGGGCTGGCAGCAGCTGCACCAGCTGCGCAGTTCGACCAGCTTCCTGCCCTGGCTGCGGCAGATCACCCGCAACCTGGCCCGCGACTGGCTGCGCGCGCAGCGCGGCCGGCCGCTGACCGGCGAGGCCGCCGAGGTGGCGATGGGCATGGCCGCCGACCCGGCCCCGGGCGCGGCCGACCGCCTGCAACGGGTGGAAGAGGAAATCGCCGCCGAGGACATCATTTCCGCGTTGCCGGCCGACAGCCGCGAAGTGCTGCTGCTGTACTACCGCGAAGGCCAGCGTTCGCAGCAGGTGGCTGACCTGCTCGGGCTCAGTGACGCCGCCGTGCGCAAGCGCCTGTCGCGTGCCCGCGCCCTGGTGCGCGACGGCCTGCTGCAGCGCTTCGGTGAATTCGCGCGCAGTAGCGCCCCGAGCGCGGCATTCGCCACTGCCGTGGTATCGATGGTGCTGGTGGCTGCGCCCGGCACCGCAAGCGCCGCGATCCTGCTCGGCACCGGCGTCGGCATCGGCGGCAGCAAGCTTGGCCTTGGCGGCGCCAGCGCTGCGGGCGGCACCGCGATGGGCTCGCTGACTGCCACGCTGGGCCAGCTGCACGTGCTGCCGGCCGAAAGCTGGGGGGCGGTGATCGGCGGTGTGGTCGGTGGAGCGATCGGCAGCTATTTGGGCGGACGCTTCCTGATGTCGTACACCGAAACGGCATCCGAGCGCGCCGACGTGCGCCGCTTCCTCTACCTCAACATCATCACCGGCATGTTCTGGTGCCTGGCGATCCTGCTGGCTGTGATGCTGCAGGCGCCGGTCTGGACGCAGCTGACGGTGCTGGCGGTAGGCCTGGGCGTGGTCAACTACCAGTGCCTGGTGCCGCTGCAGCGGGTGATGGCACCGATGATCGCGCGCGATTCGGCCCGCCGCGGACGCACCGGCATCAACTGGAAGTTCGAATCGATGTACGGCCGCACCGGCATCATCGCGATGAACCTGATGGTCATCGCGCTTGTGGTGTACTCACTGATGCGCAGCGGCCGCCTGTAACGGACAACGCCGGCAGTGCGCCGGCGTTGTCGTCATTCACTGCGTTGAACCTCAGCGCTGCGGCTTCGGCGCCGCGCCATCGCGCGGACCGCCGTGGCGCTGGCCACCGTGCATCGGGCCCTTGGCCGCGTCGAACTCGGCCTTGCTCAGCTGGCCATCCTTGTTGGTGTCGGCGGCGGCGAACCAGGCATCACGACGCTGCTTCATGCGCAGCTCGCGGTCGGCCTTGTCCAGGTAACCGTCCTTGTTGAGGTCGAGCTCGTCGAAGCGCGCGGCCAGGCGCGGATCGGCCTTGGCTTCCTCGCGGCTGATGCGGCCGTCCTTGTTGACGTCCAGCTTGGCCCAGCGCTCACCGCCGTGGCCACCACGGCGACCGTGCTGCCAGCGCGGCAGCTCATCGCGCGAGAGCTTGCCGTCCTTGTTCTTGTCCAGCTCGTCGAACTTCGCGGCCAGGCGCGGGTTGGCAGCGGCTTCGCTGCGGTCGATGACGCCGTCGCCGTTGGTGTCCAGCTTGGCCGGGCGCTGCGCCGGCGCAGTCGGGGCATCGGCGGCCAGCGCGATACCGGTAGCGGAAGTGCCGAGCAGCAGGGCCAGCAGCAGGGGGGTACGGATCATGAGGTCACTCCTGGGGATGGGAACAGCGTCGGGGTGATCACTTCACCCTCGGGGAACAACAACGCCCGGGCGCGACATCGGTTGACGCCGCCGCCAGTTCCATTCATCCGGCGGACAGTCGCCGCCACTGCGACAGGCTGGGGCTATGCTGTGCCCATGGCGATACACGGCGACAGAGACGACGAACTGCGACTTTTCCAGACCGGCGAGCACCCCTGCGGGTACTGGTCGGACCGGGTGGCGCGCGACCTGGTGCTGGACCCGCACGATCGCCGCCTTGGCGGCCTGTACCCGCTGGCGCTGAGCTGGGGCTTCCGCCGCAGCGGCGATCTGGTCTACCGGCCGCATTGCGCGCACTGCCAGGCCTGCGTGGCGGTGCGCATTCCGGTGGCGCGCTTCGCCCCGGACCGCAGCCAGCGCCGTTGTGCCGCCCGCAATGAAGACCTGGAGGTGCGGATCACCGCCGCCACCGCCCGCGACGACCTGTTCGCGCTGTACCACCGCTACCTCACCCACCGCCACGCCAATGGCGGCATGGATGACCACGGCCCGCACGAGTTCGAGCAGTTCCTGATCGGCAGCTGGTCGCACACCCGCTTCATGGAGATGCGCCTGCCCGGCCACGACGGCCAGCCCAGCCAGTTGCTGGGTGTGGCGGTGACCGACGTCACCGAGCACGGCCTGTCAGCGGTCTACACCTTCTTCGACCCGGACCATGCCGCGCGTGGGCTGGGCACCTTCGCGATCCTGCAGCAGATCGAATGGGCCCGCCGCGAGGGCCTGCCGCACGTATACCTGGGCTACTGGATCCGCGGGCATCAGAAGATGGACTACAAACGGCGCTTCCATCCGCTGGAAGCCTACGACGGCCGCCGCTGGCACGATTTCGACGACGAACTGGACGGCCGCTGACAAACCACTGACACCGGGCCGGGTGCACAATACGGCGCATGAACCTCCGACCCCAGACCCTCGCCCTGGCCCTGCTCTGCGGCGCCACCGCCCCCGCCTTCGCCACATCCCCTGCGATGACCGAAAAGCCGTCCGCTGCGCTGCGCCTGGCCACCTACAACACCTCGCTGTACTCCGATGACGCCGGTGGCCTGATCAAGGAACTGGAAGGCGACAGCGAGCACGCACGCAAGATCGCCGCGGTGCTGCAGCAGGTGCGCCCGGATCTGGTGCTGCTGAACGAATTCGATTTCGACGACGCCCACCGCGCCGCCGACCTGTTCCAGAAACGCTACCTGGAAGTGGCCCAGCCCGGCGGCGGCAAGCCGCTGCACTTCGCCTACCGCTACCTGGCCCCGGTCAACACCGGCGTGCCCAGCGGCCTGGATCTGGACAACAACGGCGTGGTCGGCGGCGAAGGCCGCAGCCGCGGCAACGATGCCTGGGGCTACGGCCTGCACCCGGGCCAGTACGGCATGCTGGTGCTGTCGCGCTACCCGATCGATGAAGCCAAGGTGCGCAGCTTCCAGCTGCTGAAGTGGAGCGCGATGCCGGGCGCGATCCGTCCGGTCGACCCGCGCACCGGCAAGAGCTTCTACAACGACCATGTGTGGTCGCAGCTGCGGCTGTCGTCGAAGTCACATTGGGACGTACCGGTGAAGACCCCGGCCGGCGTGGTCCACGCGCTGGTCTCGCACCCGACCCCGCCAGTGTTCGATGGCCCGGAAAAGCGCAACGCCGCGCGCAACCACGACGAACTGCGCCTGTGGCAGGAATACCTGTCCAAGGGTGACAAGCCGTGGCTGTGCGACGACAAGGGCCAGTGCGGCGGCCTGGCACAGGACGCGCGCTTCGTGATCCTCGGCGACCTCAACAACGACCCGATCGATGGTGATGGCCGCCATGAGGCGATCGTCGAACTGATCGAGAACGCCCGCGTGTTGCGCTACCCCACCCCGCGCAGCGTTGGTGGCGAGCAGACCAGCCTGGCCTATGCGGCCAAGGGCATCGAGCGCAAGGGCGCACCGTTCCACGCCACCGGCGATTTCGGCCCGAAGTCCGGCACCATGCGCCTGGACTACGTGCTGCCCTCCACCGGTTTCGAGTACATCGGCAGCGGCGTGTTCTGGCCGGCCAATGAAAGCCCGGAAGCGAAGATCGCCGATGGCAGCGACCACCACCTGGTGTGGGTGGATGTGAAATAACAGAAAGGGGACGGAGGGGATTAAGTCGTTTGTGCCACAAACGACTTAATCCCCTCCGTCCCCTTTTTGCTTTACGGGCGCAGTTCGACGCCGATGGCGTCGGCGGCATCACGCGCGATGGCGCGCGCTTCGTCGAGGGTTTCCGCGCGCGCCAGGGTCACGCCCACGCGGCGGTGGCCATGCACGCTCGGCTTGCCGAACAGGCGCACGGCGGTGTCCGGCACCTGCAGTGCGGCGGCGACGTTGTTGAAGTACGGCACGCCCTCGCCATGCGCCAGCAGCGCGCACGAGGCCGACGGGCCGCTCTGGCGGATCACCGGGATCGGCAGGCCGAGGATGGCGCGCGCGTGCAGCGCGAACTCGCTCAGTTCCTGCGAAACAAGCGTCACCAGGCCGGTGTCGTGCGGGCGCGGCGACACTTCGCTGAACCACACCTCGTCGCCCTTCACGAACAGCTCGACACCGAACAGGCCCCAGCCACCGAGGTCATCGGTGATCGCGCGCGAAATCTCTTCGGCACGCGCCAGCGCCCTGCTCGACATCGGCTGCGGCTGCCAGCTCTCGCGGTAGTCGCCGTCCCTCTGCAGATGGCCGATCGGCGCGCAGAACGAGGTGCCGCCGGCATGGCGCACGGTCAACAGGGTGATCTCGTAGTCGAAATCGATGAAACCTTCGACGATGCAGCGGCCGGCACCGGCACGGCCACCGGTCTGCGCGTAGTCCCAGGCCGGGGCGATGTCCGCCTCGCTGCGCAGCGTGCTCTGGCCCTTGCCCGAGGACGACATCACCGGCTTGACCACGCACGGCAGGCCGATGGCGGCCACGGCGGCGCGGTACTCGGCTTCGGTATCGACGAAGCGGTAGGGCGAGGTCGGCAGGCCCAGGGTCTCGGCGGCCAGGCGGCGGATGCCCTCGCGGTCCATGGTCAGGCGGGCGGCGCGCGCGGTCGGGATCACCCGCAGGCCCTGCTCCTGCTCCAACTGGACCAGGGTCTCGGTATGAATGGCCTCGATCTCCGGCACCACCAGGTGCGGCTGCTCCTGGGCGATCAGCGCGCGCAGGGCCATCGCATCCAGCATGTCGATCACATGCGAGCGGTGCGCGACCTGCATGGCCGGGGCATCGGCATAGCGGTCGGCGGCGATCACTTCCACACCCAGCCGCTGCAGCTCGATGGCCACCTCCTTGCCGAGTTCGCCCGAGCCCAGCAGCAGCACGCGGGTGGCGGAGGGGGACAACGGAGTTCCAAGCTTGGCCATGGCGGTTCCAGCAGCGATGTGAAGGCGGGTGGGCATTCTAGCTGGCCGGGCACCCCGGCCATGGCATCCGACGAACGGTAGTCGATAAGTGATATCACTTTGATATCTTCATTCCGAACCCTCAAGGACGTACCGCCATGAAAGAGAAGTCGCTGTCTTCGCTCAACGGCCTCGGCACGCTGGCCGGCGCCCTGCTTGTCGCCCTCGCCGGCGGCGCCCTGTTCGTACTGGGGGTAGCAGCCAAGGCCAGCACCGGTTCCCCCAACCTGCTGCTGATGCTGGCCGGCATCCTGGTGGCGGCGCTGGCGATCTTCGCCCTGGCCGGCCTGTACACCGTCCAGCCCAACCAGGCGGCGGTGCTGAGCCTGTTCGGCAAATACGTGGGCACCGTGAAGGACAACGGCCTGCGCTGGAACAACCCCTTCTACGCCAAGCGCCGGGTCAGCCAGCGCGTGCGCAACTTCGAGAGCGGCAAGCTGAAGGTCAACGAGCTGGACGGCAGCCCGATCGAGATCGCCGCGGTCATCGTCTGGCAGGTGGTCGATGCCTCCGAGGCGGTCTACAACGTGGACGACTACGAGAGCTTCGTGCACATCCAGTCCGAATCGGCGCTGCGCGCGATGGCCACCAGCTACCCCTACGACCAGCATGAGGATGGCCAGCTGGCCCTGCGCAGTCATGCCAGCGAGATTTCCCTGCACCTGAAGAACGAACTGGCCGAGCGCCTGGCCGACGCCGGCGTGCAGGTCATCGACGCACGCATCAGCCACCTCGCCTACGCCGCCGAAATCGCCCAGGCGATGCTGCAGCGGCAGCAGGCCAACGCGGTGATCGCCGCACGCACGCGCATCGTTGCCGGTGCGGTCGGCATGGTCGAGATGGCCCTGGCCGAACTGCAGAAGAACGGCGTGGTGCAGCTGGACGAGGAACGCAAGGCGCACATGGTCAGCAACTTGCTGACCGTGCTGTGCTCGGACCGCGGCACCCAGCCGATCGTCAATGCAGGCTCGCTGTACTGAGCCACCCTCGCAACGGGGCGCCCCACCGCCCCGCCAGGAGCCCCCATGAGTGAGAAGAAAGCCTATCCGCTGCGCATCAATGCCGAGGTCCTGGCCGCGGCGCAGCGCTGGGCTGATGACGAGCTGCGCAGCCTCAACGCACAGATCGAGTACGTGCTGCGCGACGCCCTGCGCAAGGCAGGACGCCTGCCGAAACCCACGCCATCGTCGGAGGACAAGGAATGAGCAAGCGCTGGAGCTACCAGACCATCGAGGTCAAGACCTCCATGATGGGCGTACTCAAGGCCGAGGATGTCCAGGCCGAGCTGAGCCGGCAGGGCCAGCTGGGCTGGGAGCTGGTCAACATCATCATCCCGGCGCCGATGCGCCCGGCGATGCTGGTGTTCAAGAAGGAGGCCTGAACCATGGGCGGCAGTGACCCGAAACCCTTTGACGTGGCCGAGAGTTCGCCGCTGCGCGTGCTGTGGATCGTGCTGCCGCTGCTGGCTGCCTTCGTGGCCTGCCTGTATGCGCAGCTGTACAAGGCACCGGCGAACGCACCCTGGATCGAAGTAACGCTGTCGCCGCCCTGGTTCCGGATGGGCGGCAGTGCGGCATGGAGCCTGATCGTCATCGCTGTACTCGCTGTCGGGCTGGGGGCCGCATTCTTCCGCCGCCGGGTGGAGCTGGCCGGCAACGTGCTGGACGTGCGCTCGACGATGTACCGGCGGCGCGTGCCGGTGGCGCAGCTGCGGCTGGACCAGGCCGAGGTGGTCGACCTGCAGCGTGACCGCCGCTATGGCATCCGTGTCAAAACCAATGGCTATTCAATGCCGGGCTTCTACTCGGGCCACTTCCGCCTGCAGGGTGGCGGCAAGGGCTTCGCGCTGGTCACCGACCGTGCGCGTGTCCTCGCCCTGCCGGTCAGTGATGGCAGCACGCTGCTGCTCAGCGTGGACCGGCCGCAGGCGCTGCTCGATGCGCTGCGCAAGGTGGCCGCGTCGGCACCACGGCAGTAAGCTGAGGCGATGCAACGACGCCCGCCCCTGCTGATCAATACCGAGGCCATCGAGCTGTGGCCCGCCCACCTGTTGCGCGCACGCAGCAACCTGGATGCACGCCTGCTGTCGCAGGCGCAGTGGGTGCTGCGGCGCAAGCGTGATGGCCGCTATCTGGCGGCGGTACTGCCGCACGGCGTGCATTCGATGGTGCCGCGCCTGCCGCGCGAGCCCGGGGTCGAGGATGCACTGGCGCTGCTGGACACCGCGGCTGCACGGCCCTTCGGCGCCGGACTGGAAGATCAGTGGCTGCCGCTGGCCGGGTTGCAGCAGCGCCTGCAGCAGCTTGGCCTGGACCCGCAGCGCTACGCCGACGACAGCGGCCTGCCGCTGGAACCCGAACCCTGCCTGCTGCATTTTGCCGGCCGCGATCGCTTCGCCCGCCCGCTGTGGCTGCGCCGTGGCGCCGCGCAGGGCTGGCGACGGATGCGACTGCATGCGGCACAGGATGGCATTGCGCTGGACGCCATCTCCGGCTTCCGCAGCCATGCCTACCAGTTGGGCATCTTCGAACGGAAGCTGGCGCGCGGCTTCAGCGTGGCGGAGATCCTGAAGGTCAATGCCGCCCCGGGTTTCAGCGAACACCACAGCGGCCACGCGCTGGACATCGGCACACCGGGCGACGCCCCGGCCGAAGAATCGTTCGAAGCCACCGACGCGTTTGCGTGGCTGCAGGCGAATGCCGGTGGGCATGGCTTCCAGCTGAGCTACCCGCGCGACAACCCGCATGGGATCGTCTACGAACCTTGGCACTGGTGCTGGAGACCGGCCAACGGCTGAGCCCCTCGTGGCGGCTGCACGGCGAACTTCATGGAGCTGTCCGGGCGGATTCCGCGTGTGCCCGCCACGAAATGGGACAAGAAGGCAAAGGCAAAGCTCGAAGCCCCTGTAACGGATCAGCGCGCAGCTGTTGGGTCCGCCTTCAAGCGAGCCGAGCACCGCAGGTCCGACGAGGGCGAAGAGGTGCGGGTGTCTGAGCGCAGCGAGTTCCCGCACCGTCCCTCGACGGGCCGAGGAGCACAGGGGACCGGTGCGCAGCACCGGCTCGCGGCCGGCGGCGCGTTTCTTTTGGTTACTTTTCTTTTCGCGCGAAAAGAAAAGTAACGCCCATGAACCCTTAGGATCGCATCGGCATGGATCGAAGCGACAGCCCTGCGACCGTCACCGCCTCAACGCATTGATCGCCAGCAGCACCCATCCAGCCATCATGCTGGTGCCACCGATCGGTGCCATCCGTGTCGGCCACTGCCACAACGCACCGCCCACCAGGCTGCCGGAAAACAGCAGCACGCCCAGCAGCAGCACGTACAACGCCAGGTGCGCGATCGCGCCCTGCGCGCGCGGCCCGAGCGCCACCAGTACCGCGCCATGCGCGAACGCATAGAGCGCCGCCATGTTCAGATGCTGCTGCGCCAGCGGGTCGGCCACACCGTGCGAGGCATAGGCCGACAGGCCGATAGAGGCGGCGGCCAGCAGCGCCCCCAGGCAGGCCAGCAGTGATGGCTTACGTGCGCGACGTTCGAGATTGAACATGTGGGCTCCTTGCGCAGCGCCCTTGCCGGGCGCCAGATGAAAAAAAACGCGCCGCAATGAGCGGCGCGTTTTCGTGTCCAACACTACATGGGTCAGCCGAGGCTTACTTGACGGCCCAGTAGATGTCGTAGGTCGCTTCCGGCGTGAACGACTTGTCCAGACCGTCCTTCCAGGTTTCGTACGGGCGATCGACCACTTCCGAACCGTTGGTCACAGCCCAGGCACGCAGGCCGTTGCGGGCCACGTCCAGACCCGCCATGTGGCCGGTGTAGGCGGCATGCGCCGAACGGTGCGGGGCCACGTGCACGTACTTGACCGGAGCGCCGCCGTCGATCTTGACGGTCAGCTCTTCAGCGGTGGCACCTTCAGCACCCTTCTTCTTCACCGGCTGGGCGATGTCGAAGGCGTACTTCTCCTGACCGAAATCGGTGGTGATGATGCGGAACGGACCGGCGGCTTCAAGGCCATTGGCCTCCATCACGCGCTTGATCCACTCCTGGTTGTCCTTGATGGACTTGGTGATCGTGTCCTGACCGCGGTCCACGTTACCGGCGTTGACGACCAGCAGGTCTTCAGCCGGCACATTGACGATGGCCAGATCGGTCAGCGGTGCTTCCGGGGTGCGGTAGTCCACGTTCGGGACGCTGGCCAGCATGTTGGCCATACGCGACAGACCCATCTTGATGTCGTCGCCGATCTGGCGGCTGACATACAGGCCGGCATAACGGCCGAACAGGTCGAAGCCGTACTTCACCGAGTAGTCCTGGGTGATCTTGACGTTGCGGCCACCCTTGCCGGTCGGCTCCAGCGTGAAGGTGGTGATCTTGTCGTGACCCTTGGTGGCGTCATCGATGGCGATCGCAACACGCTTGTTCTCTTCGGCTTCGGTGATCTTCCAGGAACCGGTGCCCAGGTCCTTGGAGGTGAAGTCGAGAGTGGCACCGACGCCGGAGGCCGGGCCGGACAGCTTCAGTTCAACGGCGGGATCGCGCAGTACCAGCGGGTTCCAGTCCTTGAAGCGGCGCAGGCTGCTGACCGTGTCGTACACGATCGTCATCTTGCGGTTGGTCTCGATGCTTTCGGTGATGTGACGCTCGCCCGGCAGACATACGCCAATGATGACGAACAGGCCAGCCACGATCCCCAAGGCGATCAGGAACTCGATAATACGGGTCATTCAGAGAGTCTCCGGGGCCGATCCCACGGCCGGGTTGATTGAAGCGAAGCGCCAATCCTAGCAGGCTTCGCGGGCATTGTTTATCGGGATTGGCGCACCGGTTTCCCTGCCGGCTGCGTATTTGTATGGACAAAGAATTCGAAGGGTACCGCATACCGATACCCGTGAAGTAGGGGGCAACCCCACCCGAGGGCCATGACTGGACCTCAAGTCATTGTCCTGAAAAGGTTTTCCTCAGACCAGCTGGAGTTCGAACGCCTTCAGTACGGCGCGCGTACGGTCGCGCACGCCCAGCTTGGACAGGATGTTGGACACGTGATTCTTGATGGTGCCTTCGGCCACACCCAGCGAGTTGGCGATCTCCTTGTTGGAGAAGCCACTGGCCATCAGGCGCAGGATCTCGGTCTCGCGGTCGGTCAACGGGTCCGGGCGGTCCAGGCTGACGAACTCGTTGCGCATGTGCTCCAGGCCGGACAGCAGGCGCTGGGTCACGGCCGGCTGCACCAGCGAACCGCCGTCGGCCACGGTGCGGATGGCACCGACCAGCTGCGCCAGGGTCACGTCCTTGAGCAGGTAGCCCTTGGCTCCGGCCTTGAGCCCGGCCAGCACCAGCTGGTCGTCATCGAAGGTGGTGAGGATGATGGTCGGTGGCAGCTGCTCCTGGCGCGACAGCACCTGCAGCGCCTCCAGCCCGGACATCACCGGCATGCGCATGTCCATCAGCACCACGTCGGGGCGCACCTGCGGTATCAGCTCGACCGCCTGCCGGCCATCGCCGGCCTCGGCCACCACCTCGATACCGTCGTCGAGCGCCAGCAGGGAGCGGATTCCCTGCCGCACCAGGGTTTGGTCGTCGACCAGGCAGACGCGAATCATCAACGCACTCCTTCAGGAACCTTGGTAAGGGCGGCCACCAGCACCGTTGCCGGCACCGTCGCCCGCAGCCGGAAGCCTTCACCGGGACGGGTTTCGACCTGCAGCTGGCCACCACATTGTTGCAGGCGCTCGCGCATGCCGCGCAAGCCATTGCCCACATTGACCATATCCGCGCCGACGCCGTCGTCGCGGGCCTCCACCACCACCCGGTCGGGGGCTTCACGGTACACCTTGATCCACAGGTGGCGGGCGCCGGCATGGCGCACCGCGTTGGTGATGATCTCCTGGGTACAGCGCAGCAGCACGTGGGCCCGCTGCGGGTCCTCCACGTTCAGCGGATCCTCGATCTCCAGCTGGATGTCCAGCGAGGGCACGTTCTCGGTCAGCGGGCGCAGCGCCGCCGCCAGATCGATGGCGCCGGTCTCGCGCAGCTGGCTGACCACCTCACGCACGTTGCCCAGCAGCAGCTTGGCCAAGGCATGCGAGCGCTTTACATGGTCCAGCGCCTGGCCCTCGGCCAGGTGACCGGCCACTTCGAGGTTCAGGGTCAGTGCGGTCAGCTGATGCCCCAGAAGATCGTGCAGCTCACGCGAAATGCGGGTTCGCTCGTTGACGCGAGCGCTTTCGGCCAGCAGGGCACGAGTGGCACGCAGCTCCGAATTGAGCCTGCGCTGCTCGTCGCGGGCCTGGGTCTGCTGTCTCGCGACAAGGCTGGTCACGAAGATGAACATGGAAAAGCCGCCATACAGCAGCGATTGCATCACGGCTTCGAACAGCGGGAAGTTCAGCAGTATGTAATAGACCGGGGCCACCGCCAGCTGGCTGACCAGCAGCCACAGCACGCACAGGCGCGCCGACAGCATCCACGGAATGACGCCGGCAGCCACCATCATCAGGATGCTGCCCAGGCCCGAACCACTGAGGAAACTGACGCCCAGCGCCGAAACCGTCAGCAGCAGCAGCAGGCCGCGGTCCAGCCAGGTGGTGTGACTGTCGCTGTCACTGCGCAGGAGGCGGGTCAGCCAGTAGTACGCGGCGCCGAAGGACAGGTAGGCGACGAACAACAGGATCGCCCAGCTGCCCATATCGCTGCGGCTGTGCAGGTTCTCGAATTGCGAGTACGCCAGTGGCAGGCCGACCATGACCCAGGTAAACAGGCCGGCCAGACGGAGGACGCGGGTATGGCTGAGGACTCCCAACATGCCAGCACTCTACGGGCCCGGCCCGCGTCGCGCACTCCCACGGAAGTCATGCATCCGAGGTCCCCTGTTCATGCCGCAGCCCACCCCGGGCATGCAATAATCGTGCGCAGGGTCCAATTTGACGGACCAACCGCGTTACCCCACGGAGTCACAATGTCGATTGTCATCCGCGACGTGCGCGAGCACGAGCTCGATTCCGTCCTGGCTTTGAACAACAACGCTGGCCTGGCCATCCTTCCCCTGGATGCGGCCCGCTTGCGCCTGTTCTACGAAACCGCTGAATATTTCCGCGTCGCCGAGCGCGACGGCAACCTGGCCGGCTTCCTGATCGGCTTCGGCAGCGACAGCCAGCACGACAGCAGCAACTTCGCCTGGTTCAAGCAGCAGCTGGACACCCCGTTCTTCTATATCGACCGCATCGTGGTCGCCAGCCGCCGTCGTGGCGGTGGCGTCGGCCGTGCGTTCTATGCCGACGCGCAGAGCTTTGCCGAGCTGCGCTACCCGCAGATGACCTGCGAAGTCTTCCTCGACCATGGCGCCGATGCCGCCCTGCTCTTCCACGGCAGCTTCGGCTTCCGCGAGCTGGGCCAGAACACCATGCCGCAGGTCGACGTGCGCGCCAGCATGCTGGCCAAGGAACTGTGCAGCTACCCGTGGGTCCAGGAGACCTACGGCGGCAAGCTGCCGGATGTGGCATGGACACGTGCCCGGCATCTGCCGGCGCAGGCACAGCGGCCGACGGGGACCTGAGCGTGGCGGTGAATTTCGATTACGAACAGGCCGGTGAACTGAAGATCGGCCAGGTGGGCATCGCCAACCTGCGCATCCGTACCCTTGATGTCGAACGCCTCGTGCAGGAAATGCGCGAACGCGTCACCCGTGCGCCGAAACTGTTCGGCCGCGCCGCGGTGATCCTCGACTTCGGCGGCCTGAGCCAGGTGCCGGACGTGGCCACCGCGCAGGCGCTGGTCGATGGCCTGCGCAGTGCCGGCGTGCTGCCGGTGGCGCTGGCCTATGGCACCAGCGCGGTCGACCTGCTCTCGCAGCAGCTCGGGCTGCCACTGCTGGCCAAGTTCCGCGCCCAGTACGAGCGTGCCGAGGCCGAGCCGGCCCCGCCGCCGCCGCCCGCGCCGGAACCGCGTCGCGCAGCCCGTGCCGAACCGAAGCCGGCACCGGCCACGCCGGTGGCCAAGGTTGCCGACGCCGCCGCACCGCAGCCGGGCCGCATGCAGCTGGGCAACGTGCGTTCGGGCCAGCAGCTGTACGCTGAAAACTGCGACCTGACCGTGATGGCCACCGTCGGCGCCGGCGCCGAGGTCATCGCCGATGGCAGCATCCACATCTACGGCACCCTGCGCGGCCGCGCGCTGGCAGGGGCACAGGGCAACACCGCGGCACGCATCTTCTGCCGTGATTTCCATGCGGAACTGGTCGCCATTGCAGGCCACTACAAGGTACTGGACGATGTCCCGGACTCCCTGCGCGGCAAGGCCGTGCAGGTGTGGCTGGAACAGGACCAGATCAAGATCGCTGCGCTGGACTGACGCAGCACCCAAACAGAATCATCAGGAGAAGTCCTTTGGCTGAAATCATCGTAGTCACCTCCGGCAAGGGCGGCGTCGGCAAGACCACTTCCAGCGCGAGCCTGGCCTGCGGCCTGGCACGGCGCGGCAAGAAGGTGGCGGTGATCGACTTCGACGTCGGCCTGCGCAACCTCGACCTGATCATGGGCTGCGAACGCCGCGTGGTGTACGACTTCGTCAACGTCGTGCACGGCGAAGCGACCCTCAAGCAGGCCCTGATCAAGGACAAGCGCTTCGAGAACCTGTACGTGCTGGCCGCCTCGCAGACCCGCGACAAGGACGCACTGACCCAGGAAGGCGTGGGCAAGGTCCTGAAGGACCTGGCCGCCGACGGCTTCGACTACATCATCTGCGACTCCCCGGCCGGCATCGAGAAGGGCGCCTTCCTGGCGATGTACTTCGCCGACCGTGCGGTGGTGGTGGTGAACCCGGAAGTGTCGTCGGTGCGCGACTCGGACCGCATCATCGGCCTGCTCGACTCGAAGACCCACAAGGCCGAGTCCGGCCAGGACGTGCCGGCCTTCCTGCTGCTGACCCGCTACACCCCGCTGCGCGTGGAAAGCGGCGAGATGCTCAGCATCGCCGACGTCGAGGAAGTGCTCGGCCTGAAGGCGATCGGCGTGATCCCCGAGTCGGGTGACGTGCTCAACGCCTCCAACAAGGGCGAGCCGGTCATCCTGGATGTCGAGTCCGCAGCCGGCCAGGCCTACGACGACGCCGTCGCGCGCATCCTCGGCGAAGAACGCCCGATGCGCTTCACCAACGTCGAGAAGAAGGGCTTCTTCAGCAAGCTGTTCGGAGGGTAAGCATGGGCCTGTTTGATTTCCTCAAAGCGAAGAAGACCACCGCCGAAACCGCCAAGAACCGCCTGCAGATCATCATCGCGCAGGAGCGCAGCAACCGCGGCGGCCCCGATTACCTGCCGCTGCTGCAGCGCGAGCTGCTGGAAGTGATCAAGAAGTACGTGAACATCGACGTCGATGCAGTGAAGGTCGACCTGGTGAAGGATGGCCAGCACGATGTGCTGGACATCTCCGTGGCGCTGCCTGAAGGCCCGGACAAACCCTGATGCTCTGCCCCGCCCGTGCCTGCACGGGCGGGGCTGCCTGACCCGCATGACCGATACGACAACCGCCGTGGACATCACCTGCGTGGGCGACATCGCCTTCGCTGATGCGCAGCGCCTGCTCGCCACGCATGGCCTGCAGCTGCACCACGTCGCGGCCGGTGAACCGATTCCCGGCAGCTACTGGGGCGAGCCCGAGGCCGGCATCATCGCCAGCAACGTGTACGTGCGCGATGACACGCCCGTGCACTCGATGCTGCACGAAGCCTGCCATCTGATCGTGCTGCCGCCGGAGCGGCGTGCGCAGGTGCATACCGACGCCACCGACTCGGTGGCCGAGGAAGATGCCACCTGCTACCTGCAGATCGTGCTGGCCGGGCAGCTGCCTGGCGTTGGCACTGCGCGGTTGATGGCCGACATGGATGCCTGGGGGTATACGTATCGGCTGGGGTCTACGAAAGCGTGGTTTGAAGAGGACGCCGAAGACGCGAAAGCGTGGCTGGTCGAACGCGGGTTGCCGGTGGCGTAAAGCCGCGGGCGCGGTTGGCCACGGGCGCGTGGCGACGCGCCGGACCTTGCGGCGCCCCTCTTTTCACTCGGCGCGGTTCGAGCAGGACGCCGAAGACGCGAAGGCGTGGTTGATCGAACGCGGATTGCCGGTGGCGTAACGCAT
This sequence comes from Stenotrophomonas sp. SMYL20, assembly GCF_036320045.1. Classification (NCBI taxonomy): domain Bacteria; kingdom Pseudomonadati; phylum Pseudomonadota; class Gammaproteobacteria; order Lysobacterales; family Lysobacteraceae; genus Stenotrophomonas; species Stenotrophomonas sp. SMYL20. The sequence continues at coordinate 152,243 of NZ_JAWIRT010000009.1, read as the reverse complement.
CGGTAGTGCCGGCCGTTGGCCGGCAACCTCATGAACCCGTGCAGCATTACCTGGTTGCCGGCCAGCGGCCGGCACTACCCCATCAGTCCTGCCCTGCCAGCGCGCGAAGGGTAATGCCGACGATGTAGGCCAGGTAGGTGCCGGTGGCGTAGCCCATCGTGCCCAGCAACACGCCCACCGGCGCCAGGGCCGGATGGAACGCTGCAGCCACCACCGGCGCCGAAGCCGGGCCACCGATGTTCGACTGCGAACCGATCGCGAAGTAGAAGAACGGCACTTTCAGCAGCTTGCCCAGGCACCACAGCAGCGCGATGTGCACGGCAATCCAGATCAGGCCGAGCAGGAACAGCCACGGGCGGTCCAGCAGCGCCAGCAGATCCATCTGCATGCCGATGCAGGCAATCAGGAAGTACAGCAGCAGCGAACCCAGCCGCGAGGCGCCCGCACCTTCCAGCGTGCGTGCACGGGTGAAGCTCAGGCTCAGGCCCAGCGTGGTCGACAGCACCACCACCCACACGAACGGCGCATCCAGGCTGAACTGCGAGGCCCAGCTGACATTGGCCTTGAACCATGCTGCCAGCGGCGCACCGATCGCGTGTGACAGACCCACGCCGCCGAAGGCCACTGCCACGATCAGCATCAGGTCGGTGAGGCTGGGAACGCGCTCATGCTCGGCCTGGAAGCGCGCGATACGCTCCTTCAGCTCATCGATGGCCGACGTGTCGGCACCGCTGCGCGCGTCGATCTTCGCTGCGCGCCCGGCCAGGAAGATCAGCGCGGCCATCCACACGTAACCGACACCGACATCGACCACCGCGAACTGGCCGAACGTGGTGGCGTTGACGTCGAACACTTCGCGCATCGCCAGCATGTTGGCACCGCCGCCGATCCAGCTGCCGGCCAGTGCGGCCATGCCGGCCCAGGTGTCACCGGCCACCGTTTCCGGATGCAGCGCGCGCATCACCAGGAAAGCCACCACCGCACCCAGCATGATGCTGGCGGACGCACCCAGGTACATCAGCACCAGCTTCGGGCCGAGCCGCAGGATGCCCTTGATGTCCACCGCCAGGGTCAGCAGGATCAGCGCTGCCGGCAGCAGGATGTCGCGTGCGATCGGGTTGTAGAGCTTGGTGTTCTGACCGTCGATCAGGCCGACGGTGTTGTAGATGCCGGGAATCAGGTAGCACAGCAGCAGTGCCGGCACGAAGGTGTAGAAGCGTTTCCACAGGCCCTGCTCCCGCGAGGCAGTCCAGAACACGGCGCCCAGGGTGGCGGCGATCAAACCGAAGACGACGATGTCGTTCTGGATCAGGGCGGTCGAGGGCATGCAGGCGCTCTGGGTAGAGCCGGCCGCTGGCCGGCTGCTGTTGGCGGCAGATCAGGAAGGTGTGCCGACCAACGGTCGGCACCCACCGGTACAGCAGATGGCGAAACAAAAGCGCCGCCCCGAAGGGCGGCGCTGCAGTCATCAGTTGCCGATGTGCTGCTTCAGCCAGGCATTGACGGTGTCATGCCACAGGATGCTGTTGTTCGGCTTCAGCACCCAGTGGTTTTCATCCGGGAAGTACAGGAACTTCGATTCGATGCCCTGGCGCTGGGCAGCAGTGAACGCGGCCAGGCCCTGCTCGACCGGAATACGGAAGTCCTGCTGGCCGTGGATGACCAGGATCGGCTTCTTCCAGTCCGCCACGTGGTTGACCGGGTTGAACTTCTCGTAGTTCGCCGCCTTCTGGTACGGCGTACCGCCCTGCTCCCACTCGGTGAACCACAGTTCTTCGGTGGCGTAGCCCATCATGCGCTGGTCGAACACGCCGTCATGGTTGACCAGGCACTTGAACGGGCCGTTCCAGTTGCCGGCGATCCAGTTGACCATGAAGCCGCCGTAGCTGGCGCCCAGCGCACAGGCCTTGTCACCGTTGAGGAAGGAATACTTCTTCAACGCCGCATCCCAGCCCTTCTGCAGGTCTTCCAGCGGGCGGTCGCCCCAGTGCTGGCTGATCGCATCGGTGAAGGCCTGGCCATAGCCGGTGGAGCCGTGGAAGTCGATCATCACCACGGCGTAGCCCTGGCCCGCATAGGTCTGCGGATTCCAGCGGTAGCTCCAGCCATTGCCGAAGCTGCCCTGCGGGCCGCCGTGGATCAGGAACGCGACCGGGTACGACTTGCCTTCCTGGTAGTTGTGCGGCTTGACCACATAGCCGTGCACGGTGTCGTTGTTCCAGCCCTTGAACTCGAACTGTTCGTAGTCACCGAAGCTGACGTCCTTGAGCACGTCGCCAGCGGCCGGGGTCAGCGCGCGCAGCTCGCCGATGGCTTCGCCGGCGGCCGGCAGCAGGCCGACCAGCACCTGGTCGTTGCTCTTCAGGCTGTTGCGGGTGATCGCCACGCTGGTGCCGGCCACGTCCACCGAGGTCACGCTGCCGTCGCCGATCAGCTTGGTGGCCTTGCCGCTGGCCACGTCGATCTGGAACAGCGGGTGCTCGCCGAGGTCATCGGCGGTGGTGTAGATGCTGGCGCCGTCGGCGGACAGGGTGATACCGCCAGCCGAGCGATCCCATTGCGGCGCGATCTCACGGCTCTTGCCGCTGGCCAGGTCCATCGCCATCAGGCCGAAACGGTCGGCCTCGAAGCCCGGGCGCTTCATCGCACGGTAGAACAGGGTCTTGCCGTCGGCACTGAACACCGGGCCGGCATCCCAGGCCGGATTGGAGGCGGTCAGATTGACCGGCGCCTGCTTGCCCGCAGCGTCGAAGCGGTACAGGTCGAAGTTGGTCGACCACGGCTCCTGCTTGCCGGCCACGCGGATGCTGGCCACCACGCTGGCGCCATCCGGCGACCACGCGAAATCGTCATTGCCACCGAACGGCTTGGACGGTGCATCGCCGTCGATGGTCGCGCTCAGCGCCGAGGCGCCCTTGACCGCCCCGGCCTTGCCTGCCGGCAGCGGTGCCACGAACAGGGTGTTGCGGCGGCCGTCGTTCCAGGTATCCCAGTGGCGCACGAACAGCGAATCCCACACCTGGCCGCTGGCCTTGGCGTCCTTCTTTTCCTTCAGCTTCTTCTCGGTGCATGCCAGATCCGAGGCACAGGCCTGGAACACGCCGGCACTGAACAGCACGCGGTCGTCCTGCGGCGATACGTGGTAGCTGTCCACGTCCACCGGGAAGTCGGTCAGCTGACGCGGGGTGCCGCCGTTGATCGGCTGCGCGTACAGCTGCTGGCTGCCGTTCCTGGCGCTGAGGAAGTAGACGGTCTGGCCATCGGCCGACAGCGAAGCGGAATTGACGTTCCAGCCGGCCGGGGTGATCTGCTTGGGCGGTGCCGCATCGCGGGTACGCAGGTTGCGCGCGAACAGCGCGGTGGAGGCCTTCAGGTTGGCGTCCACGCTGCGCTTGGCGAACACCACAGTGCCACCGTCCGTGGTCAGTACCGGCGCGGAGACGCGGTCCATGGCCACCATGTCGCGGACTTCCAGGCCACGGGCAGCGGCAACGCTGGGCAGGGCAGCCAGCAGGCTCAGTGGCAGCAGGGCATGACGCAGTTTCATCGGGGTCTCCGCAGGACGGCAAAAAACCGATGGTAGGCCCGTGCGGCCGGGGCTGCCAAGGCCATCGGTCATGGCTGCGCGCGGGGTTGGCCCCGCCGCCAGAAAAAGCAAACCGCGCCGTAGCGCGGTTTGCGGTAGTGGGGGGGGGGGGGGGGGGCCCCCCGGGGCCGGCGGGGGGGGGGGGGGGGGGCGGGGCGGGCGCGCCGGCC
>NZ_JAWIRT010000009.1:0-148477 GCF_036320045.1 Stenotrophomonas sp. SMYL20 | reverse complement strand
TGCTCGGGCCGGCTGGCGGGCTGGCACCCCTCTCTTCCTTTCCCCCGCCCCCCGCCCGCCCCCCCCCCGGCACTACCCGTCCCTTACGCCTTGGTGTACTTGCCGGTGCGGTAAATCAGCCAGCCCACCAGGAACAGCACGGCCAGGCCGATCCACTGCGCGCCCGGCAGGTGGAACGGCACGGCCAGCACGTCGGCGCGGCTGCTGACCACGATCGGAATCGCGATGGCGATGCCCATCAGTGCCTCACCGGTGATCAGGCCCGCAGCGAACAGCACGCCCGGCTTGTGCACGCGGTCGCGGCCTTCTTCGTCATCGGCGCGCACCTTGTGGAAGCGCTCGACCAGGTGGGCGATCAGGCCGCCGAGGAAGATCGGCACCATCAGCTCCAGCGGCAGGTAGATGCCGATGGCGGCGGCCAGCACCGGCACGCGGAAGCGTGCGTTGCGCGACTTCAGCCAGCTGTCGAAGGCAATGATGGCGGCACCGACCACGGCACCGATGCCGATGAAGGTCCACGGGAGTTCGCCACCGAACAGGCCCTTGGCCACCGAGGCCATCAGGTTGGCCTGCGGCGCAGCCAGCGCGTTCGGGTGCAGCTCGGACTTCACGCCGATGCCGTAGGCGGTGGCCAGCAGGTTCAGCACCGGGGCCATGATCAGCGCGCACGAGAAGGCACCGATGCCCAGCATCAGCTGCTGCTTCCACGGGGTGGCACCTACGATATAGCCGGCCTTGAGGTCCTGCAGGTTGTCACCGCCAACCGCTGCGGCGCAGCACACCACCGCGCCGATCATGATCGCCGCCACCGCGCCCAGCGGCGCACCGCCGGCACCGACCGGCTTGAGGCCATCGGCGCCCAACAGCACCACCAGCACGGCCGAGGCGAACAGGATGGTGGAGATGGTGATGCCCGACACCGGGTTGTTGGACGAACCGATCAAGCCGGCCAGGTAGGCCGAGACCGACACGAACAGGAAGCCGGCAACGATCATGATGATGGTCATGGGGATCGACACGTGCCACTGGCCCACGATGGCCTGGTACAGGGCCAGCAGCGGCAGCACGAAGACCACCAGGGCCACCAGCATCCACTTCATCGGCAGGTCGCGCTCGGTGTGCGCCAGCACCGGGCCACCGCTCTTGCGGGCGGCGGCAAAGCCGCTCTTGACGCCATTGAGCAGCGACTTGCGCAGCGAGATCAGGGTCCAGATGCCACCGATCAGCATCGCGCCGACACCCAGGTAGCGCATCTTCGCGCCCCAGATGGCGAACGCCGCCTCGGTGGAGGATGCGGTAGCGACCGAGGCGGCCAGGCCCGGATCGGTGTTCATGAAGAACGCCTGGTAGATCGGAATGGCGATGTGCCAGGTCAGGATCGAACCGGACACCACCACGATGCCGACGTTGAGGCCGACGATGTAGCCCACGCCCAGCAGTGCCGGCGACAGGTTGGTACCGATGAAGGCGGTGACCTTGGAGCTGCCGACGTAGGCCGAGGTGGCCCAGGCGTCGGGAATCAGGCGCATGCCGCTTTCCGCGGCCAGCTTGACGAAGGCACCGATGACTGCCGACAGGCCGAGGATCTTCAGGCCCGGGCCCGGGTTCTCACCGGCCTTGAGCACTTCGGCCGCGGCCTTGCCTTCCGGGAACGGAAGCGGGTCTTCAACGATCATCGAACGGCGCAGCGGCACCGAGAACAGCACGCCCAGCAGGCCACCGAGGCCGGCGATGCCCAGCACCCACCAGTACTTGAAGTCCGGCCAGTAGCCCATGATCACCAGCGCCGGGATGGTGAAGATCACACCGGCGGCGATCGACGAACCGGCCGAGGCGCCGGTCTGCACGATGTTGTTTTCAAGGATGGAGCCACCGCCCAGCAGGCGCAGCACGCCCATGGAAATCACCGCGGCGGGAATGGCGGTGGCGATGGTCAGGCCTGCGAACAGACCGAGGTAGGCGTTTGCGGCCGACAGCACCACCGCCAGCACGATGGCCAGGGCCACTGCGCGGAAGGTGAGCTGCTTGGGCGCAGCGTCGTGGTTCATGGAAGCCCCTGCTGGCAAAAAATCCCTGCCACGCTAGCGTTCAGGGCAGATCAAGTCCAGCGTGCCAAAGGATGGGGGCGTGTGCTGCAGCGCAATGGGCCAGTACGTGGACCGGCAATCGACCGACCCGGCAAAGTCCGGCTGGGCGCAGAGCAAATGATATGTTATATCTTAATGCTACCTTGCTGTTACTGCATCGCATGCCCCCTTCCCCCTCCCCTCGCCTGGCCTCCATCGACCAGCTGCGCGGCACCGTGATGCTGTTGATGTTGCTGGACCACGTGCGCGAGACCTTCTTCCTGCAGCATCAGGTAAGCGACCCGATGGACGCATCGACGGTCTCCCCTGCGCTGTTCGCCTGCCGTCTGCTGGCCCACCTGTGTGCGCCCGTGTTCGTCCTGTTGACCGGGCTGTCGGCCTGGCTGTACGGCCAGCGCCAGGCGGATCCGCGCCGGGCCACAGCCACGTTCCTGCTCAAGCGCGGGCTGTTCCTGGTCGTGCTGGAACTGACCCTGGTGAATTTCGCCTGGACCTTCCAGCTGCCGCCGGAAACGCTGTACCTGCAGGTGATCTGGGCCATCGGGCTGAGCATGATCGCGCTGGCCGGCCTGCTGTGGCTGCCGCGCCCGGCCCTGCTGGTGCTGGCAGTCGCGGTGGTGGCCGGGCACAACCTGTTGGACGGCGTGCGAGTGGAGGGCCACGGCCTGCTGGCGATGCTGTGGAAAGTACTGCACCAGCGCGACTGGATCGAGGCCGGCGCGCTGCGCCTGCGCACTTCCTACCCGGTGCTGCCGTGGATCGGGGTGATCGCGCTGGGCTACCTGATGGGGCCGTGGTTCGCCCGCGACCGCGACCCCGCGCAACGCCAGCGCTGGCTGCTGTGCGCAGGCGTCGGCGCGCTGGCCCTGTTCGCCCTGCTGCGGTTCGCCAACCAGTACGGGGATGCACCGTGGCAGTACCAGACCAGCACGCTGCGCACCTGGATGAGCGTGTTCAACATCACCAAGTACCCGCCGTCGCTGCAGTTCCTGCTGTTGACCCTGGGCGTGGGATTGTTGCTGCTGCGCCTGTACGAATGGCCGCCACTGGCGCGTGCGCTGCGCCCGCTGGCCGATGTCGGCGCCGCGCCGATGTTCTTCTACCTGCTGCACCTGTATGTGCTGAAGGGGCTGTACCTGGCCGCGCTGGCGATCTGGGGGCCGACACACGGTGATCTGTACGCACTGGATTCTGTGGCCGGCCTGCTGCTGGTGGCCTGTGCGCTGGCGGTGGTGCTGTACCCGCCGACGCGGGCGTTCGCGCGGTTCAAGGCGCGACGGCGCGATCTGGCGTGGTTGCGGTACCTGTGATCGCCCAGGCCAGTCCGGCAATCCACGCATGGCGTGGATCTACTGAAAGCGGATCGGGCCACAGGCCTATAATTCCGCGATGAATTCCACCGCTATCGCTTCCGACGATTTCCTGGGCCATCCCAAGGGCGTCTACGTCTGCTTCTTCACCGAAATGTGGGAGCGCTTCTCCTTCTATGGCATGAAGGCGCTGCTGCTGCTGTACCTGACCAAGTACCACCTGTTCGGCGACAAGGCCGGCCTGGACCTGCTCGGTGCCTATGGCGGCCTGGTGTACTGCATCCCGGTGTTCGGCGGCATGCTGGCCGACCGCTGGCTGGGCATGCGCCGGGCGGTGCTGTTCGGCGGCATCCTGCTGGTGCTCGGCCACCTCGGCATGGCCTTCGAAGGCCACGCCGCGTATCGCGTGAACGGCGAAGTGGTGCGCGACACCTCGGCACTGGCGGTGACCTACCTGTCGCTGGCGCTGATCATCATGGGCGTCGGCTTCCTCAAGCCGAACATCTCCACCATCGTCGGCAAGCTGTACGCCAAGGACGACCCGCGCCGCGATTCGGGCTTCTCGCTGTTCTACGCCGGCATCAACCTCGGCGCGCTGTTCTCTTCGCTGGTGTGCGGCTTCCTCGGCGAGGCCTATGGCTGGAAGTACGGTTTCGGTGCGGCCGGCATCGGCATGCTGGCCGGCCTGGCGATGTTCCTGTGGGGCCAGAAGTACCTGCAGGGCCACGCCGAGCCGCCACAGCCGGCCGCGCTGAAGCAGAAGGTGCTGGGCCTGCCGCGCGAATGGCTCATCTATCTGTGCGCGATGCTCGGTGTATTGCCGGTGGCTTGGCTGATGTGGGCGGCCGGCAACGGCGCGTTCGCGCTGGGCGGTGAAATCAGCCTGGCACTGATGCTGATGCTGGTGGTGCTGGGCGGCGTGCTGGTCTGGTTCGCCTGGTTCACCGGCAGCAAGTGCACGCCGGTGCAGCGCCAGCAGATGGTCGCGCTGATGGTGTTGATCTTCATGGCACTGGTGTTCTTCACGATGTACGAGCAGTCGTATGGCTCCTGGGTGACCTTCACCGACCGCCTGCTGACCAAGGACATCGTGCCCTCGCTGGTGATCACCGGCGGTACCCCGCTGCCGTGGTCGATCATCTCGCTGCTGCTGGCACCGCTGGGCTTCGTGGTCAGCGCGCGGCTGTCCGAGCGCCGTCCGGGCTCATCTGCGCCGCGAACGTTCTTCGCCGCCATCGTCGTGCTGATGCTGGTGCTGCTGGTGCGCGACTGCCTGGTGATTCCGCAGACCGCCGGCTCACTGACCTACCTCGGCGGCCTGTTCCTGGTGCTGCTGGCGCCGGCCTTCGCCGCACTGTGGACGTGGATGGACCGCCGCGGCTGGGAACCGGGCAAGCCGGTCAAATCGGCCTGGGGCCTGGTAATCGGCGCGCTGTCGTTCGTGCCGCTGGCATTGGCCGCACAGCAGGTCGGCGCCACCGGCGAGATGGCCAGCGTGTGGTGGCTGGTGCTGGCCTACTTCCTGCTGGCCAGCGGTGAGATGTGCCTGTCGCCGGTCGGCCTGTCGGCGGTGACCCAGCTGGCCGTGCCGCGGGTGATGAGCCTGATGATGGGCACCTGGTTCCTGGCCACCGCGTTCTCGGAAACGCTGGCGGCGCTGTTCGGCAAGCTGGCCGCGATCGAAGTGCCCGAAGGCGAATCGCTGGACATGGTGGCCGCGGCCGGTGCCTATGCGCACCTGTTCTGGCTGCTGATGTGGATCGGCCTGGGCTGTGCGCTGGCCGCCTTCATCGCCGCGCCGCTGCTGAAGAAGATGATGCACGGGGTCAAGTAAGCCCGATGCAGGCGAACTCCGGGGGCGGCGGATCGATCATCCGCCGCCCCCGGCTTGTTCAGGGCGCGCTGCTCTTCTCCGCAGGTGCGGCCTGCCCGGCCACCTGCCCCCCCAGGCTGCGCGAGAGGAAGGCCAGCAACCTGCTGTAGTACGCACGTTGGTTGGCAGGGGAATAGAAACCATGCCCTTCATTCTTGACGTACAGGGTTTCCACCGGCGTGCCGGCCTTCTTCAACGCAGCTTCCATGCGTTCGCTGTGCACGATCGGCGCACGTTGATCCTGGCCACCCGCGGCCAGGAATACCGGCACCCGCACCTGCGCGGCCAGATTCACCGGGGAACGCTCTGCCAGATCCTTGGGCGATCCCAGCCAGTTCCGCAGGTAGGCCAGGCCTGACTCATCGCTCTGGATGTCTCCGCGGGCGTACATCAACGGCAGGTCGTAGATGCCGACGTAGCCGGCCGCGCACTGGTACAGGCCCGGTTCGCGCACCGCCCCCATCATCGCCGCATAGGCACCGTAACTGGCCCCATAGATGCAGATGCGGTTCTTGTCGGCCACGCCCTGTTCGATCGCCCAACGCGTGGCATCGGTGACGTCATCCTGCATCGACAGCCCCCATTGCTTTCGCGCGGCCTGCATGTGGGCCCGGCCATAGCCGGAAGAGCCGCGGAAATTCACCTGCAGTACCGCGTAACCTGCCGCCGCCAGCATCTGTGTCTCGGTGTCATAGGTGCCCTGGTCGGCAACACCGATCGGACCTCCGTGCGGCACCACCACCATCGGCAGCGCACGGGCCTCGCGGCCATGCGGGACGGTAAGGAAGCCATGCAGCGGACGCCCATCACGGGCCGTCAGGCTGATCGGACGCACCTCCGCCGCCAGCGCGGGGTCGATCCAGTCACTGCGGCTGATCAGGTGCCGTGCACTCTTGCCAACCGTGTCATAGAGATAGAAATCGCCCGGATTGCTGCCTGACCAGGTTTCCACCAGCACCGTCTTGCCATCGCGCGTGCTGGAGGTGATGTAGACCGCTCCGCCCAGGCCGGCTTCGAGGCTGCGGTACAGGCGAGCGTCGTCCGAGGCGTCATCGAAGAATGCCGTTCGCGGCGCACTGCCAAGGAACAGGGCCCCGACCGGCACGCGGCTGCCGGGGCGCCGGATGATGCGCGCCGGGTCGGCACTCCCATCGCGCAGCACGGTGCGTCGTTCATTGCTCTGGGGGTCCCAGCTGACAATGGCATCAGGTCCATCTGCCTGCTCGACCTGCAGGTACGCCAGCCGACCATCGGCCGAGAAGCCGAGCGGCGCCTCGATGCGCTTGCTCAGGGATTCATCATTGAGCAGGATCCAGTCGCTGTTGCTGCCCGTGCGGTAGTAGAGCTTCTGCGTGCCATCGGTAACGACAGCGCGTGCGAAACGCACCTCGCCCTGCTCATCGGTCGTGAAGTCCGCATCGGGAATGGGAGCGCGCGCCACGGCGTTGCGGCGACCGGTGATCACGTCCATGCGCTCGACCTGCGCATGCGAACTGCCGACCAGCGGGATCACCGTCACCAGCGCGTTGCGGTCATCGTCCTTGAGCTCATCACTGAGGTAGGCGGCCACCAGGCCTGCCGGCTTGACCTTGATGTTGGTGCCCAGGCTCTGGTCGGCAACCCGGTACCCCACCAGCAGCTCGCCCCCCTTGCCGTTGGCATTGATACCGAACAGTTCGCCGGTCGGCGTCGGCCGGTCCAGCACGCCGAACTTCTGTGCCATGCCCACCAGCAGCCGCTCGTTGCTGACCCAGTCGAAGGTGTGGGCGTGATCGTTGCGGGGCGGGCGGAAGCTGCCGACCATCTTCATGTCGGCAATGCGGTAGATCGCCAATGCGGTTCCCGCCTCCAGCGGAACCGTCGCGGCGATGTACTCGCCCCCTGGTGAAATCTTGATGTCGGTAAACGACTCCTGCCGCAGATAGCGATCCAGGTCCAGCGTTGCGGCCGATGCCCCACCCACAACCGCGCCCAACAGTACAGCCAGCACAATCCTGCGCATCCTTCCCCCATGGAAAACCGGACACCCTGTCCGGATGCACGATTCTAGGCACGTGACCGTTTGCCGCGCCACATCGGCAGAAAAAACGACGGCACCGTTGCCGGTGCCGTCGTTACCACTACCTTGGAGAGAGAGTCAGGACGTGGGTTCGGGGGGCGTGCGCCGGGTCAGTGGACCCCGCGCACCGCCAACGTAAGGGCCAGGATGCTGAGGATCACGGCGATGGTGCCGTCGAGCACGCGCCAGGTACTGGGCTTGGTGAACAGCGGCGCCAGCAGGCGTGCGCCCAGGCCCTGCGCGGTCAGCCACAGGCAGCTGGCAGTCACCACACCGGCGGCGAAGGCCATGCGGGCGTTGCCGAAGTTCTCGGCGATCGAGCCGATCACCATCATGTCCAGCCAGAAGTGCGGGTTGATCAGCGAGAAGCCGACCGCGGCCATCAGCACCGCGCGGCGGCTGCCGTCGTCGCTGTCAGCCTCGCCCATGCCGCCGCCACCGGCAATCGCACGGCGTGCCGACTTCATGGCGTACCAGGCCAGGAACGCCACGCCCGTCCACAGCACGGCGGTGGTCAGCCACGGCAGCGCCGAAGTGAGCGTGCGCAGGCCAGCCACGCTGGCAAAGATGAAGATCGCATCGATGGCCGCACAGGTGGCAACCACCGGCACGATGTGCTTGCGCAGGATGCCCTGGCGCAGAATGAAGGCGCTCTGGGCCCCGACCACGGCGAACAGGCCGATGCCGGTAGCTGCACCAGAGAACCAGGCACCGAGGCCGGTGCTGGCGGAGATGACCGAGAACATGGGATTCACTGCCTTTGCTTGCTTGGGGGGACGGTGCCTCGCGAAGGCGGACAGCACCGGAACGGGCGCCATTGTCGCGCCGCAACATGAAAAAGACGAGCTAAACTTCCTAAACCAACATTAGCGGAACTTAATTCGATGCGTATCGACCATGCCCAGCTGCGCGCCCTCGCCGCAGTGATCCGCGAAGGCAGCTTCGACCGCGCCGCGCAGTCGCTGAATGTCACGCCCTCGGCCATCTCGCAGCGAGTCAAGGCACTGGAGGACCGGGTCGGTCGCCTGCTGGTCAAGCGCGGCACCCCGGCCACCGCCACCGCCGAGGGCCAGGTGCTGGTGCAGCTGGCCGAGCAGACCGCCCTGCTCGAGCACGACGCCCTGCACCGGATGGGCCTGGCTGACGAAGACCTGCCGCAGGCCAGCATCCCGGTGGCGGTGAACCACGACAGCCTGGAAACCTGGTTCCCGCAGGCCGCCTCGCAGTTCGCACAGAGCACCGGCACCACCCTGGACCTGCGCGTGGAGGACCAGGACCACACCGTCGAACTGCTGCGCCAGGGCACCGTGCTGGGCGCGGTGACCACCCTGGACGAGCCGGTGCAGGGCTGCCAGATCCATGCGCTGGGCAGCATCCGCTACGCCGCCACCTGTACCCCCGAATTCCGCGAACGCCATTTTGCCAAGGGCGTGACCGCGCAGGCGCTGGCGCAGGCGCCGGTGCTGGTGTTCAACCGCAAGGACGAAATGCAGTCGCGCTTTGCCCGGCGCATGGCCGGCGACGACCTGCCCAGCACCGCACCGACCTGGTGGATTCCCTCCACCCGCGCCTTTGTGCAGGCCAACCTGGGCGGCATGGGCTGGACCATGAACCCGCTGCCGCTGGTCAAGCGGCACCTGGACGCCGGCCGCCTGGTCTACGTACGCCAGCGCGCGTGGGAAGACGTGCCGCTGTACTGGCAGCACTGGAAGGGTGACGTCCAGACCATGGCCCTGCTGACCCGCGCCGTGCTGGACGCCTCCTCAGCGCTGGTGCGGCGCAAGCGCTGAGGCAGCCCCGCAAAAAAGGGGACGGAGGGGATTAAGTCGTTTAAGGCCCATACGACATTCTGGGCAAAGACGACTTAATCCCCTCCGTCCCCTTTTTGCTCCATCCAATCTCCACGAAGTCTCCACACCGGGTCCATGCGTGATGCGGATACTGGTCGGCCGATCACTGCAAGGATGCCCTGCATGCCTGTATTCGTCCGCGATGCGCGCCCCGAAGATGCCGCCGCCTGCATCGACCTGCGCGGGCGCACCCGCGAGAACGCCTTCAGTGCCGCGCAGTTGGCGGAGCTGGGCATCACGCCGGAAAGCTGGGCGGCCGGCATCGCCCAGGGCGATTCGATCGGCCGCGTCGCCTGGGAAGGGGAGCGCATGGCCGGTTACTGCTTCGCCGACCGCGACACCGGCGAAGTGCTGGTGCTGGCCCTGCTGCCGGACTACGAAGGCCGTGGCGTCGGTCGGCAGCTGCTGCAGGAAGTGGTCAGCCTGACCCGCGATGCGGGCCATACCCGGCTGTTCCTGGCGTGCTCGGCCGACCCGCGTTCGCGCTCGCATGGCTTCTACCGGCGCCTGGGCTGGCGCCCGACCGGGGAGATCGATGAGGCCGGTGACGAGATTCTGGAGCTGGTCTGATTGAAGGCGTCGCCAGGCATGGCCTGGCGCTACTGGGGCTACGATCGCCAGGCTTGGGCCCGCCGCTCACGTGACGGGGCCGCGAAACGTCGGATGCTGCGTTGCATCAAAAACGGACCGGATCCGGTTAGAATCGCGGATGGATGGCGCAAGGCGTTGTTTCTTCACGCCCTTTCCCTGCCCCACGCGCATCCTGACCCCTTCCCCTCCGCCAACGATCCCGCCCCCATGAAGAAATTTGGCAAGGCCCTGCTCGCCCTGCTCGTGCTGCTGTTGCTGGCCGCCGCGCTGTTCCTGTACTGGCCGCTGACCCAGCGCTCGGTGCCCGCCGCCAGCAACGACAAGCCCGTCGACGTTGTGCTGGTCGGCGCCGGCATCATGAGCATCACCCTGGCCACCTACCTGCAGGAACTGCAGCCGGACTGGAACATCCAGGTCTACGAACGCCTCGACGGCGTCGCCGGTGAAAGCTCCGACGGCTGGAACAACGCCGGCACGGGCCACTCGGCCTTCGCCGAACTGAACTACACCCCCGAACTGCCCGACGGCAGCATCGAGACCAAGCGCGCGGTCGGCATCGCCGAATCGTTCGAGGTCTCGCGCCAGTTCTGGTCGCACCAGGTGAAGGAAGGCCGCCTGAGCCAGCCCAGCGACTTCATCAACCCGACCCCGCACATGAGCTTCGTCTGGGGCGATGACAACATCGCCTACCTGCACAAGCGCCAGCAGGCCCTGGTGAAGAACCCGCTGTTCTACGGCATGCAGTACTCCGAGGATCCGGCACAGATCAAGCAGTGGGCACCGCTGCTGATGGAAGGCCGTGACCCGAAGCAGAAGGTCGCCGCGACCTGGATGCCGCTGGGCACCGACGTCAACTTCGGAGTGATCACCCGCCAGCTGACCACCGGCCTGCAGCGCAGCCCGAACTTCAGCCTGCACCTGAACCACGAAGTGAGCGCGCTGCGGCAGAACGCTGACAAGAGCTGGAACGTGACCGTGAAGGACCTCAAGGCCGGAACCGAGTCCACCACCCACGCCCGCTTCGTGTTCATCGGTGCCGGTGGCGCCGCGCTGAAGCTGCTGCAGATGTCCGGCATTCCGGAATCGAAGGACTACGCCGGCTTCCCGGTCGGTGGCCAGTTCCTCGCCTTCCAGGGCCAGGACGTGACCTCGCGCCACGGTGTGAAGGCCTACGGCATGGCCGAAACCGGTTCGCCGCCGATGTCGGTGCCGCACCTGGATGCGCGCAAGCTGGACGGCAAGCCGGTGGTCCTGTTCGGGCCGTTCGCGCTGTACAGCACCAAGTTCCTCAAGCACGGCTCGTGGTGGGACCTGTACTCCTCGGTCACCCACAACAACGTTGGCCCGATGCTGGAAGTGGGCAAGGACAACCTGGACCTGGTGCAGTACCTGATGGCCCAGGCACGCCTGAACGATGCCGATCGCCAGGCCGAACTGGTCAAGTACTTCCCCAATGCCAAGCCGGGCGACTGGAAGCTGGTCACCGCCGGCCAGCGCGTGCAGATCATCAAGCGTGATCCGCTGAAGGGCCCGGTGCTGCAGTTCGGTACCGAGATCGTGACCGACAAGGACCACACCATCGCCGCCCTGCTCGGCGCCTCGCCGGGTGCGTCGACCTCGCCGCCGATCATGCTGGACCTGATGGCCAAGGCCTTCCCGGACCAGATGAAGGCGGGCTGGGAAACCCGTCTACGCGAGATCGTGCCGTCGTACGGGCGCAAGCTCAACGACAACGCCGCGCTGGTCAACGAGATCCGCACGCTGACCAGCCAGACCCTGCGCCTGCCGTACCTGGAGGTGCCGGTGGACGCCAATGCGGCGGCTCCGGCCCCGGCGGTAGTGCCGGCAGCCGTTCCGGCACCAGCCAAGGAAAAGCGCAACGCCAACGAGGAACTGCAGGCGCTGTAAGCCTGGCAGATTCCCTGCAGCAGACACGGACGGCCACCTTCGGGTGGCCGTTCGCGTTTGGGCCGCTCCCTGCTGCAGAAAGCGATGCCCGGCGCCGCGAATCCTATGCACAATGACGCGAATTGTAATGTTGTTAAGAATTATTTACATTTGCGCCCTGCGCAGTGACCGCGCCCCTCCCAGATGGACCTGATGTGCCCGAAGCCGCCGCCCCGGGTGCTGGACGACTGTTGCCGCCCCCTTCCCGTCTCCGAGCTTCGAACCCACCATGTCCCTGACGTTCCGTAACCGCCTGCCCCGCCGTGCGCTGCTGCCGGCTGCCCTGCTCTCTTCGCTCGCGCTGGTCGCGTCTCCGGCGTTCGCCGAGGCCGCCGCCGATGCATCCGATGCCAAGACCCTGGACCGGGTCAGCGTCCGTGCCGAGCAGTCCGCTCCGCCATCCAGCACCACCCGCCTGCCGATCACACTGCAGGAAACCCCGCAGTCGGCCACTGCGATCAGCCTGAAGCGCCTGCAGGACGAATCGCTGTTCAGCATCAACGACGTGATGCGCAACGTCACCGGCGTCAGCGTGTCCTTCTATGACACCCAGCGCCCGCTGTACTACGCACGCGGCTTCGCCATCACTGACTTCCAGGTCGACGGCATCCCGACCTACAGCGGTTCCACCAACCAGGAATACGACACCGCCTTCTACGACCGCATCGAAGTGATCCGCGGTGCCAACGGCCTGCTCAGCGGCGCCGGCGTGCCGTCGGCCACGGTGAATCTGCTGCGCAAGCGGCCGGGCGAGGAGTTCGATGCCTCGTTCGCGGTCAGCGCCGGCAGCTGGGACTATCGGCGCATGGAGGCGGACGTGACCGCGCCGCTGACCGATGACGGCCGTTTCCGCAGCCGCGTGGTCGCCGCCTATACCGATCGTGGCCTGTACTACGACCGCTACGACGAGAACAAGATGGCCGGCATGGCGGTGCTGGAAGGCGACGTCACCGACAGCACCACGATCACCCTCGGTTACCAGAGCCAGGACAACAATCCGACCGGCTCGACCTGGGGCACCGTGCCGTTCTTCGACAACCAGGGCAATTTCGCGCACCTGCCGCGCTCGACCAACCTGTCGCCGAAGTGGAGCTACTGGAAGCGCGAGAGCAACACTGCCTTCGCCAACCTGGAACAGCGCTTCGGCGACAACTGGCTGCTGAAGATCAACACCGCCTACACCCGCGGCAACGTGCAGAATGTGCGCCTGTACGGCACCGGCAACCCGGACCCGGTGACCGGCTCGGGCATCTTCCTGCGCGCGGCCGCCGGTGATTCGAAGGACACCCGGCGCAACGTCGATGCTTACCTGACCGGCAGCTTCGATCTGTTCGGCCGCGACCACGATGTGACCCTCGGCGCACAGTGGTCGGACCTGGAAGGCACCACCAACACCCTGGCGCTGAACTTCCCGAACGATTGGGCACGCTGCGGCGGCGAACGCTGCTACTACATTCCCAACGTGTACAGCTGGAACGGCGACATCTCCGAGGTCACCTACCGCCGTACCGGCGCGCGCCGCGTGGCCAAGACCACACAGAGTGGCGTCTATCTGGCCACCCGCCTGCGCCTGGCCGATCCGCTGTCGCTGATTGCCGGCGCACGCCTGAGCCGCTGGGAAACCCTCAGCCGCTCCTACAACGCCGCAGGCGCCTACACCGGCACCAGCGGTGCATACAAGGTGAGTGATGAAGTCACCCCGTACGTGGGCCTGGTCTACGACATCACGCCGAACGTCTCGGCGTACGCCAGCTACACCGAGATCTTCAACCCGCAGAACTTCAAGGACCGCAACGAGAACCTGCTGGCGCCAGTACAGGGCTCGAACCTGGAAGCGGGCATCAAGACGCAGTGGTTCGATGGTCGCCTGACCGCCAATGCCGCCGTGTTCGAAGCCAAGCAGGACAACTACGCGGTGCGTGACATGGGCGTGCCGGAGGGTTCGCTGAGCGATGGCACCTCCGCCTACGTCGGCGTCAACGGCACCAAGGCGCGCGGTTGGGAGATGGACGTCAATGGCGAGATCCTGCCGGGCTGGATGGTCAATGCCGGCTACACCCACGTCAAGGTCACCCGCGCCGCCACCGATCTGCTGTACGCCAACCCGCCGAAGGATCTGTTGCAGCTCAACACCCAGCTGCAGCTGCGCGGTGCGCTGGAACGCCTGAGCGTTGGCGGTGGCGTGCAGTGGCAGAGCAAGGTGCAGGGCTACAACATCGCCTACCCGCTGGGCGGCACGGTGACGGTGAACCAGCCGGCCTACATGCTGGTGCAGTTCAACGCCAACTACCGCATCAGCGACAACTGGACGGCAACCCTGAGCGTGCGCAACGCACTGGACAAGACCTACTGGGCGAATCTGGACTACAACAACTACGGCGAACCGCGCTTCGTGTCGGCCAGCCTGCGCTGGAAGTTCTGAGCCACCAGAAACGGTAGTGGCGGGGGGGGGGGGGGGCCGCCCCCGGGGGGGGGGGGGGGGGGGGGCGGGGCCCCCCCCCCCCCCCCCCGCCCGCCCCGCCCCCCCCCCCCCCCCCCCGGCACTACCCCGATCGATGCGGGTCATCCTCCATTTCAATCTGAATGGGCCCGCCTTCGCGCGGGTCCTGCTTTTTGCTGCAGTGCGGGTTGCATGCCCGACTGTAATTATGCCGTAATTACGTCGACACCAATCGGAAGCCGGTCGATGAACCCGAGCTGGGATACGTTGGAACGCAGCCGCCAGGCCCGCCTGGAACGTGCCGCGCCGTGGGCCCGGGGACGTGAGGTCGCCGCCACCGACGTGGGCGAGCTGCTGCACGCACTGCTGGAGCCGGGCGACAAGGTCTGCCTGGAAGGCAACAACCAGAAGCAGGCCGACTTCCTCGCCCAGTGCCTGGCTGACCTCGATCCCGCGCGGGTGCATGACCTGCACATGGTGCAGTCGGTGCTGTCGCTGCCCTCGCACCTGGATGTGTTCGAACGCGGCATCGCCTCGAAACTGGACTTCTCGTTCTCCGGCCCGCAATCGGTGCGGCTGGCCAACCTGGTGGCCGAAGGGCGCATCCAGATCGGTGCCATCCACACCTACCTGGAACTGTTCGGCCGCTACTTCATCGACCTCACGCCCCGCGTAGCGCTGGTCGCCGCGCAGGCCGCCGATCGCCACGGCAACCTCTATACCGGCCCCAACACCGAAGACACCCCGGTCATCGTCGAGGCCACCGCGTTCGGTGGCGGCATCGTCATCGCCCAGGTCAACGAGATCGTCGACACCCTCCCCCGCGTCGACATCCCTGCTGACTGGGTCAACTTCGTGGTGCAGGCGCCGAAGCCGAACCACATCGAGCCGCTGTTCACCCGCGACCCGGCGCAGATCTCCGAGATCCAGGTGCTGATGGCGATGATGGCGATCAAGGGCATCTACGCCGAGTACGGCGTGAACCGCCTCAACCATGGCATCGGCTTCGACACCGCGGCCATCGAGCTGCTGCTGCCGACCTACGCCGAATCGCTCGGGCTGAAGGGAAAGATCTGCCAGCACTGGGCGCTCAATCCACACCCCGCACTGATTCCGGCGATCGAATCGGGCTTCGTCAAATCGGTGCATTCGTTCGGTTCCGAACTGGGCATGGAGAAGTACATCGCCGCACGCAGCGATGTGTTCTTCACCGGTGCCGATGGCTCGATGCGCTCCAACCGCGCGTTCTCGCAGACCGCCGGCCTGTATGCCTGCGACATGTTCATCGGTTCCACCCTGCAGATCGACCTGCAGGGCAACAGCTCCACCGCCACGCGCGACCGCATCGCCGGCTTCGGTGGCGCACCGAACATGGGCTCCGATGCACGTGGCCGCCGCCATGCCAGCGAGGCCTGGGTCAAGGCCGGTCAGCAGGCCGCACGCCCCGGTGAGATGCCGCGTGGCCGCAAGCTGGTGGTGCAGATGGTGGAAACCTTCCGCGAACACATGGCACCGGCCTTCGTCGATCGGCTGGACGCCTGGGAGCTGGCCGAGCGCGCGGACATGCCGCTGCCACCGGTGATGATCTATGGCGACGACGTCAGCCATGTACTGACCGAAGAAGGCATCGCCAACCTGCTGCTGTGCCGCACCCCTGAAGAGCGCGAACAGGCGATCCGCGGCGTGTCCGGCTATACCGCCGTGGGCATGGGGCGCGACCGCGCGATGGTGGAGAACCTGCGCGACCGCGGCGTGATCCGCCGTCCCGATGACCTCGGCATCTCCGTGCGCGATGCCAGCCGTGACCTGCTTGCGGCGCGTTCGGTGAAGGACCTGGTGCGCTGGTCCGGCGGCCTGTACGACCCGCCCAAGCGCTTCCGCAACTGGTAAGGGGCTGAGCATGGAAACCCTCGACTATCGATTCGAAGGACACACGGCGGTGCAGTTCCCGCGCGATGCAGTGCTGGTCGGCGTACTGGCCTCGGGCAACCTGGAAATCCTGCTGGAACCGGCCGCACTGGACGGCGCGATGACGGTGCGCATCATCACCGCCGCGCAGGGCTTTGGCCGCGTCTGGGAGGCGGTGATCGGTGATTTCGCACAGCGCCATTCGCTGCGCGATGTGCGCATCTCGATCAACGATGCCGGCGCAACCCCGGCGGTAGTCAGCCTGCGCCTGGACCAGGCGGTGGAAACCCTGCTTGCTGGAGATCCACGATGAACCGGACGCAGCGCCACAGTTACTACGAAGCCGATGCACGCGAGCGCATCGCCGGGCTGATCGACGCCGGCTCGTTCCGTGAATTCCTCGGCCCGGCGCGGCGGATGATGAGCCCGCACCTGGCACAGCTCGACCAGCCCGCGGCGTTCGACGACGGCATCGTTGTCGGCGAAGCCACACTGCGCGGCCGACGCGTGCTGCTGGCCGCACAACAGGGTGAATTCATGGGCGGCGGCGTGGGCGAGGTGCACGGCGCCAAGTTGACCGGGCTGCTGCACCGTGCAGCGGAAACCCGACCTGACGGTGTGCTGCTGCTGCTCGATACCGGTGGCGTGCGCCTGCACGAAGCCAATGCAGGGCTCATCGCCATTTCCGAGATCATGCGCGCCACGCTGGATGCGCGTGCAGCGGGTGTGCCGGTGATCGCGCTGATCGGCAGCGGCAACGGCGCCTTCGGCGGCATGGGCATCGTCGCCCGCTGCTGCAGCACGGTTATCATGTCCGAAGAGGGGCGCCTGTCGCTGTCCGGCCCGGAAGTGATCGAAACCGTGCGCGGCGTGGAAGAGTTCGATTCCCGCGATCGCGCGCTGGTCTGGCGCGTAACGGGAGGCAAGCACCGCTACCTGATCGACCAGGCACAGGTGCTGGTGCCCGATGCCATCGAGGCCTTCGCGCAGGCGGCCAGCAACGCGCTGCAGCCCGAGACCAGCAGCACCGATCCGGATACTGCACTGGCCGCGCTGCAGGAACGCCATCTGGCATTGAAGGCGCGCGTGCAGGCCTGGAGCGATTGTCGCGATGGCCTGGAGATCTGGGCGCGGCTGGGCATTGCCCACCCCGAACGCCTGCCACTGCTCGACACCGATGAATTCCTCATCGCCACCGCCGACCGGAGCCTGCCATGAGCATGCCGTTGCAGACCCTGCTCGATGCCCTGTTCCCGCATGGGCATGCCATTGCCGTGAACGATTCGGTGCTGACCGGCAGCGCCACCACCGAGGATGGCGAGGTGACCGTGATCGGTACCGCCGACAAACTCGAAGTCGGCGTGGACCACGCATTGGCACTGGCCGAAACCGTGCTTGCCAGCACCGCCGCGCTTCCACAGCGACCGATCGTGATGCTGGTGGACACCGCTGGCCAGCGCCTGGCGCGGCGTGACGAACTGCTTGGCATCAACGGCTGTTTCGCTCACTTGGCGCAGACGCTGGATCTGGCACGCCGACGCGGTGCGCGGCTGGTGACCCTGGTCTATGGCGAGTCGGTCAGCGGCGGCTTTCTGTCGTTCGGCCTGATGGCCGACCACATCCACGCCCTGCCCGATGCACAGGTGCGGGTGATGGACCTGCGCGCGATGGCGCGGGTGACCAAGCAACCGCTGGAGAAACTGCAGGCACTCAGCCAGACCTCGCCGGTGTTCGCGCCGGGCGTGGAGAACTACGTGGCGATGGGTGCGGTGGAATCGCTGTGGGAGGGCGATCTTGCCCAGCACCTGCTGCAGGCGCTGCGCACGCCCGCCGAAGGCGACCTGCGTGCCGCACGCGGCGCACATCGCGGCGGCCGTGCCCTGGCGGCAGGGGTTTCATCTGCGGTGGCCCACGGCGATGCCTGAGCGGCCCGCCCGCCACACGCTGGCCTGGCTGTCGGCCGATGCCGACTGGCGGGCTGACGTGACTGCACAGGAACCACGCCTGGCAGCGTGGTTCGCGCAGGGCCTGCCGGCCATGGTGGCGCGCTGTGCGGCGGACGACCCCGACCCTCGGCTGCGCCTGGGGGTACCGCTACCGCCAAGCGAAGGCAAGCAACGGCTGGCGCTGCGCGTGGCCCTGCAGGTCGTCCAGCAGCTGCAACCTCCCCCTGCCTTGGATCACGTTCTCGCCGGCGGCGTTCCGGCGGATTGGCAGGCGGCGTTGCAGGCAATGCTGCGGCTTGCACCAGCCCGCGTATTCGGCGCCTTCGCATGGCAGCACCTCACCGGACTGCCCTATGTGCACCCGCGCTCGGACATCGACCTGCTGTGGCAGGTGGATGACGCGCGCCAGGCCGACCTGCTGGTCGAACGCCTGCAGCACTGGGAAAGCGCCTATGGGCATCGCGTGGATGGCGAACTGTGCCTGGTGGATGGTGGCGCGGTGAACTGGCGCGAATACGCCGGTCGCAGCCGCGAAGTACTGGTCAAACGCATTGATGGTGCCGCTCTGGAACTGCGCGAGGCCTTGTTCAACGCCACTGGAGTTGTCGCATGAACGCTGTCGTGAAGCGCGTCGCCCGGTCCACCCCGGCGGTGGACAGCGCGCGCCTGGGGCGCCTTGCCATCGCCAGCCTGCACGCCGAACTGGCCCTTGCCCCCAAACCGGGACTGGTTACACCGTTCGATCGCGGCAGCCACCACGACATGGATGCCGGCACCTTCCTGCGCAGCCTGTTCGCGTTGCGCCACTACTTCATCGCCGTGGCCGACGCCGGTGCCAGCGCGGCGCCGTTCCAGACGCTGCGCCGGCATGGCATCGCCGCCGAGATATCGATGCTGCACGCCACTGCGGGCATCAACACCCATCGCGGTGCGATCTTCAGCCTTGGCCTGCTGGTGGCCGCGTCCGCTGCCTGCTGGGGCCGCGCGGGCCGTGTCGCCGCAGCCGAGCAGGTCTGCCAGGAAGTGCGCCGTTGGGCGGCCGAGCTCGCCGACGCGCCTCTGGATGCGAACAGCCCTGGCCAGCGCGCGCGTGCACGGCACGGCGTGCAAGGTGTGCGCGAACAAGCGGCCGCCGGCTACCCGCTGCTGCGCGAAGTGGCACTGCCTGCCCTGCGCCACGCACTGGCCAGCGGCCTGCCACGCGGGGCCGCGATGTGCCAGACCCTGATGCAGCTGATCGCGTGCGTGGATGACCTCAACCTGCTGCACCGCGGCGGCGCCGACGGCCTGCGCTGGGCCCAGCGGCAGGCACGCACCTTCCTGGACGCCGGTGGCACCTTCGCGCCGGACTGGCAGGTACATCTGCGTCGCATCGGTGACGGCTTCGTCATGCGCAGGCTGAGCCCGGGCGGCAGCGCAGACCTGTTGGCCTGCAGCGTGTTCCTGCTGCAGCAGGAGCAGGCATGAGCCTGGCCCTGCTCTGCCCTGGCCAAGGCGCGCAGCACGCGGCGATGTTCGATCGCGTGCGCGATCTGGCTGCCGCGCGGCCGGTGCTCGATGCCACGAGCGAACTGCTCGGCCGCGATGCATTCGCCGCTGCGGCGGCCGACGATCGCTTCGACAATGTGCGGGCGCAACCACTGCTGTGCGCAGCAAGCCTGGCGCATTGGCAGGGCCTGCGCGAGATATTGCCAACGCCGACGGTGATCGCGGGTTACAGCATCGGCGAGCTGGCCGCACATGCCATCGCCGGCGGCGTCGATGCGGCCACCTGCCTTGCCCTGGCTGCGCAGCGCGCGCTGTTGATGGACAGTGCCAGCCCCGCCGATGCAGGCCTGCAGGCAGTGCTTGGCCTGGAACGCCATGTACTGCAGCCGCTGTGCGATCTGCACGGAGCGCACGTGGCCATCGCCAACGGGCAGGACCATTTCATCGTGGGCGGCACGCACGCCTCATTGCAGCGGCTGGCCGATGCCGCGCGGCCGCAGGGTGCGGACATCCGTCCACTGCCGGTGCACGTGCCTGCACACACACCGTTGCTGGCAGCGGCGGTCGCACCGTTCGCTGCCGCACTCGACGCCTCGCCACTGCAGGCCCCACGCCTGCCGCTGCTGGCCGGCATCGATGCGCGACCGGTGCGGGATCGCGCAACGGCAGTCCACACGCTGTCGGCGCAGCTCGTGCAGACCATCGAATGGGCGCAGGTGATGCGCCAGGCCTTCGAGCGTGGCGCGCGGGTATTTCTGCAGCTGGGCCCGGGCAACGCATTGGCGCGCATGGTCGCGCCGGCCTATCCGTGCTGCGAAGTGCGCGCGGTGGAAGAGTTCCAGAGCCTTGAAGGCGCCGCGGCGTGGGTCCGCAGCGCGCTGGAGCGGCTGCAGTAACGGGTTCGAGCAGTACGTATCACGCAACACGCAGTACGTCGCCTTACCCCGGGATGGCGGGTCTCCATCCGCGCTGTACGTGAGTCACGTGTCTGGGAGGGCGCATGAGTCCACAAATCGCAACGATCATCGGTCTGGTGATCATGTTCATCGTCGCCACCGCGATGCCGATCAACATGGGTGCCGTCGCCTTCGCGCTGGCCTTCATCATCGGCGGACTGTGGGTCGACATGGGCGGCAAGGAGGTCCTGGCCGGCTTTCCCGGCGATCTGTTCCTGACCCTGGTCGGCATTACCTATCTGTTCGCCATCGCGCAGAAGAACGGCACCATCGACCTGCTGGTGCACTGGGCAGTGAAAGCGGTGCGCGGCCATATCGTGGCCATTCCGTGGGTGATGTTCGTGATCACCGCGGTCCTCACTGCGTTCGGTGCACTGGGCCCCGCGGCGGTCGCGATCATCGGCCCGGTCGCGCTGCGCTTTGCCAAGCAGTACAACATCAATCCACTGATGATGGGCCTGCTGGTCATCCATGGTGCGCAGGCGGGCGGCTTCTCGCCGATCAGCGTGTACGGCAGCATCACCAATGGCGTGGTGCAGAAAGCCGGGCTGGAAGTGACCGAGATGGCGGTGTTCCTGACCAGTCTGGGCTTCAACTTCATGATGGCGACGATCTGCTTCTTCGCCTTTGGTGGCATCGCCCTGCTGCGCCGTGGCTCGATCACCGCAGCAGGAACACTCGGCAATGCCGAGCTGGCGATGGCCGGTGGCCCGCAGGCGTCGTCGCGCCAGTTCGCGATCGAAGGTCATGGCGCGCTGGTCGCGGCAGGCGGCGGCACGCTCAGCAATGATCCGGTGGCACTGGATGCGGTGAACCTGACCCGCGAGCGGTTGTTCACCCTGATCGGCCTGCTCGGCCTGGGCGTGGCCGCGCTGATCTACAACCTCAACGTCGGCCTGGTCTCGATCACCGTGGCGGTGGCGCTGGCGCTGTTGTCCCCGCAGAGCCAGAAGGGTGCGGTCGATGGCATCAGCTGGTCCACCGTGCTGCTGATCTGCGGCGTGGTGACCTACATCGGCGTGCTGGAACATGCCGGCGCGGTGGACTTCATCGGCAACGGTGTGTCCGACATCGGCATCCCGCTGCTCGGTGCGCTGCTGGTCTGCTACGTCGGCGGCATCGTCTCCGCATTCGCTTCGTCGGCAGCGGTACTCGGCGCGACGATCCCATTGGCGGTGCCGTTCCTGATGCAGGGCCACCTCAGCGCCGCCGGCGTGATCTGCGCGCTGGCGGTGTCATCCACCATCGTCGATGTCAGCCCGTTCTCGACCAATGGCGCACTGGTGGTGGCCTCGGCCGCGAAGGAAGAGCGCGAGACCCTGTTCCGCCGCTTCCTGGTCTACAGCGGCCTGGTGGTTGCGCTCGGACCGCTGCTGGCCTGGCTGGTGTTGGGGGGGCGGGGCGGCTGTTCCCCCCCCGGGGTTTGTGCCGACCGCTGGCCGGCACTCTCATGAAGCCATCCAGCAATCATGGGTTGCCGGCCAGCGGCCGGCACTACCTGGCGGTACACTTCCACCATGGCCATTGCCCCTGCCCCGCGGTCACCGAAGAAGCGCGCACCTCTGTACGAAGAGGTGGCCGAACACGTGCGCGAGCGCATCTACGATTACCGGCTGCCGCCGGGAGAATGGATCGACGAGCCCGCGCTGTGCGAAGAACTGGGCATCAGCCGCACGCCCCTGCGCGAGGCGCTGAAGCTGCTGGCCGCCGAAGGCCTGGTGCAGATCGATGCCGGTCGTGGCAGCCGGGTCACCCGGTTGACGCTGGAAGACCTCAACCAGCTGTTCCCGGTGATGGCGATGCTGGAAGGCCGTTGCGCGCATGAGGCGGTGAAGCACATCGACGACGCCGGCGTGCAGCAGCTGGAAGACCTGCATGCAGCGATGGAAGCAGCGGCTGCCGAGGGCAACATCGCCGAGTACTACCGCAACAACTACCTGATCCACGAAACCGTGCAGCACTACGCGGGCAACCCGTGGCTGATCCGCATCACCCACGACCTGCACCGCATCCTGAAAATGCACCGTGGCCGCCAGCTGTTGACGCCGGGCCGCACCGCGCAGTCGTTGGCCGAACACCGCGAGTTGATGGAGTGCTTCCGCCGCCGCGACGCGCAGGCTGCCGAACGCACCATGGAACGCCATCTGCTGAGCCAGGGCCAGGCACTGGCCGCCTATGTGGCGGCAGGCGGGCTGCTGAACGTACCGGCGCCGTTGCCGACCGAAGGCGGCGGCTGAGCTGTTGAGGTTGCCGGCCAGCGGCCGGCACTACCGGCCGCAGCCAACCGCTGTTCTGTGGAGTCGAGCCATGCTCGACTGCCTTTCGATCAGGCACCGCGGCGTTGGAGCGAAGTGCAGTCGAGCATGGCTCGACTCTACACAGACCTCAATCGCTGCAGCTGCCACCACCACCGTCACTGCTGCCGCCGTCGCTTCCACAGTCGGAGCTGCTGTAGCTGTGATGACTGTGGCTGTCCCCGGAATAGCCGCCGGAGAAATCGGCGGGCCCACCGCCACTGCCATCGCTCCGCGCGGGTGAGCCATCGGCAGTGGCCACTGCCATGCACAGGATCGCACCGACCAGCGGCAGCAGCCAGATCAGCAGCAACTGCACCGTCCGGCCGCCCACCGACAGGCCATCACGCCTGACGATCACCACGGTAGCCACCACGTTCAGGCCCAGCACCAGCAGGACCAGCAGAAGGGCAACGATCAGCATTCGGCGACTCCGTGCCTGGACTGGGGGCATTATGGCCTGCCACCCCGGCAATGGCCCTGCCTGTCATGAAGATGGGACAATGTAGGGCGCGCCGGCCTGCCCCGTGGCCGCCGGCGCCCCCCGCACCACACGGAAGAAGAAGAACAACAACATGCTGAAAGTCATTTTCGATACCGACCCGGGCGTCGACGACGCCCTGGCCCTGCTGTACCTGCACAAGCACGCCCAGATCGACCTGATCGGCGTCACCACCACCTTCGGCAATGCCTCGGTGGAGTCGACCACGCACAATGCGCTGTACCTGAAGCAGGCCTGGGGCTTTGCCGCTCCGGTCGCGCGCGGTGCCGGTGGCCCGCTGCAGCCGGAAGCCACCCCGGAAGCCTGGCCGGTGCACATCCACGGCCACAACGGCCTGGGCAATCACCCGGTGCCGGCCAGCCTGGACGTGGCCGCCGATGCGCGCCCGGCCCATCAGCTGATCATCGACCTGGTCCGCGCCCATCCGGGCGAGGTGACCCTGGTCGCGGTCGGCCGCATGACCAACCTGGCCCTGGCGCTGCAGCAGGTCCCGGACATCGCCGGCTTGGTGCGCGGCGTGGTGATCATGGGTGGCGCTTTCCACGTCAACGGCAACATCACCCCGGCCGCCGAGGCCAATATCTGGGGCGACGCCGAAGCCGCCGACGTGGTGTTCACCGCCAGCTGGCCGGTTACTGCGATCGGTCTGGACGTGACCACCCGCGTGGAAATGGACCGTGACGGCCTGGACACGCTGGCTGCCATCGGCGGTGCCGACGCCGAGCTGGTGCGTGCGCTGTCGCAGGACTACGTGGACTTCTACCTGCAGGCCGGCCACAAGGGCATGGTCGTGCACGACTGCTGCGCGTGCATCGCGCTGACCCGCCCGGAGCTGTTCCAGTTCGAGCGCGCCAGCGTGCGCGTGGCCACCGACGGTGTCGCCCGCGGCATGACCATTCCCAAGCCGGAAGGCCTGGCGTTCGGTCCCAGCGTGTGGGATGGCCACGTGGTGCAGTCGATTGCCATCGGCGTGGATGCGGCCGCGGTACTGGCCGACATCGAGCAGACCCTGAAGGTCTGACCCGCTAGCGCCTGGCCCTGCCCGGGACCGTCTCGGGCAGGGTCCACAGCACCGGCAGCACCAGCACCGCCACCAGCGCGATCATCGCGCCCGGCGCCGCTGCCCAGCCGCTGCGCTCCACCCACCATTGCGCCAGCCATGGCGTTGCCCCGCCGAAGAAGGCGGTGGCCATGGTCACCCCCAGTGCCAACCCGCTGACCCGGCCCTCGCCCGGGAACTGCTCGGCCGTAGCCGGGGCCGCCACCGCGCTCACGCCACCGGCTACACAGGCCAGCAGCACCGCCGCCAGCGCGATGCCCAGCGCCGTCGCCTGTGCCATCCACGCGAACAGGGACAGCGGCAGCAGCGCCGCCAGCACGGTCAGGCCCAACAGCATCGACCGTCGCCCGACGCGGTCGGACAATGCGCCACACAACGGCGTGATCGCAATGACCGCCACTGCCGCAATCGTCGACAGCCACAGTGCATCACCTTCGTCATGACCCTGCGCATGCAGGAATGCCGGCACATAGGTGATGCCCACGTAATAAGTAATCGAGCCCAGCGCCGAGATCGCAAAGGTGCGTGCCACCGCCAGTGGGTGGTTACGCAATACGTGGCGAAGCGGCGTAGCCGGAATACTGCCCTCGCGACGCTGGCGTTCGAACTCCGGCGATTCGTGCATGCCCGAGCGCGCGACCAGGATCACCAGTGCCAGCGCGGCACCGAAGAAGAACGGAATGCGCCAGCCCCAGCTGTCCAGCTGCGCGGTGGGCAGCAGCGCAACCGTAAGCGCCGAGATCGCCACCGCCAGCAGCGCGCCCACCTCGCTGGCCGCCGATGCCAGCGAGGTCACCAGCCCGCGTCGCCGCACCGGCGCGCTTTCCAGCAGGTACGCCACCACGCCGGTGTACTCACCGCCCACCGAAAATGCCATCACGCAGCGCAGTACCAACAGCAGCGCGCCCGCCGTAGTGCCCGCCGTGGCCGCTGTCGGCAGCAGCGCGGTGGCCAGCATCGCCGCTGCCATCAAGGCCATCGACGCCAGCAGCATCCAGCGCCGGCCCAGCCGGTCCCCCAGGTGGCCGAAGCACAGTGCGCCCAGCGGGCGCATCAGGTAGGACACCGCAAAGCCGGCCAGGGTGACCAGCAGCGCCTGCTCGCCACCACCGAAGAACACCCGCGACAGCACCGTGGCGAAGTACAGATACAAGGTGAAGTCGTACCACTCCACCACCGTGGACAGGCCGGCCACCCACATCGAGCGCTGCCGCTCGGCAGTCATTGCGTGTTCGCCTTCAACAGCCTCGATCCCGGTTGCGCAGGTTCGGGGAGGATGTCACGGCCGGGGTGAAATACCGGTCATCGGCTGTCCGTCGCCTGCATGTACTGGGTTTCATGGCCGGTGAATCGCTCACCGTCAAAGCCGAAGCAGAAGCGTCCTTCCTCGAACACGCGGTAGACCAGCAACGCACCATCAAGGCAGAACTGTTGCTGGTCCACACCCGTTTCCAGTGTCCCGTAGCCGGTGGCGTCTCCGCCCTTCCCCGCCGGGCCGGTGAAGGCATCGATCGGCAATGGCGTGGCGCGTCCGGTGCGGGTGTCGACCAGCACCAGCGTGCGCTGGAAGTACTCGGGACGATCATCGACCTGTACCAGCAGATAGTGCTGGTTGAAATTGGGCTTCTGATGCTGGAGAGCTTCTTCAATGGCGGCCCGGTGCCGCGCATCGCAGAAGTCGACCGGGCTGTAGCGGTAGCTGCAACCGTCGTGGTCGTAGGGCAGGTTCATGCCGGAATAGCTCACGTCTGCCTGGCTGCCCGCGTCATCTCCCGGCTCCGGCGTGCTGCACAGCAGCCACGAACGCTGCGCATCCTCCGGGTCGGCCAACAGCTTCGGCTCACGGCCCGCTTCGTAAGCCGCGCCACCCGGGAAGTCCTGCCCCAGGTGCTGGCGGGCGATTGAACGCGCCTTCTCCAACGGCAAGGCAATCCTGGTCCCACGGAGCGAGACGAACGTCATCGTCGGGAGGATCACCTCTTCCACCGGCAGCCCCTTCCACTGCCCCTGCAC
The DNA here is from genome assembly GCF_036320045.1 of Stenotrophomonas sp. SMYL20. Classification (NCBI taxonomy): domain Bacteria; kingdom Pseudomonadati; phylum Pseudomonadota; class Gammaproteobacteria; order Lysobacterales; family Lysobacteraceae; genus Stenotrophomonas; species Stenotrophomonas sp. SMYL20. The sequence continues at coordinate 122,153 of NZ_JAWIRT010000009.1, read as the reverse complement.
GCAGAACGTGGCGATCTCGCTCTCTTCGTCCACCTTGCAGGGTTTCGGCGCATTCGCGGCCAGCCAGGGATGGGCCGGGCGATCGGTCTGAACGTCGATGTACCAGCCGTCCAGCGCGCAGCTCGGCAGCGCATCGAGCAGCGGAGAGAGGTCTTCTGCCATGGCCGGGGCGGCAAGCGGTGTGCCCGCTGCGGGTGCTCCGGTCGGCGCATCCGTTGTGCGCTGGCATGCCGCCAGCGCGAGCAGACCAATCAGCAGCGCGACGTGGCGCGGACGCCGGATTGAATGATGCGCTCCCTGCATTGCGTGTTTCCTGGTTTCGACACTCCCTGCAGATGATCGCCGATCCCGGGGCCGGGCAGGATTGCCATAGATCCGCGCCGTGCGTGGATGCTCTGACCGCGCCAATTACCCCGGCAGCTGCAGCTCCGCCCGCAGGCCGCCCCCCTCGCGGTTGTGCAACCGCAGCGAGCCGCCCAGCGACTGTGCCAGCTGCACCGCGATGGCCAGGCCCAGGCCGGTCCCGCCGGTATCGCGATTGCGCGAGCTTTCCAGCCGGTGGAACGGCGCCAGCACTGCCTGCAGCTGGCCCTCGGGAATGCCGGGGCCACGGTCGGAAATTCCGATCCACACCCTTCCGGCCTCATCGCGGCCCGCCTCGATCTCGGCGGCACCGGCGTAGCGCAACGCGTTGTCGACCAGATTGCCGACCACCCGGCGCAGAGGCTGCGGCCAGGTCTGCACGACCAGTCCAGCGGGCGCACCACCACTGACCGGCTTGCCCATGTCCTCGTAATCGCCGACCACACTGGCCAGGAACGCGCCCAGGTCCATCGACACCGGCGCGCCACTGGCGACGTGGCTGCTGCGCGCATAGGCCACGCCCTCACGCACCAGTTGACCCAGGTGGTCGAGGTCGGCCAGCAGCCGCTGCTGGGTGCTGTCTTCAGGCAGGGTCTCCACCCGGAGCTTCATGCGCGTGATGGGGGTCTGCAGGTCGTGCGAGATCGCGGCCAGGATCTGCAGGCGCTCACTGACATGGCCACGAATGCGTGCCTGCAGTGCATTGAGTGCGGCCGCCGCGCCGCCCACTTCCGCAGGGCCGTCTTCAGGCAGTGCAGGCCCGTCCTTGCCCGGCTGCAGATGCTCCACCGCATGCGACAGCTGCTGCAGCGGGCGCATGGCCAGGCGCACCGCCAACCACGCGCACACCAGCAGCAGCGCCAGCTGCACCAGCAGCACGGCGGGCAGCCAACGTGCCAGCGGCAGGCCCGACGGAGTGACTTCAATGGTCAAGGGTGTGCCGTCGTGCAGGCGCAGTTCCACCTCGAACCGCTCCGGCAGGCGAGCCACCTGGCGCGCCTGCAACGGATAGCGGTGCTGCAGGCTGTCGTCGATGATCGCCGTGACCTGGCGTGCACGATCGGTCTGCAGTCCCGGCCCAGCCGCAGCCGGGCGCAGCAGGTAACGGTAGGTGCGCCGCTCCAGCCGCGGCACCCAGGCATCGCGCTGGTCCTCGGGCAGGTGCTCCAGCAGCGCGACACTCACGGCCACGTCTTCATCGAGGTTGCGCAGCATCATGCTGCGGGTGGACTGGTAGCGTTCGAAGAACAGCAGACCGAAGGACAGTGCGTGGGCCAGGGCCAGTCCGCCCAGCAACACCAGCAGCAGCCGCGCCGACAGCGTGCGCGGCCAGCGTGGACGGCGTGCGGTGGTGTTCATTCGTCCGGTCCCAGCAACTGCACCGGCACGCTGAACACATAGCCTTCGCTGCGCACGGTCTTGATGTAGGTCGGCTCGCGTGCGTCGTCACCCAGGCGCTGCCGCACGCGGCTGACCAGCAGGTCGATCGAGCGATCGAACAGTTCGGCATCGCGGCCCTGGGTGAGGCTGAGCAGCTGGTCGCGGCTGAGCACCCGATTGGCGTGATCGAGGAACACGCGAAGCAGGCGGAACTCGGCGCCACTGAGCGGATAGGCGGTGTCCTGCGCATCCAGCAGGTGGCGTGCGGTGGTGTCCAGGCGCCACTCGCCGAAGGCCAGCTGGCGACCTGCTTCGCTCACCTGCAGATTCGGCGGCAGCATCCGGGTGCGGCGGATCACCGAATTGATGCGTGCCAGCAGTTCGCGCGAAGAGAAGGGCTTGGTCACGTAGTCGTCAGCGCCCATTTCCAGGCCGATGATGCGGTCGGTCTCGTCGTCGCGGGCGGTCAGCAGCACCACCGGCACCGCACGATGCTTGCCGGCGCGCAGGTTGCGGCACAGGCTCAGGCCGTCCTCGCCCGGCATCATCACGTCCAGCACCACCAGATCCACGGCATGGGTATCCATCAGCGCGCGCATGGCCCGGCCACCGTCGGCCTGGCTCACGCGCAGGCCGTTGCGTTGCAGGTAGTCGGCCAGCATCTGGCGAATCTCGCTGTCATCGTCGACGACCAGGATGTGCGGTACATGGTTCATTGCGTTCTCGATGAAGGCAGGGGGACAGCGCCGCGCGGCGCGGCCATGGTAGCGCGGCTCAGGGGCTGGCCAGCAGGCGCTGGATCTCGCTTTCGGTACGTGCGTAGTCGCCCTCGCCGTAATGGCGGTAGACCACCCGCCCCTGCCGGTCGAGCAGGTACAGCGCGGGCCAGAAGCGGTTGCCCCACGCGTTCCAGATCCGGTACTGGTTGTCCTGCACCACCGGCCAGGTGATATCCAACCGTACGATGGCCTTGCGCACGTTGCCGGGCAGCCCTTCATAGGCGAATTCCGGTGTATGCACGCCGATCACCCTCAGGCCCTGCGACGCGTATCGCGCATGCCACTGGTGGACATAGGGCGCCACGTTGAGGCAGTTGCTGCAGGTGTAGGTCCAGAACTCGACCAGCACCACCTGCCCCTGCAACTGCTTCAGTGTGAGCGGTGGGCTGTTGTGCCAGGGCCCGCCACCGTCGAACCCCGCCATCGGTGCGGCATCGAGCGGCTGCGCGCCGGCATCCGCACCGGGCCATGCCAGCAGCAACGCCGCTCCGCCCAGCAGCCCCAGCAACAGCGGCAATGCGTACCCTCGCAGTGCGGCCATCGCTCAGCCCCCCTGCTCGGCCAGCGGCAGTTCCGCCGGCTTCACCCCTGCCGCTTCCAGGATGCTGTCGGCCACCTGCGCCGGATGCGAAAGCAGCGACACATGGCTGCTGCCGATCGATTGCAGCTGTGCACCGATGCGACGTGCGGTCGCGGCCTGCAGTTGCGGCGACAGCATGCGGTCATCGCGGCTGAGCACGTACCAGCTCGGCTTGCTGCGCCACGCCGCAACGTTCACCACCTCGCCCAGCGCGCTGGCCTTCAACGGGACCTGCGTGCTGTACAGCAGTGCGGCCGATTTTTTCATCACGTCCGGCGCGAAGTCCTGGGCGATGGCATCAGCCGGCAACGTCAGGTAGCCATCCCTTTCCTGCAGTTGGGCCAGGCCCGGACCGACCGGGAAACCTTCGCCCTGTTGCGCCGAAGACTGCCCTGCATCCGGTGCGAAGGCCGCCACGTACACCAGCGCCTGCACCTTCGGGTCATTGCCCGCTTCGGTGATGACCGTGCCACCCCAGCTGTGGCCGACCAGCACCACCTTGCCGGGTGCGGCGGCAATCGCGCGACGGGTGGCGGCGACATCGTCGGCCAACGAGGTGAGCGGATTCTGTACGGCCACCGCCGGCAGCTTCCAGTCATGCAGGGTACTGATGACCTTGCTCCAGCTGGAGCCATCGGCGAAGGCGCCGTGCACCAGGATGACGGTGGGCGGTGCAGCGGTATCGGCCTGGCTGGCGAAGGCGGGGGCGGCGGCGCCGGCAAGGGCGAGAGCAGCGGCAAGCAACGAGGTACGGATCATGGGTGGCACTCCGGTGTTGGGAGTGGCCATTTCCGCCTGCCGGTGTATCGCCGCTGTTTCTCCGCGGCGCGGAGTTGTACCGGACTGTAGGGCGCAGGCGGGTTTCTACAGTGGGATACATTCGGGTGCCGTGCCTGGCCGGGCGCTACCGGGTGGATATCGCTCCCCGCACGGGGGCGCGCAACGCCCCGATGTGCGTCAACGCATCGTCTTTGTATCTGACTGTACGAAACCCCGGCCGCAGCCACAGTCGCTGACAAAACCCCGGGCAACGGCACACGTTGCCGATACCTGCGCCGCCTGAAATGGCCTCCATCGCCCACTGGCCCGCAGGACACCACCATGATCAGCACCGCCTCTTCCGTGTATACCCCCCGCCTGGACGCCGTCGGCCGCTGGCTCTCGCCATTGGCGCTGCGCACCCTGCTGGCCTGGGAGTTCTTTGAATCCGGCCGCGAGAAGCTGGGCGGCCAGAACTGGTTCGCCGACCTGGAAGGTCGCTTCCCATTCCCATTCTCCACCCTGCCCGCATCACTGAACTGGCAGCTGGCCACCTGGCTGGAACTGGTGGGTGCAGTGATGCTGCTGCTCGGCCTGGCCACGCGCTCGGTGGCTTATGTGTTCTGGGTGCTGACCGTGGTCGCCATCGCCGCCGTGCACTGGCCCGACCAATGGAACGGCCTGGGCGAACTCTGGCAGGGCTATGCGATCACCGACCAGGGCTACGGCAACTTCAAGCTGCCGCTGCTGTTCCTGGCCATGCTGCTGCCACTGATCCTCAACGGCGGTGGCGCACTCAGCGTGGACCGACTGCTGGCCGGCTCACAGCACGCCCCCGTTGGCAATGACGGCTTGGGTTGGGGCGTCAGCCTGATCGCCCTGCTGCTGCCGGTTGCCGCGCTGCTGCCCGGCATCGGCTTCGGCGGCGCCCTGTTCGGTGGTGTGCTGCTGGTGGGTTACGTACTGCGCCGTCGCCGCAACGCCTGATCCGCTTCGCCCCTTCACCGCGCTTCTTCCCTTCGTTTCCGTCGCCTTCAAGCGGCGTCCATCCCGCACGCCCCGCGTGCATTCCCAAGGAGTCACCACCATGTCCGTCTCGACCAAGAACACCCTCTCCTCCCGCCTGCCGCGCATCGGTGCCGTCGGCATCGCCCTGGCCGGTGGCCTGCTGCTGGCCGGCCAGGCTGCGGCGATCCAGCCACTGGCGATCAGTGCCGTGGCCATGAGCGCCGCCGCCGAAGGCAAGTGCGGTGAAGGCAAGTGCGGGGCCAACAAGACCGCCACCGGCAAGCCCGCCGGCAAGGCCAAGGTGGCCGAGGGCCAGTGTGGCGAAGGCAAGTGCGGCGACGCCTCGTTTGCCCGAACCGACCGCGACCACGATGGCCGGGTCTCGCGTGCCGAGTTCAACGCCGTGGCCGCCAAGCGTGCCGCCGAGTTCGACCGCATCGACACCGACCACGACGGCTACATCAGCGAGCAGGAAGCGCACGACTACCTGCGCAGCGTCTACACCGCCAACGGCAAGCCGATGCCGAAGGGCCTGTTCTCCCGCGTCGCCGATTGATCGACGTTCAACCGGCGCCGCATCCGAGGCGGCGCCCTCTCCCTGGAGCAACCGTCATGACCCTGCCCCTGCCTTCCAATGCCGCCGGTCTTGGCCTGCGTCGTGGCCTGATCGACGAACTGCTGGCCATGCCGGCCGGTGCCATCGACTTCCTCGAAGTTTCGCCCGACAACTGGATCGGCGTCGGCGGTGCACACGGTGCAGCGCTGCGCAGGTTGAGCGAACGCCACCCCCTGACCTGCCACGGCCTGTCGCTTTCTTTGGGCGGTCCTGATCCGCTGGACCGCACCCTGCTGGCCCAGACGCGTGCCTTCCTCGACCTGCACCAGGTGCAGCTGTACAGCGAACACCTGAGCTACTGCGCTGCCGGTGGCCACGTCTACGACCTGCTGCCGCTGCCGTTCACCGCCGAGGCCGTTCACCATATCGCCGGTCGCATCGCCCAGGTGCAGGACATGCTGGGCCGACGCATCGCCGTGGAGAACATCTCCTACTACGCCGTTGCCGGCGCGGACATGAGCGAGATCGACTTCATCAACGCCGTGCTCGCCGAAGCCGACTGCGACCTGCTGCTGAACGTCAACAACGTTTTCGTCAACGCCTGCAACAATGGTTATGACGCCTTCGAATTCCTGGCCCGCGTGCCGGCCCACCGCGTCGCCTCGCTGCATGTGGCGGGCCACTTCGATGAAGACGATGGCTTCAAGATCGATACCCATGGTGCACCGGTGAAAGGCGTGGTCTGGGCACTGTTGCGCGAGGCCTATGCGCGGGTGGGCGTTCGCCCCACGCTGCTCGAACGCGACTTCAACTTCCCCCCGCTTGCCGAATTGCTGGCCGAGGTCGGGCAGATCCGCCAAGCGCAGGCCGAGGCACGTTGGCCCGAGGTGGCCCATGGCTGAGTCGCTGGCGACCCTGCAACGGCGCTGGGCCGATCATGTGCGCGACCCTGCAAAGACCGCACCCGATGGCATCGAGGCGCGGCGGATGGCGGTCTACCGCCGCCTGTGCATCGACAGCTTGGACACCCTGCTGGCCAGCAGCCTGCCGCGACTGCAGCAACAGTTGGGCACGTCGCGCTGGCGCGACATCGTGGAGCACTACTACGCCAGCCACATCTGTCACACCCCGTTGTTCCCACGGATCGCCGGCGAGTTCGCGGCCTGGCTGGCAGTGCAGGACACGCTGGCACTGCCGGGCTGGGCAGCAGAACTGGCGCACTACGAGAGCACGCAGCAGTCGCTGCACATTGAAACGCGTGACGGCGGGCGGCCGCTGCAGCGCGCTCCCGTAGGCAATGATGTGCTGGCGGTTTCGCCGTTGGTGCGGGTGCTTGGCTACCAGTGGCCAGTACATGAGGACGGGGCGCTGGAGCCGGTGTTGAGCACGGCTCCCACGCTGCTGGTGATCCAGCGCCTCGCCGATTTCAGCCTGCAGACCGAGGAACTGTCACCGCCGGCCTACGCGCTGCTGTCGGTTTTCGGTGACGACGGCGCGCCGGTGGATGAGGCACTTCAGGTGCTGTCCGAAACACATGGCGTGGCAACGGACGCATTGCGCGTGGTCTGCCTGCCCGTTCTGGGCGAGCTGTGCGCGGCGGGCGTGCTGGTTGTGCCGAACGACTGTTGAAGGTGCCGGCCAGCGGCCGGCACTACCCCTTCATTGGCCGGCCAGCCGCCGGCACTACCCATCCCCTACTTCGAGGTTTGATCATGGCCGTTTCCAATCCCCCCCTGCTGCACGGCTGGCGCCTGTTCGTGGCCATCGCGGCGGTACTGATCGCCTTCGCGCTGGGCGCGTTCGCCCTGCATGCCGATGTGGCCGAGGGCAGCCGAGCAGCGATCCGGGTCACTGCACGCACATCGTTCCTGCTGTTCCTGGCAGCGTTCACGGCATCGTCGTTCGCCAGCCTTCTGCCCAGCCCGTTCACCCGGTTCCTGCTGCGCGAACGGCGCATCATCGGCCTGTCCTTCGCGTTCTCGCACCTGCTGCATGCCATCGCCATCACCAGTTTCGGCATCCTCAACCCGGCATTCTGGCCAGCACGCTCAGCGCTGGCCAACCTCCCGGGCACGGTGGGCTACATCGCCATCCTGGCGCTGGCCATCACCTCGCATCGGGGGCTCGCCCGGCGCATGGGACCCACGGCCTGGCGTCGCCTGCACGTCACCGGCATGTGGATCATCGCGGCGGTTTTCACCTACTCGTACTTCAAGCGCGTGCCGGGCAACTTCTGGTATGCGGTGCCGTCGGCGCTGCTGTTCACCGCCTTCGTGGTGCGCTGGATCGCCAAGCGGGCGCAAGCGCTGCGTCGAAGTGCGCATGCGCGGCCGCCGCTGCGAGCGGCCTGACGGGCCGGGGTCAGATCCCTTTGCCAAAGGCGAAGGGATCTGACCCCATCATGTCGTCCCCATCAGCCGTCACGTGTGGCGCGATAGGCAGCGTAGGCATCGAGGATCTTCTGCATCCGGGCCTGCTGCTTCACACCCATCGGTGCCCGTTGCACACGCTTCAGCAGCGTCTTCCACATGTATCCGGAACGGAAGAAGTAGGGCCGCACCTCAAGGAAGGTCAGCACGACATCCACCGTATTCGGATCCTGCTCAGCCAGTTTCTTCAGCGCGTTGGCGTAGCCACCCGGGAAAGCAAGCTGTTCATAGCGCTGGTTGTATTCCGCGCAGGCTGCTGTGTGCCGCTGCATTTCTTCCGGGCCACGCCAGCGCGCGCCAGCGGCTTCGCGGATGGCTTGGCGCAGCCGATTGATCTCGTCCGCATTGGCGCGGATCAGTCGTTCCATGGGTGCGCGGGGATGGGACATGGTTCCTTCCCTGTGGTTTGTCAGGGGTCACAGGGCGCGGCGCAGGGTGATCAGGGTGATCTCCGAAGGAACGCCGATGCGTGCCGGGAAACCGGCCCACAGGCCAGCACCATTGCTCACGTACAGTGTCATGCCATCCACCTCGTAACGCCCGGACACATAACCGCCATTGGCGCGCTTCACCAGCTGGTCCATGCCAATGATCTGGCCGCCATGTGTATGCCCGGACAGCTGCAGCTTCACCCCACGCGCGGCAGCCTCGCGTGCGTTGCGCGGGCGATGGTCGAGCAGGATCACCGGCGCGCCCGGATCGGCGCCAGCCAGCGCGGCCTCCAGGTCCGGCAGCGGCAGACCGTAGCGTGCGGCCACCGGGTCGGTGACGCCGGCAATGGTCAGCGCCGCGTCACCGCGTCGTACCTGCAGATGACTGTTCTCCAGCACCTGCATGTGCAGCGCGCGGAACGCCTGCATCCAGTCCTGGTACTGCGCGTAGTACTCGTGATTGCCGGTGATGGCAATGACGCCATCCGGCGCCTGCAGATCGGCCAACGGACGCGCGTCGTCGCGACGGGCCTCGACACTGCCGTCGATCAGATCGCCAGTGATCACGATCAGGTCCGGCTTCAGTGCGTTGCTCTCCTCCACCACCCTGCGCACCCAGTCGCCGGTCAGCAGGCGACTGGCATGGATGTCGGTCAGCTGCAGCACGCGATAGCCGTCGAACCCGGCCGGCAACCCGGCGATGCTCACCTCGATCTGCCTGGGCTTGGGCACCGCCATTCCCTGGCTGACGCCATAGGCGCTGACCAGCAGCGCCAGTACACCCGCCGCCGGGCGCAGCTTCGGCGCGCGCAACGCCGATACAGCACGTGGCCTGCGCAGGATGCGCGACACCAACAGGCCCGCGTCCAGCACCAGCAGGAACAGCGCCAGCAGCAGTACGGCAGTCGAACCCGTGGCCAACGAGGCGATGGCCAGCTTCGGGATTTCCGGCGAGGCCATCGTGCCCCAGAACATGGCGACGATGCGCAGCTGCACGGCAACGCTCACCAGCAGCAGCGACAGCACGACCTTCATCCAGATGGGCATGCGCAGTGGCCAGAACAGGCGCCAGGCCACATACAGGCCCATCAACAAACCGATCGTACTCAGCACTGCAACCATCCTGGAAAGAAAGCGGGCCCGCCATGGTGACGGTTGCCGGCAGTGTTGTGTAGAGCCGGGCCCGTACCCGGCTGCTCAGGAAGCAGTCGAGCATGGCTCGACTCTACAGAGGGCCAGTCGAGCATGGCTCGACTCTACGAAAGCCCGATGCGTTCCACCCGCAGGCGGGCGATGCGACGCTTCTCCATTGCCAGTACGGTGATGCGTACATCCGCGATCTCCACCGTGTCACCGATGTCCGGCAGGCGCCCCAGACGCTCCAGCACCAGACCGGAGATGGTCATGTAGTCGGCACTGCGTGGCAGCGAGACGCCGGCCAGGCGCTGCAGGTCGTCCAGGGTCAGCGCACCGTCGGCCTCCCACTGGTTCTCGCCCTGCGCCTCCACGCCATAGCGCTCGTCCTGGGTGTCGACCAGGTCACCGGCAATGGCCGCCAGCAGATCGTTGGCGGTCACCAGGCCTTCCACACTGCCGTACTCGTCCACCGCTACCGCCAACGGCACCGGGTGCTGGCGGATCAGTTCCAGCGCCTGCAGTGCGCTGGCGCTGGACAGCACGTACTGCGGCTCGCGCAGGTTGCCCTCCAGCTGCAGCGGCCTGCCCTGCAGCAGGTCGGCCAGAAGGTCGCGGCTCTGCACCACGCCGCGCAGGCTGTCCAGGTCGCCATCACCCACCAGCAGGCGGGTGTGCGGCGATGCCACCAGGCGTGCCACCACATCCTCCTGCCCACGTGCCAGGTCGATCCACTGCACGTCGGCACGCACGGTCATCACGCTCGACACCGGGCGATCAGCCAGGCCCAGCACGCTGCGGATCATCTCGTGCTCGGCCGGCTGCAACCGCTCTTCGGCATCGACGTGTTCGTCAGCGTTTTCGTCGTCGTGGCCATTGGCCGGGCGCGCGCCCAGCATGCGCAGCACGGCGTCGGCGGTACGCTGGCGGAAGGGCTGGCGGCGCTCGTTGCGCTCACGATTGAAGCGCACCCACTGGTTGAAGGCTTCAACCAGGATCGAGAAGGCGATCGCCGCGTACAGATAACCCTTCGGAATCTTGTAGCCCAGGCCTTCGGCCACCAGGCTGAAACCGATCATCAACAGGAAGCCCAGGCACAGCACGACCACCGTAGGATGCTTGTTGACGAAACGGGTCAGCGGCTTGCTGGCCACCAGCATCAGCACCATCGCGATGGTCACCGCGGCATACATCACGCCCAGGTTGTCGACCATGCCGACCGCAGTGATCACCGAGTCCAGCGAGAACACCGCGTCGAGCACCACGATCTGAGCCACCACCATCGCGAAGCTGGCGTAGACCTTCTTGCCATCCTCGTGATGCTCGCGGCCCTCCAGCCGCTCGTGCAGTTCCATCGTGCCCTTGAACAGCAGGAACAGACCACCGCCCAGCAGGATCAGGTCACGCCCGGAGAAGCTGTGGTCGAACAGCGTGAGCAGCGGTTCGGTCAACTTCATGATCCATGCCAGCGCGGCCAGCAGCACCAGCCGCATCAGCAGGGCCAGCGCCAGGCCGATCACCCGCGCGCGGTCACGCTGGTGCGGCGGCAGTTTGTCGGCCAGGATCGCGATGAACACCAGGTTGTCGATGCCGAGAACGATCTCCAGCACGACCAGGGTTGCAAGGCCCATCCATATCGAGGGGTCAGCCAACCATTCCATTTCAGGTCCGTTTCGTCAGTAGGTAAGGGAGAAGGGGAAACACTCAGTCAGCGTCCTGCGCCTGCGTCGGGTCATGCCCCAGCAGGTCACCGGGCGTGCATTGCAGCTCACGGCAGATCGCATCAAGTGTGGAAAAGCGGATGGCGCGCGCCTTGCCGGTTTTCAGGATCGACAGGTTGGCCAGGGTGATGTCGATGCGCCCGGCCAGCTCGGACAGGGTCATGCCCCGTTCCTGCAGCATGCGGTCCAGGGTGATGACGATCGCCATCAGATGACACCGTCGAGGTCATCGCGCATTGCCGCACCCACGGCAAATACGCGTGCCAGCACGAACAGCATCAGCACCGCGACCAGACCGGTGATCGACATGCCGCCGCCCACCTCCATCCAGGTGAAGTCCGGGCCCATCCAGGCGGCGTAGGCGCCGATCAGGATCGACAGCACCTCCATCGACAGCATCAGCCAGGCCATGCGCTGCAGGCGCTGTGCATTGGCGTGGGTGAACGGCCGCTCGCGCGCCGCCGACTTCAACAGCCGCAGCAGGTGGCGCAGGAACATCAGGCACAGCACCAGCAGCGCGACGATCGCGCCCAGGCCCAGGCAGAAATGCAGGAACAGGTCGCTGCCATGCACGGCAGCGGCATCAGCGTCGTGGATGCTGTCGAGCAGCCAGCTGCGGTCGTGGGCGACCAGCGGCACGGCCAGCAGTGCGGCCAGGATGCCCAGCCAGCACATCGCCCGCACCGCCTGTACGGCGGCCTGGGCCAGGGTGAACAAGCCTCGCGCGGGTCTGGCGCGGGCGGGACGAGCGGTCAAGCGGCCTCCGGCATTGGGGTGGCCTCGCCGCCCCGGGTGGATTTATCGATAAACGATATACCACTTGCCGCGTGAAAGGCTGAATCGCGAGCGTGGGCCCTTCAGGGCCCAGGCGCGCCCTGCGCCAGCATCGCTTCGCCCGGGGCCGCCGAGGCCATCGCCTGCACGCCGGCTTCGGCCGCCTGCCGTGTGACCAGGCGGAATCGCACCTGCAGCTTGCCCTGCCCCGGCGTGGCCCAGCCGTACTGGATGGCCACCTGATCGGCCGACAGCGGCCCACGCCCTGGCAGCGACCGCACCTGCAACGGCTTCGGTGCGGCCTGCACCAACCGGGCGAATCCCTTCTGCACGACCGCCGCGTCGGCCTTTTCGGCGTAGACCGTACACGTGCCATCGTCAGCCCAGCTCACCGCATAGCGGCCACTGGCCAGAGGCACCATCCAGGCCACGCCCGATTGCCCCTGCAACAGCGTCGCGGCTTCGGCGGGCTGCAACGGCGACAGCCCATTGGATTCCATCAGCGACTGCAACCGCGCCGGGGCACCGATGTGCTGCATGCAGGCAGTATCGAACAGCTCGCTGAAGGGATCCTGCGCAGGGGCCTTGGCCTTTGCAGTACGCGCAGGTTGCGCCACCGCCAGGGTGGGCAGCAGGGCCAAAGCCAGCCAGAACACAGGACGCATCGGGATTCCACGCTACGGAAAACAGCAGGGAGGATGGCAAAGCCCGGGCGCCACGCGCAACGGGTCATGGCTTGACAGCCGCCGCTGGCGGGAGGAGTATCAGTTAACGAATTAGTTAATTAGCTCGCCATGGACCGTATCTTCGAAGCCCTCGCCTCCACCGCCCGCCGCCAGATCCTGGCCTATCTCAGCGCCGGTGAGCTGAGCGCGGGCGAGCTGGCCGAACGCTTCGACTTCAGCAAGCCGGCGCTGTCCAGCCACCTGCGCATCCTCGAGGAAGCCGGCCTGATCGAACGCGAGAAGCGCGGCCAGTTCGTCTACTTCCGGCAGGTGCCCGACCGCTTGGCCAACACGCTGTTTTCCTGGGCAGCCGAAGTGTGTCCGGTCGGCGGCCCGCTGAAGCGCGAAGCACGCGCGCGCCGCAAGTCCCCAGCCCGCTGAACCGCCCCGCCAAGGAGCATGACCATGCCTGGTTCGACCCGCGACCGCCGTTCGTTTCCAGGGGTGCAGCTTCCGGGGCAGGAGGGCGGAAGCCCGACCGAAGTCACCTTGATCGCGCAGCTCGGCATCGGTGCCGGTGATGCGCTGGTGACCGACGCCAGCCAGCGCCAGCGCCACCACCCGGCCTTCATCGATGCGCTGGACGAGCCTTCGGCGCGACTGGGCGGCATGCATCTGCAGCAGGGCGACGCCTCCTCGCTGTACAGCTTCACCGTCGGTGCCGGTGGTCACCCGTTTCATCGCCATGCAGGCCCGCGCACGTTCACCGCCATCGCCGGAAGCGCGGGCGCCGAGCTGCGCTTCGCCACCGCCTCCGACGCGCAGCTGGCGCGCGATCCCGCTGCCTTCGCACGCACGCTGCGGCGCATCCGCATTCCACCGGACTGCCTGTTCACCGTGCGCTTCGGCGGCGGCACGTGGCACCAGTTCGCATCGAACCATCGCACACATCCGGCGCTGTTCGCGTTGTCCTGCCACAGCAATGAGCTGGCCGGGGCGATGGATGAGCACGCCCGTGCACAGGTTCAACGCAATGCGGCCGATATCCCCAGCCTGACCGAGGTACTGCCCGATACCCACTGGCCATCGGCCACGGCACTCTCGGCAGCGCCACTGCTGCAGCTGTCGCTGCAGGCTGCGCCCCCCAGCCTGCGTGCCCGGCTGTGTGCGCGTACCCGTGCCCTGCTCGGTCCGCTGCGCCGGATTCCACTGCGGCCGCTGCGCGGGTTCGTCGAACGCGCCACACCGGCCTACCCGGTCCAGTCGCAGGCACCACACAGCGACGGGCTGCTGGCCACTGCGCTGCCGCACAGCCACTACCAGGACCAGACCACGCTGTGCCTGGACAGCGCGCAGGTCGCGCATCACTCCGCGTCGGTACTGCTGGCCGATGTACTGGAAGGCTTCCTGCGCAATCCGCCTACCGGCGTGGGCCACCTGATGGCACTGCGTAACCGCCTCGTGGCGCCGTTGCGGCTGCGTACGTCGCCGCTCGGCTGCCCTGTATCGTCACTGCTGTCGACCGACCGCAGCCGGTTGTTCGCCGGTCGCTACCCGGTGCTGGACGCGCACATCGATGACGGGGACACCTGCGCCGAAGTGCTGCTCGGTGCCGATGATCGCCACCTGCGCTTCCGCAGCAGCGTGCGGGTGCAGCGCTGTGCCGATGGCCACGTCGAGATCAGCCTCGGCTCGCGCGTGCAGACCCGCAATGCGTTCGGCCGCCTGTACATGGCGCTGATCGATGCCGCGCACCGGCACTACGTCGCGCCGGCACTGCTGCGCCGCGCGGTCGAACATGCGCTGGCGCCGGAACTGGCCGATCTCGATGACTGGGCGGAGTACTCCGCGTACAGATGATGCCGGCCCGTGGCCGGCACCACCTGCCACATCAGCTCACAGGTGCTGCTTGAAGAAGGGAACGACCGCTGACAGGGCCTCGCGCACCGGCTCCGGCTTGTCATACAGGTCGTAATGCGACCAGCCTTCCACCACCTTCAACTGCTTGTGCTTCGACGCCGCACGGCCATGGATCTCCAGGCCATCGCGGTAGGCACCAAAGCCACCCGGCTTGTCACCGATCACCACCAGCAACGGTTGGGTCAGCAGGACTTCGGCCAGGTGGAAGGCATCCCAGCCCACCGCTGCACCGCGATGCGAGAACAGCGCACTGACCACGCCGTTGGGCTGCGGCTCGCGCGTGCGGTAATAGTCCGTGGCCTCCAGCACATCGATATCCGTGATGCCGGCGGCGCGCCCCTGTTCCACCGAAGGCGGCAGGAACAGGTCCACACGGGCCTCGCCGCCGCGCATCTCGGCGGTGCGCTGGGCAGCGATGGCCTCCAGCGTGCCGATCGGATCGAATCCGCCAAAGCCCTCACGACTGAGCCGGCCAAAGTTGACACCGGTGATGCTGGTGACCGCCTTGATGCGGCGCTCGGTCATGGTGGCGTTGATCGCGTAGCCACCACCGCCACAGATGCCCAGTACGCCGATGCGTTCGGCATCCACGTACGGCAGGGTGACCAGATGGTCGACCACGCGGCGTACATCCTCCACGCGCTGGGTCGGGTCTTCGACCCGACGCGGCTCGCCACCGCTGGCGCCCTGGAAGCTGGCGTCATAGGCGATCACCACGTAGCCCTCGCGAGCCAGGGCCTCACCGTAGATGTTGCCGGCGGTCTGCTCCTTGCAGCTGCCGATCGGATGCATGCTGATGATCGCGGGATAGACCCGGTTGCGGTCGAAGTCCGGCGGGAAATGCAGGTCGGCGGCGATCGGCCAGGCCATGTCCGGATTCTGGATGTTGATGGTTTCCATGCTGCGGCTCCTCGATAGCGGCGGGAGGCGACGGGTGTCGCCGTTGCAAGCACGATAGACCCGGGATTGGGGCCGAAAAAGCGGCTAATCACAACCAAAGTAGTAAGCTGCAATTACCAAATAGCGACAACCTGTGCCGCCATCTTCTCCCGCCGTCCTGCCGACCGAGCCCCATGAGCGCCCCCAGCCCGATCAACCCGGCCCTGCTGCCCCAGCTGGCCTGGTTTGCCCACATCGCCCACCACCGCAGCTTCACCAAAGCGGCCGTTGAGATGGGGGTCTCGCGCCCGGCGTTGTCGCAGAGCCTGAAGACCCTGGAGAAACAGCTGGGGGTACGCCTGCTGCACCGGACCACCCGTGACATGTCGCTCACCGAGGAAGGCCAGCGCCTGTTCGACGCACTGCGGCCATCGCTGAGCACCATCGAAACCGCAGTACGCGACCTGCGCGCCAGCCATGACGCTCCGTCCGGCCTGCTGCGCATCAACACCGCGCGCCTGACTGCCAAGACGCTGATCGAACCGCATCTACCGGAGTTCTTCGCGCGCTACCCCGAGCTGCGCATAGAGCTGGTGATGGACGACGGCCTGTCCAGCATCGTTGCCGACGGCTGTGACGCCGGCATCCGCCTTGGCGAGCGGTTGGCCGAAGGCATGATCGCCGTGCCGGTCACGCCGATGCTGGAAATGGTGGTGGTCGCCTCGCCGGCCTACCTGGCCCGCCATGGCACGCCCACCACGCCCGCCGAACTGGCCGCCCACGAGTGCCTGGGCTACCGGCAGACCGGCAGCGGCGGGGTCTATGCCTGGGAATTCAGCACGCCGGGCCAGCCCGGTCATGACTTTGAAGTGGAACCGCGCGGACGCTATGTCACCAACGACGATGAGGGCATGATCCGCGCCGCGCTGCAGGGATTGGGCGTGATGCAGCATATCGATCTGTCACTGCAGCCGATGCTGGCCGATGGGCGCCTGGTCCGCCTGATGCCGGCGTGGTCGGCACCGTTCCCCGGCTTCTACCTGTACGTGCCTTCGCGCGAGCAGATGCCACCACGCGTGCGCGCCCTGATGGAATTCCTGATCGAGAAGCGCGAAGGCGTCGCCAAGGCGCTCGGCCGCACGGTACAGGCCCCGGCCACGGGCAGCTAGGCGTCAGCGCGGGTAGCGATACACCAGATCATCGGCATCACTGCGCACGGCGTGATCGTCCAGCACGCCGCCCAGCCGCTGTGCAACGGCCTGCGACGCCAGGTTGTCCGATGCCATGTAGCTGACCAGGGTCGGCAGCTGCGCCACCACGAAGGCCCAGTCGCGCAGCGCGCCGGCCGCTTCGGTAGCGAAGCCCTTCCCTTCATGGCCGTCATACAGCAGCCAGCCCAGTTCCTTTTCCGGGAACAGCGGGCCATGATTGATCCCGACCTGGCCGATGCAGGCTCCCGTATCGGCACGCTCGATCATCAACGCGCCATGGCCGAACAGATGCCAGCTGGCGAGGTCATGGCAGAACTGCCCCCACGCCGCCACCTCACCGAACGGCCCGCCCATGCCCCGCGCACGCGGCGAGGCCAGGAACGCGGCATAGACGCCGAAGTCATCCAACTGCTGTGGACGCAGCCGCAGGCGCACGGTGTGCAGGGTTGGAATCTCAAGCACGACGGCGCACAGGATCAGTACACGGCCAGGTGGCCACAACCGCGGCGCTGCGGCTGCCCTTCCATCGTCACCTGCACGCTGGCCAGGGTGTCCACACCTTCGGCAGTGCGACACGACTCACGCTTGATCTCGACGATGGCGGGCTGCTGGCCAAGCTCGCCGTTGAGCACGATCAGCGAGCTCGGTGCATCGGCCGGCTGCCCCGGATAGCGCAGCGTGCCCTTGTGGGTACGGCCGTCAGCGCTGAGGCTGGCATCGTGGTTGCCCTGGCCGGTGGAGGCGATCTCAATGCTCCAACCCGCACCGCCGCCGGTGAAAGCCGGCACCGGGCTCAGGTCGGCGGCAACCGAGGGGTGGCGTGGCGCATCCGCAGCGGTCTGCGACGAAGTGGAGGTACAGCCGGCCAGCATCCCGGCCAGCAGCGCTGCAGCAACGACGGGGCGAACGGTCATGATGCGCTCCTGCCAAATGGTCGAAGGTCCAGTCTAGGCAGCCATGCGTGCGCCAGCGATGAACATGATGTTTCAGCGTGGAATGCGCCCACCACCGGCGACCCGCACGCGGTCGCGACCCTGCGCCTTGGCCTGGTACATGGCCGCATCGGCGGCACGCAGCAGGGTCCGCCAGCCCAAGGCGTCGGTAGCACCGCGGGCCACGCCGAAGCTGGCGGTCACCCGCAGCACGGTACCGCCGGCCACCACGATGTCCAGCTGCTGCAGCGCAAGCCGCAGCGATTCGGCCAGCTGTCGGCCAGCGGCCAGGTCACCGTCGGCCAGCAGCACCAGGAACTCCTCGCCACCATAGCGGGAAATGCTGTCGCTGCGGCGAAGATGGCGCTGCAGCAGTTGCGCCACCTGTACCAGCACTTCATCACCCGCATCGTGGCCATGACCATCATTGATCGATTTGAAGCGATCAACGTCCAGCAGGATCACCACTGCGCTCATCCGCCCCTCGTCGTGGCGCTGCTGCACCAGTTCCTCCAGCGCGCGACGGTTCAGCAGTCCGGTCAATTCATCGGTGCCGGCCAGCTGGCGCAGCTCGCTGGTCAGCGCCGAGCGTTCGCGCGACTTCTCGCGCAGCACTTCAATCGCATCGAACAGGCGCTGCATCTCGGCCAGCGGATGGGTGACATGCTGCTCGGGCCCAGGCGCTTCGGAGGCAATCTGGATCACCTGCCGTTGTGCCTGCAGCAGAGGTCGCAGGATCTGCAGATGCGCGATACGCAGCGCCACACCCAGTACCACCAGGGTTCCCAGCGCGGTGGCCAGAAGTACCGCCAGCCGCGTGGCCTCCCGGTTGCGGGTGTGCTCGAACCTGGCGATGGACACACTCAGGTAACCGTCACGCAGCGCCTCAAGCGACTGCAGGGTCGGCACGTAGCGCGTGGTGAACTCGGCAGCGGTCCACGGCGGCGGCAGGCCACGCCGTCCGTCGTCGATCAGCTGTTCGATCATCGGCAGTGACTCGCCGAAGAACTGCCGGCGCGCCATATCCCAATGCCAGGACAGCGTCGGATCACTGCGGAACACCGATTCGTGGCTGCCGGCCAGCCGCCACAGTTCCAGCAGGCGGCCCTCGGTCTGCAGCGCCGCGCGCACCTGTTCGTTGCGCCAGGCACCGGGTACCGCCACCGGCGCCATCACGTTGGAGGCCAGACGCCCGCCGTGTTCGCGCAGGTCGATCAGCACCTGGCCCTGCATGGCTGGAATCGCCGCTTCGCGGTCGGCCCGGACCAGTACGTTGATCTGTGCCGAGGTCAGCAGGTGCAGGCGGTCGACCACGGCAAACATGCCGCTGATCGCGCGCTCCACGTCTTCGACACGTCGTGCGTCGCGCGGCTGCGCTGCCACCCGGTCCACGCCCGCGCGTGCCGACTGCAGGCGACGTTGCGCGTCTGCCAGCATCCCATGCTCATCCACCACGCCCGGATCAGCCGTGAACACGGCATCCAGCTGCTGCAGCGCGGTGTCCACACGCCTGCGCACCACCGCCAGCTGCAGCGTAAGCCGCGCATGCTCGCTGGCATCGGCCGGGTCGGCACCGAGCAGGCTGTTGGCCGGGCCGCGTTCGGCCGAGACCAGGTTGGCCAGGTCGAAGGTCTGGCGCAGCTGGCGCAGGCTGACCAGGTTGTCCTCGGCAGCGCTGTAGCGCAGCGTGCCCTGGACCAGCGCGATGGCCATCAACGGCAGCGTACAGACCACGAACGACCCCGCCAGGATCCAGACCCAGGTCCGCAGTCCGATGGGCGATGCCTTGCCGGCCATGCAAATTTCCCCTGAAGTGCGGATCACTGTAGCCGCCGGTCCCGGCAGCGCCAAGCCAGTGCCGCGCGAACCGTGACCATGGGTATACCGCAGCCACCGCGAACGCGCCGGCAAGGTCTCACCCCGCGCCGGGCTGAGGCGAATGCGTCACACCCTGCCGTACTAGATCCAGCGCTGGTCGACCAGTTCGCGCTTCACGTAGGCGTAGAACACCGGCGCCGCCACCAGGCCGGGCAGGCCGAACGCCGCTTCCATCACCAGCATCGCCAACAGCAGCTCCCAGGCGCGGGCCTGGATTTCGCCGCCAACGATGCGCGCATTGAGGAAGTACTCCAGCTTGTGGATCACGATCAGGTACAGCAGCGCCGCCACGGCCACGTAGAACGAGACCGAGAGCGCGACGATGGTGATGATGGTGTTGGAAATGATGTTGCCCACCACCGGCAGCAGGCCGGCGATGAAGGTGATCAGTACCAGGGTCTTGGACAGTGGCAGGTGCACGCCGAACAACGGCAGCACGCCCAGCAGGAAGATGGCGGTGAACACGGTGTTGAGCAGCGAGATCTTCACCTGCGCGAACACCACCTGGCGGAACGCGGTGGCCAGGCGGCTGGTGCGGCCGATCAGCTCCTGCGCCAGCGGGCCCATCTTCGGCAGCGGCAGTTCGTCATACAGCGCGATCATCGCGCCCAGCACCATACCGATCAGTACGCGTACGCCCACCTGCACCACCGAGGTACCGGCCACGCCCAGCTGGCGCTGATGCTCGGCGGCCCAGTCGTTCAGTGCCGTGCGCAGCGCCGGCATGTCCTCGGGGATGTACGGCTGCAGCAGCGCCGGCACCTGGTGCCGCGACGAATTGAGGATCTCCATCAGCCGCGCCAGCAATGCGTCCGGTCCACCGGTCTCGTTGCGGAAAAATGACGCCACGCCGATCCCGGCCAGCACCAGCGCGCTGATGATCACCGCTGACAGCACGATCACCGCGATCGCCCGCGCCCGGCCTGGCGGCAGCTTGCCCTCCACGGTGGAGGCCAGCAGGTGGGTCAGCTGGAACACCAGCAGGCCCGACAGCAGGGTCACCACCAGGCCCAGCTTCAACGCCAGCCACATGCCCAGCAGCATCATCAGCCAGGCCGCGATCCTCGGGACGGGGGGCTTGGGCTGGGCAACGAGGGCGTCTTGCATGGGCGGCACGTCCGGGCAGGGTGGCCCATGGTAGAGGATTGGCGGCGATGATTCCGGGTGCAGGATGAACAGGCAACACACGCGGATTCCGCCGCCCCTTCTCCGTCCATCGGCACGTCCGCAATCACGCCCGGATCACACCCGGTCCAGTGCCAGATACCGCGCCGTGCGCACGATCGTCTCACGCTCGCCGAAGCTGGCCAGCTCGCCGGCAACACGCCCGCTGTCGCCAGTCGCTGCGATCTCCTGCAGGGTGCGCTGCATGGCCCGGATCGCAGCGCGCTGCAGGTCAGAGGGAATGATCACCAGCCGGTAATCGAGTTCGGCCAGCCGCGCCACCGGCACTAGCGGCGTCTTGCCGCTGTGGAACATGTTGATCAGCTTCGGCCCGGGAACCTGCTGCGAAATCACCTCGATCTGCTCCAGCGTTTCCGGTGCCTCGACGAAGATCATGTCCGCGCCCGCGTCCACATAGGCCTGCGCCCGTTCGATCGCCGCATCCAGGCCTTCGCAGGCGATGGCATCGGTACGCGCGATGATCATCAACTCCGGGTCGATCCGCGACTGGCAGGCGACACGGATCTTCGTGCACATCTCGCCCGCGTCGACCAGCGTCTTGTCATCCAGGTGTCCGCAGCGCTTGGGGAAGGCCTGGTCCTCGATATGCAGGGCGGCAACCCCTGCCCTTTCGAACGCGCGCACCGTGCGTTCAACATTCGCGGTGCCGCCGAAGCCGGTGTCAGCGTCGGCGATCACCGGCAGATCGCAGGCATCGACGATCCGTTCAACCTGCGCAAGCACTTCGCTGAGGCCGAGCAGGCCGATGTCCGGCACGCCGGCCGAACGTGCGATGGCGCCGCCGCTGGCATAGACCGCATCGAAGCCGGCCAGCTCCACCAGGCGTGCCGACAATCCATCGAATGCACCTGGCGCAATCACGCTGCCCTGGCGGAGCAGATCGCGCAACTGACGTGTCTTTTTCATGTGGTCTCCCTTGTCGTTGGACATCTGCCGTGGGATACCGATGATGTTGCCGCCAGCGGCGACCGTCCAATACCGTGTTCGTACAGCACCAGAACGTTTGAGGTTCCAATGGAACTGCGGCACCTGCGCTACTTCGTCATGACTGCCCAGCTGCAGAGCTTCACCAAGGCCGCCGAGGCCCTGCATATCGCCCAGCCGCCGCTCGGGCAGCAGATCCGCGCCTTGGAGGAAGAGATCGGCACACCGCTGTTCCACCGGCAGGGACGCGGCATCGTGCTCAGCGATGCTGGCCAGGTATTCTGGAAAGCCGCGGAGGACATCCTCGCGCGCGTCGACCAGGCCAAGGAGGAGGCGTTGCGCGCCGCACGCGGCGAGGTCGGTACGTTGACATTGGGGCTGACCGAATCGGCGACCTACAACGAGGCGGTCACCGCGCTGATGCGCAGCTTCCAGCGGGCACATCCGGCGGTGCAGGTGCAGCTGGTCGAAGATGGCAGTGAATCGCTGGTCCGGCGCCTCGATGATGGCGAGCTCGATGCAGTGATCGTGCGCCCGCCGTTTTCCGATACCGGTGAACGGATGACACAGCAACTCAGTGCCGAGCCACTGGTGGCAGTACTGCCGGCCGATCACCCGTTGGCGTGCCGGACGAGCATCGCGCTGATCGAGCTGCGCGACGAGCGCTTCATCCTGTTCTCGCGGAAATCGGGCCAGGGCCTGAGTGCAGACGTCGTCGCTGCCTGCCGCAGCCAGGGCTTTGCGCCTACCATCCAGCAGGAAGCGCCGCAGGTGGCTTCGGCGATCAACCTTGCCGCTGCCGGCCTGGGCATCGCCATCGTGCCGGCCTCGATGCAGAGCATGCACCGCAGCGGCCTGGCTTTTGTTGCGCTGGAACTGGGCATGCCGACCACTACGCTGCAGTTGGCGGTGCGCTGCAAGCCTCCGGCGACGGCCGCCCAGCTGCTGGCCTGCGCCAGAGACCTGGCAACACCTCATTCGCCATAGCTGGCGTTGTTCTTGCCCTGGCGCTTGGCGTGGTACAGCGCGCGGTCGGCCAGTGCCAGCCAGTCCTCGACGCTGCCACCGCGCGGCGTCGCCGCGATTCCGATGCTGACGCTGAACTCGATGCCCGGGGTTGCCTGCCGTGCTGCCTCCAGAAGTTGCAGCCGAACCCGCTCTGCCACATGCATCGCATCGACGGGCGCACAGTCCTGCAGCAGCACGACGAACTCGTCGCCTCCCAGACGCGCAGGGGTATCGCCGGGCCGGGCGAAGGCACGCAAGGTGGAGGCGATATGGCGCAGCACTTCGTCCCCGGCGCGATGACCGTGCGAGTCATTGATGCGCT
Source organism: Stenotrophomonas sp. SMYL20 (assembly GCF_036320045.1). Classification (NCBI taxonomy): domain Bacteria; kingdom Pseudomonadati; phylum Pseudomonadota; class Gammaproteobacteria; order Lysobacterales; family Lysobacteraceae; genus Stenotrophomonas; species Stenotrophomonas sp. SMYL20. Next base: position 99,315 of record NZ_JAWIRT010000009.1, on the reverse strand, counting down.
TGAAGTCATCCACATCAAGCATCAGCAGGCAGGCAAAACCACCCTGCCCCTGCGCCTTGTCCAGTGCCTGCTGCGCACGGACGATCAGGAAGCCGCGGTTGGCCAGCTCCACCAGCGGGTCCATGCGGCTCAGCCGCTTCAACTGGCGGTTCTGCGATTTCACCCGCCGCGCCAGCTGCCAGCTGAGGATGCTGAGGCCGATGCCGTAGACGAACAGGAACGGCACGCTGAGCACGATCGTGCGCTGCGATGACACCGGCTGGTAAGGAAACCCGAGCCCCCACCAGGTGAGCGCGAATCCCGCTACCAGTGCCAGTGTGGCCCGTACCGCCAGCTTCACCCCACCGGCGGCGATCTTGTCGGCGACCAGCAGCGCGGCGAACAACGCACTGGGTACCACGCTGAGCCCCATGAAGGCGATCCAGCCACCGCCAAAGAAGGAATCAACCACCATGCAACGGAACTGGACCACCGCAGGCTGCCGTGAGCGCTGGGTCAGCACCAGCGCGAGCGCCGGCCAGGCCAGCGCGTTGAGCAGCAGCAACACCCAGGCCCACGGGCCGTCCTGACGTTCAAGAATGATCGAGGCGATGGGAATCGCGCCCAGCCCATTGCCCACGAAGCGCATCCAGCCGATGCGACGTGCCGCGCCGATGCCTTCGACCGCGACTTCCGTCGAGTCCGTCAAGAACGGCATTGCCGACCCCCTTGCGCGATCGCACGCCCTTGCCGGGCGGCCTCTGGTGAGTCTGACAGCTCTGCGTCAATTCGGGATCAAGGATTCACGGCGGTTACCCTGCCTCACCCACGCCTGGGTGGCGCCGTTGAACCCCGCAGCATCAGGCTGAAATCCAGCGTCTGCTGCAGCGGCACATCCATGTGCTCGATGATGGCAAGCAGCAGGTTGACCGCGCGCTCACCGATCTCCCGCATCGGTTGCCGGATGGTGGTCAACGGCGGCGTGAGGTAGCGGGAAGATGCCAGATCATCGAAGCCGACGATGGACAGGTCCTCCGGCACGCGGATGCCCAGATCGCGGCAGGCCGCCAGGGTGCCCAGCGCCATCTGATCGCTGAAACAGAAGATCGCCGTTGGCGCAGACATGCCGTCCAGCAGCGCCATGGCAGCCGCATGGCCGGATTCCACCGAAAAGTCACCCGGCACGATGTTCAGCTGGCGCAGGCGTCCACGCGCCTTGCCAGCCGCCCGCACCCCTTCCAGCCGTTGCTGGTGCAGCGGATTGTCCGGCGGTCCGCCGACCACGGCGATCCGCTCGTGTCCCAGCCCATACAGATGTTCCATCACCACGCGCGCGGCCGCGGCGTTATCGATATGGACGCTGGGAATGCCCAGTGCGGGGTCGAACTCGCAGCCGTTGATCACCGGCGCGGCGGCACCGCGCTGCTGGACGATCTCGCGCGCCGTGGGCGGCAGGCGGTGCCCCAGCACGATCATGCCGTCGGCCTCGTTGCGCCGGAGCATCTGCGCATAGCGCTCCTCGCGGTCGGGTTGATGCTGGGTATCGCCGAGCAGAACCGCATAGCCGACCGCCTGTGCGGCGTCCTCCGCCCCCTGCAGGATCTGCGCGAAGAACGGATTTGCGATGTCCGGGACGGTGACCAGGATCTTGCCGCTGCGTTGGGTCTTGAGCGTGCGGGCCACCGTGTTGGGCACATAGCCCAGTGCGGCGGCAGCCTGCTCGATACGCGCGCGGGTAGCCGGCAGCACTTTGTCCGGCCGGGAAAGCGCCCGCGACACCGTGCCTGCGGAGACGCCGACGTGCTTTGCGATGTCGTAGATGGTGGCCATGGCGTTAGTTCTCCTGTCTGCTGTGCAGTGCACAACAGGTCCTGCGTGAGCCCCTGCTAGGATAATGCAATCGATTGCATCGAGGGCGAATCACGTTGAAGACGCTCAAGGGTCCAGCGCTGTTCCTGGCGCAGTTCATCGGCGACACAGCTCCTTTTGATCGGCTGGACACGCTGGCCGGATGGGCCGCGGGTCTGGGCTATTCTGGCGTACAAGTCCCCACCGGCGCGCCCCACCTGTTCGATCTGGCCGAGGCCGCGCGCAGCCAGGCGTACTGCGACGACGTCGCCGGCATGCTGGCCGGTCATGGCGTGCAGATCACCGAGCTGTCCACCCATCTGCAGGGGCAGCTGGTCGCGGTGCATCCGGCCTACGACAGCCTGTTCGACGGATTCGCGCCGGCGGACAAGCGCGGCGATCCGGCTGCCCGCCAGGCTTGGGCAGTCGAGCAGCTTCTGCTGGCCGCCAAAGCCAGCCAGCGCCTGGGGCTGACCGCGCATGCCACGTTCTCCGGCGCATTGGCCTGGCCCTACTTCTATCCCTGGCCGCAGCGCCCACCGGGACTGGTGGAGGAAGCCTTCGCCGAACTCGGCCGCCGCTGGCGCCCGATCCTCGATGCGTTCGACGCCTGCGGCGTGGACCTGTGCTTCGAGATCCACCCCGGCGAGGACCTGCACGATGGCGCGACCTTCGAGCGCTTCCTCGATGTGGTGGACCATCACCCCCGCGCCAAGATCCTGTACGACCCGAGCCACCTGCTGCTGCAGCAGATGGACTACCTGGGTTTCATCGACCGTTACCACGCGCGCATCGGCATCTTCCACGTCAAGGACGCGGAGTATCGCGCCAGCGCGAGCAGCGGCGTGTATGGCGGCTACCAGGACTGGATCGATCGTCCGGGCCGGTTCCGTTCGCCCGGTGACGGCCAGATCGACTTCAAGGCGATCTTCTCCAAGTTCGCCCAGTACGACTTCCCCGGATGGGCGGTACTGGAATGGGAGTGCTGCCTGAAGCACCCGGAGGACGGCGCACGCGAAGGTGCCGCCTTCATCCGCGACCACATCATCCGGGTGACCGAGCGCGCCTTCGATGACTTTGCCGACAGTGGCACGGACGCCGCATCACTGCACCGCATGCTGGGAATCTGAGCCATTACCGCCCCGGGAGGGCAAGCCATGTCGCACGCCATGTCGCGCTTGGGCGCGATGATGTTTCTGCAGTTCTTCATCTGGGGAGCGTGGTTCGTGACCCTCGGGACGTATCTGGTGCAGGGCCCGCTGCAGGCCAGCGCCAGCCAGGTGGCCACCGCCTTCCTCAGCCAGTCGATCGGCGCGATCGTGGCGCCGTTCCTGGTCGGCCTGATCGCCGATCGCTACTTCGCCGCGCAGCGCATCCTCGCGGTGCTGCACCTGGCCGGCGCGGTACTGATGTGGCTGGCGTCCACCGCCACCAGCTTCAGTATGTTCTCGGCCTGCGTGATGGGCTACATGCTGCTGTTCATGCCCACGCTGGCACTGGCCAACAGCGTGGCGATGCGGCACATGCAGTCGCCCGAGAAACAGTTCCCGCTGGTACGTGTGGCCGGCAGCATCGGCTGGATCGTAGCGGGCGTGCTGATCGGCTGGCTGGGCTGGGAACAGGCGCATCGTCTGGAGCTGACCTTCCAGATGGCGGCGGTGGCCTCGCTGGCGCTGGGCCTGTATGCCTTCACCCTGCCGCACACGCCGCCACTGGCACAGCAGCGCGATGCCGGGCTGGGGCAGATCCTCGGGCTGGATTCATTGCGGCTGCTGAAGTCGCGTGCCTACCTGGTGTTCTTCCTGGCGTCCATCGCCATCTGCATCCCGCTGTCGTTCTACTACAACTTCACCAATCCATATCTCAACGACCTGGGCGTGCGCGGCGCCGCAGGCCTGCAGTCGCTGGGCCAGGTTTCCGAGGTGCTGCTGATGCTGGCCATGCCGTTCCTGTTCGTTCGCCTTGGCGTCAAGACGATGCTGGCGGTCGGCATGGCGGCCTGGGTGGTGCGCTACGTCCTGTTCGCCTTCGGCGATGCGGGCAGCGGCTTCTCGCTGCTGGTGATCGGCATCGTGCTGCACGGCATCTGCTACGACTTCTTCTTCGTCACCGGCCAGATCTACACCGATGCCCATGCCGGCCCCGCCGTGCGCAGCAGCGCGCAGGGCTTCATCACCCTGGCCACGTACGGCGTGGGCATGCTGATCGGCACCTTCCTGTCCGGCGCGGTGGTGGAGCACTTCACCACCGAAGCCGGCCCCGACTGGCAGCAGATATGGCTGTTCCCGGCCGCTGTCGCGCTGGTGGTGCTGATCGCCTTCCTGCTGCTGTTCCGCGACCGGCCCGCCGTCGCCGCCGCATCTTCCACACCCTGAGGATTCGAGCCGATGCCAACGCTTGGAATCGCCATCGTCGGCGCCGGCATGATCGGCGCCGTGCACCGCCGTGCGGCCTTGCTCGCCGGTGCCGAGGTACGCGGCGTTGCCGCTTCGTCAGCGCAGCGCGCGCGTGAGATGGCGCAGCTGTGGAATGTCCCGCGCGCCTATCGGGATATCGAAGAGGTGATCGCCGATCCGCAGGTGCAGGTCGTGCATGTCTGCACGCCCAACCATCTGCACCGCGCGATGGCGCAGGCCGCACTGGAAGCCGGCAAGCACGTGATCTGCGAGAAACCGCTGGCGACCACGCTGGACGATGCGCAGGCGCTGGCGGCGCTGGCCACGTCGAACGGACTCGTCGCCACGGTCCCCTTCGTCTACCGCTACCACCCGGTGGTGCGCGAGGCACGCGCACGCATCGCCGAAGGCGATCTGGGGCCGCTGCACCTGATCCACGGCAGCTACCTGCAGGACTGGCTGCTGGACCCTGCCAGCAACAACTGGCGCGTGGACCCGGCGTTGGGTGGCGCATCGCGCGTATTCGCCGACATCGGCTCGCACTGGTGCGACCTGGTGGAATGGGTCAGCGGCGAACGCTTCGCCGAGGTCAGCGCGGTGTTCTCTACGGTCATCGCCGAGCGCGGCGCCGTCAGCGGGCAGAGCTTCAGCACGCCAACCGCGGCCAGCGCAATGCAGGCGGTAACGAGCGAGGACGTGGCTGCGGCGATGTTCAGGACCGGCGCCGGTACGCTGGCATCTCTGACGGTCAGCCAGGTCTCGGCCGGACGCCACAACCGCCTCTGGTTCGAGATCGACGGTGCCAACGCCAGTGTGGCCTTCAACCAGGAGGATGCCGAGCGCCTGTGGATCGGCCTGCCCGACCAGCGCGAGGAGATCTTCGTGCGCGGACCGGGCGCCGGCGGTGCCGAACAGCGCCGGCTGTCGGTGTTGCCGGCCGGCCACGCGCAGGGCTACGCCCAGTGCTTCGAAGCGTTTGTCGCCGACACCTATCGCGCCATCGAGGGCGAGCGGCCGCAGGGCCTGCCCACCTTCGAGGACGGCCTGCGCTCGGCGCAGATCGTCGATCGTGTCATTGCATCAGCCAGGTCGCGTGCCTGGACCACCATCGGTTGAAACCCGGGAGGATCTGTTGATGAAAGCCCTTGTCCATGGAACTGCAAGCCTCATTCTGCTGCTCGCTGCCCTGCCCGCTTTTGCAGTCGAAGCTGTCAGCACGCAGAAGCCGATCGCGGTACAGATGTACACCCTGCGCGATGCCGGCTCGCTCGAGCAGCAGCTGAAGATCGTCCACGACGCTGGCGTCCATGCGGTGGAAACGGTCGGCACGCAGAACACCAGCGCCGCCGAGCTCAAGCAGCTGCTGGACCGGTATTCGATCAAGGCAATTTCATCGCATGTGCCGCTGGCCGAGCTGCGCAGCAACCTGGATGGGGTGGTGACCTTCAACCGGTCGATCGGCAACACGACGCTGGTGGTGCCGTACCTGGACAAGAAGGATCGCCCGGGCGATGCCGCCGGCTGGACCGCCCTGGGCCAGGAACTGGGCCGCATCGCAAAGCAGGTGCGCGGCAAGGGCATGCGCCTGGCCTACCACAACCACGACTTCGAACTGGCCGACTTCGACGGCAGGACCGGACTGGAGCTGCTGTTCGCCGCCGCCGGTCCAGACCTGCAGACCGAGCTGGACCTGGCCTGGGTCGCGCGTGCAGGCCTGGACCCGGCAGTGATGCTGGCAAAGTTCCGCGGCCACGTGTTCGCGGTACACGCCAAGGACAATGCACCGAAGGGCCAGGCCCAGGACGAAGGCGGATTCGCCGCGGTGGGCCAGGGCGTGCTGGACTGGAACGCGATCCTGCCTGCTGCGGCAGCCGCCGGCGTGCATTGGTACATCATCGAGCACGACCAGCCACGCGATCCGGCCAGGATCATCCAGACCGGTGCGGACTATCTGCGTGAACACCTGACCACGAATGCGCCTGCCCATGCGCAGCGCTGACGCATCAAGGAGCCCCACATGAAAATGATCCTGGCAATGGCCGTGGCCCTGGGCGGCATGAGCGTTGCGACAGCAGCATGGTGCAAGGACGATCCGGCTGCGGGTGCAAAGCTCTACACCGCGAACTGCTTGGCCTGCCATGGTGTGGATCGTGCGGGCATGCCGGGCGCATTCCCGGCGCTCACCGACATCGGCAAGCGCATGGCACCCGCACAGATCAAGGAAAAGATCAGCAAGGGCGGTGGGCTGATGCCGCCCTTCTCCCAGCTGTCACAGCAGGAGATCAACGACATCGCCAGCTACCTGGCGAAGTAAGCGGCCGGCGACCACGCTGGCCGCGTGCCCCTACAGCTCGCGCACCCAGATGTTGCGGTAGCTGACCCTGGAGTCATGTTCCTGCAGATAGAGCGGCGCACACGCATGCGGCGCGTAGGAAGGCGCGCCGATGTACTCGGTCTTGCCCGCCAGCACAGTGTCGTCCTGCACCAGCACGCCGTTGTGCAGCACCGTGATGCGCGCGGGCGACACAAGCCCACCGCCCTGCGAGAAGCGCGGCGCCTTCCAGAGGATGTCGTAGGCCTGCCACTCACCTGGTGCGCGCGAGGCGTTCACCAACGGCATGGCCTGCTTGTAGATCGAGCCCGCCTGGCCATTGGCATAGGTCGGGTTGTTGTAGCTGTCGAGCACCTGCAGCTCATACAGCTCCTGCAGGAAGATGCCGCTGTTGCCGCGGTTCTGCCCGTCGAAGCCCTTCGTGTCGGTAGGCGTGCGCCACTCGACATGCAGCTGGACGTCGCAGAAGCGTTGCCTGGTGCGAATGCCCTTGCTGCCGGGCACGACGGTCATGGCGCCATCGGCAACCTTCCAGGGCACGCCTCCGCCCTGCTCCGACTCCCACGCGGAGACATCCTTGCCATCGAACAGCACGATTGCGTCGGACGGGGCCCTGCCTGGCGGCGTGGCCACGGTCGCAGGCACCGGCGTCCACACCTCGGTCTTCTTCGGGTCGCGCGCGGCGTCGGCACCGTTCTGCGCGAACACGGGTGCGGCGGCCAGCACGGTGGCCGCGATCAGCAGCGGCTTGATCATCCTGTTGCGCTCCATCAGCTGGTCCCCCAGGCGGGCGTGCCGGGAACATAGGCAAGATCGCCGTCGTAGCGCCCCGGCACGGCGACGTACTGCAGCACCCCGGTCGCGCCGACCTTCGAGGTGAAGAAGCCAAAGATGGCCAGCTGCTTGAGCATCGTGAAGTAGTGCGGCATCGCCTCGCCCTCTTCAGGCGTACCGGTCTCGGTGACCTCGGCCGTGTGTGATTTTGCTTCCGCATCCAGCGTGCGCAGCAATTCGGTGCGGGCTTCCGGCGCGAGCGACACGAAGCGGCCACCGGCGCGCTTGTCGATATCGGCCAGCCCTGCGCGGAAGGTCGCCTGCTGCCGGGCGGTGTAGCAGTCGCTGACGAAGGTCGCCATGAACAGACCAGCGCCCGCGTCTTTCGCCCCTGGTGTCCGGGTCCGCGGCAGGATGGTCTCGGCGATCTCGTCCAGCGTGGCGACGTCGGTATCGGAGAAATGAATCTTGGTAGCGCCCGCCGGCGCCTGACCCTGCGCAAGGGCAGGCAATCCAACCATGGCCGCACCGGTGGCGGCGACGATCATCTTCAACAGCTCGCGGCGATCCATCACAGGTTCCCCGCTTTCAGTTCGCGCACGGCGTGGTCGGCCGCGCGCGCGGTCAGCGCCATGTAGGTCAACGAAGGATTCACGCAGGCGCTGGAGGTCATGCAGGCACCGTCGGTCACATAGACATTGGGTGCATCCCAGACCTGGTTGTGCTGGTTCAGCACCGAGCTCTTCCGATCACGTCCCATGCGCGCGGTCCCCATTTCGTGGATGCCCTTGCCCGGGGCGTAATCGTTGTCGTGCATCTTCACGTCCTTGACGCCGGCCGCCTCCAGCATCTCGGCGGCATCGGCGGCCATGTCCTTTCGCATCGCCAGTTCGTTGGCACGCATGGCAACGTCCATCGCCAGCACCGGCAGACCCCACTTGTCCTTGCGGTCGCGGTCCAGGCGGATCGTGTTGTCGTGGTGCGGCAGCATTTCACCGAACCCGGTCATGCCGATGCGCCAGTCACCGGGCACGGTCAGCGCCTCCTTCAGATCGGCACCGATGTTCAGCTCGGCGATCTCGCGCGACCAGCCGGTGCGGCTGGCACCGCCCTGGTAGCCGAACCCGCGCAGGTAGCCGCGCTTGTCGGTCGCGACGTTGCGGAAACGCGGAATGTAGAAGCCGCAGGGACGACGACCGAAGTAGTACTTGTCTTCGTAGCCCTCGACCCGACCCGAGGCACCTGCACCGAAATGATGATCCATCACGTTGTGCCCGAGCTCGCCCGACGATGAGCCCAGCCCGCCGTCCCAGACGTCGGTAGCCGAGTTCATCAGCAGCCAGGTCGAGTTGAACGACGATGCGTTGAGGAAGATGACCTTGGCCGTGTACTGGTAGGTCTGGCCGGTTTCGGCATCGATGACCTCCACACCGCGGGCACGCTTGCGGTCCTTGTCGTAGAGCACTTCCTTGACGATCGAGAACGGCCGCAAGGTCAGGTTGCCGGTCTTCATCGCCGCTGGCAGCGTCGCCGCCTGGGTCGAGAAGTAGGCACCGAAGGGGCAGCCCAGGATGCACTTGTTGCGGTACTGGCAGTTGACGCGGCCCTGTTCTGGCATGGGCTTTGTGATGTTGGCAGTGCGCGAGTGGATCATGTGCCGGGTGCCGCCGAATGCCTTTTTGATCCGTGCGGCCACGTCCTTCTCGACGATGTTCAACGGGATCGGCGGCAGGAACTCGCCATCCGGCAACACGTCCAGCCCTTCGCGCGTACCAGCGATACCTGCGAATTTCTCCACGTAGTCGTACCACGGCGCGATATCGGCGTAGCGGATGGGCCAATCGGCTGCGATGCCGTCCTTGAGATTCGCCTCGAAGTCCAGGTCGGAGAAGCGATAGCTCTGCCGGCCCCATAACAATGAGCGGCCGCCGACGTGATAGCCGCGGAACCAATCGAAGCGCTTGGTCTCGACGTAGGGCGAGTCCTGTTCGTTGGCCCACATCCCTTCCAGGTTCTCGGCCAGGCCATAGTCGCGCATCAGCACCGGGAAGTCGGCCTTCATCGCCTGCGTTGGCCGGTTTCGGTGCGGGAAGTCCCACGCCTCCTTCATCGCGTTGACGTAGTCCTTGACGTGCTCGATGTTGCGTCCGCGTTCCAGCATCAGGACCTTCAGGCCCTTTTCGGTCAGCTCCTTCGCTGCCCAACCGCCACTGATTCCCGAGCCAACAACAATGGCGTCGTAGTGATTATCTGCCATGGGTTTCTCACCTGGGTGGATATCGTTTCAGACGTCGCAGAGGCGGATTGCCTCGCGCAATGAGCCAACGGGATCGGGCGCTGCAGGCATGAACTCCTGCGCCAGATATCCCTTGAAACCGGTGTCGCGGATCGCGCGGCAGATGGCCGGATAGTGGAGCTCCTGCTGGTCTCCGATCTCGTTCCGGCCGGGCACGCCTGCGGTGTGGTAATGCTTGAAGCAGGCGTGATGCTTGCCGATGGTGGCGATGATGTCGCCCTCCATGATCTGCATGTGGTAGATGTCGTAGAGCAGGCCGAAGTTGTCCGAGCCGAGCCGCTGGCACAGCTCCACGCCCCAGGCCGAGTGGTCGCACAGGTAGTCGCGATGATCGACCTTGGAATTCAGCAGTTCCATCACCAGCACCACCCCGCGCTTCTCGGCATGCCCGAGGATGCGCTTGAGGCCGGCCTCGGCATTGGCCATGCCTTCGGCGGGGTCCATGCCGTTGCGATTACCGGAGAAGCAGATCAGGTTGCGGTAGCCGGCGTCAGCCACCAGGTCGATGTGCTGCGTGTAGCGCTCCACCAGCTGGTCGTGGAATTCGCGGCCGGCAAAGCCCTTGGTCAGGCCCAGCTCTGCGCCGTTGCACATCGAGCTGTACACGCCATTCGCCTTCAGGGTGGGCCAGTCCTCCGGGCCGACCAGGTCGATCGCGGCAAAGCCGATGTCCTTCACCGTCGCGCAGAGCTGGGCGACGGACAGCTGCGGGAAGGTCCAGCGGGCGACAGAATGCTTCAGGTTGCCCTTGAGCGGCGCCGTGGCGGCGAATGCGGGCAGCGTACCCGCAGTACCCAGAGCTACGCCTCCAGCAACCGCCATGCGCAACGCATCGCGCCGCGTGAGGCCCGTCGCCGGGGCCGGTCTGATCGAATGGATGGACATCCACCTGCCGGCCTCCCAACCGGTATCAAACGCAACGATTCACAGCAATGCAATCGATTGCACCATAGGGGAGGAAATTGTCTGTTTGCAAGTCGCGGTGCACGAAAACCGATGCTGCGGGGCACAACTCCGAAGGGATTCCGGATAAAGAAAAGCCCCGCATGAGCGGGGCTTTCTTTTCTGCTGCGAACGAGCGTTCGATCAGAACGGAATATCGTCGTCAGCGAAGTCATCCATCGGCGGCGCCTGCTGCGGCTGCGGACGCTGGTTGCCACCCTGGTTGCCGTAACCGCCGCCCTGATTGCCGCCCTGGTTGCCATAGCCACCGCCGTGGCCGCCGCGCTGGCCACCGCCACCGCCGCCGTACTCCTGGCGCGGCGCCTGCTGGCGCTGCGGACGGTCGCCGCCGTAGTTGCCACCGCCACCGCCGCCGTCACCACGGCCGCCCAGCATCTGCATTTCATCGGCAACGATGTCGGTGGAGTACTTCTCCACGCCGTCCTGGCCGGTGTACTTGTCGTAGCGCAGGCTGCCTTCGACGTAGACCGAGCTGCCCTTGCGCAGGTACTCGCCGGCGATCTCGCCGAGCTTGCCGAAGAACACCACGCGGTGCCATTCGGTACGTTCCTGCTGGTTGCCATCCTTGTCCTTGCGGACGCTGGTGGTGGCCAGGCTGATGCGGGTGATCGCCATGCCGCTCTGGGTGTACTTCACGTCCGGGTCGTTGCCGAGGTTGCCGACCAGGATGACTTTGTTGATGCCGCGCGCCATAGGTAAGTGATTCCATTGTCCGGGGGCTGGTGCCTGTCATAGCACACAGCCGGAGTTGCCGATACCCGGCCGCCCATGGGTGGGCACTGCCAGAAACCCTGCATTCTATCATCGAGCCCCGGCCCACCGGGCTTGCCTCTACTCCCCCGACCGCCAGCGTGGCGACCGGGGCGGACGTTCACCTCTCCCGGATCAGGCCGCCTGCGACGGCACGCCGCCCAGGGTCACCTTGTCACGCCGGCCGGTGGCCGGATCGGTCCGGTGCATGGACAGACTGCGCCCCGCGAACGGCCCGGTCAGCAGATCGCCCAGCATGGCCTCGGCCAGGCCGTTGCCGGGCTGGGCGAAGGGAGTGATGAACTCGATCAGCCACAGGCGATCGCCGCTGTTCCAGTCGTCCAGTTCCAGCCGCTCGCCGGCTTCCAGCTTGCGCTCGGCCTCCTCTGACAAATTGGCCCAGATTGCAACTCCAAGCGGCAACTGTTCCAGCGCCTGCTGGGTCACCCCGGCGAAGGCCGCACCGGCCTCCTGCATGCCCGGCAACGGCGGCAGGGTGCCGAAACGGAACACCCGGAACTGCTCCTTCAGCAGCGGCGGCATGAATGACCATTCGAGGTCCTTCAACTGCATCTCACGGTGCAGCGGCGACTGTGAAAGCAGCCAGACGATCTGGCCGAGGGCCTCGGCAACGGTGCGCGGCGCCCCGTCGGGGGTGGTGGTGGCGGTGGCGGTCGTGGACGTGATCATGAACGGGAAATCCTGTAGTCGGGAATGGCGGTCAACAGTTCCATGGTGGCCGGATCGCGCGCCGCTGTGCTGATGCCCTGGGCATAGGGCTGGGCGTCGAACGTGGACATCGCTTCGATCATCTGGAACCGCTTCTTCTGTGCCAGCGCCAGATTGTCATGCAAGGCTGAGCGCTGTGATGCCTGGCCGGAGGGAATGCTTTCGTCGATGGGAGCACGATGTTCCGAACGAGCCGATTGCTGCATCCGCTCGGCGGCTGTGGGCTCAACGCCACCGAAACGATCCCCCGTTTCCGTCACTGCTTGCGCCACCGGGGCCTGCGACAGGTCAGCTGCAGGCGCGAAGCGTGGATCGCCGCCTCGACGGTTGACCCGGCCGGAGGCAGCATCACCGCTGCCCAGGTCGCGTCCGCCCTTGCCGGCGCCAGCATTCAGGTTCAGGCCGCCACCGTTGCCCTCCTCATCGCGCTCGCCGAAAGCGAAGAACATGTCCGACAGCGCCGCCTGGGTGCCATCGGTACGGGTGTACTGACCGTTGGCATAGGTGGTGTTGTCCGCCGATGTACCCGGCATCTGCCCGGTACGGCGCGCATCGAGGTTGATCGACGCCACGCCGGCCTGCTGCAACGTCAACAGCTCACCCGCCTGGCTGATGCCATCGCGGTTGGCGTCACGCCAGACCTGGAACTCTCCGAAGCGGGCGTCATTGGCATCCAGACGCCGATCACCATTGCTGTCATAGGCAGCCAGACCTTCGAGGTCGGAATGGGCCCCCTCCAGATCCATCGTGAACGAGATTTCGGCGCCGGAATCAATCGTGCCGTTGCGGTTGCGGTCGAGCACCAGTAGACCGTCGTGCGGCCCGACCCAACCGGTCAGATCACGCACGCCATCACCGTCCATGTCAAAGCGCGTGGCGCTCTGCGCCCAGCCCACGGTCTCCACGCCGTCGCCATCCAGGTCAAGCACGACCGGACCGAGGCGTGCACCGAACTCGTTGACGACAAACTTCAGCGGATCACTCCAGAGACCAGCGCTGTCCACGCTCTGGATGACGATTTCATAGTAGGTGTCGTAGTAGGTCTCCTGGTAGTAGCCCGCGCCGCTTCCGCGCGGATCGCCCCAGTTTCCGTCATTCACCTGGCGCCGGTTTCCACGATTCACGATCCGCGTGGCAAGCGTGCCGTTGTAGTAATAGCCGTTCAGGAAGCCATCACCGGAAATGGCCCTCGACGTGGTCCCATAGTCAAAGAACGATGTCTCGTTGGTGTAGGTGTCCCAGTACTGGCCGGTAGTACTCACCAGCTCCACCGCACTGGTGATCACCAGACGGCTGAAGATGTCCTCCTGGTCACTTCCCCAGAGCACGTACACGTAGTTGCTATCCAGCGTCTGGACGACCGTCGGCCGCTCATTGACGTTCTGCACATTGATCGTCACCCAGGTGCTGCTGGACAGGCCACCACGATCGGTGACCGTCACCTGGATCTGGTGGCTCTGCGCGGTTTCATAGTCCAGCTGCCCGTGCAGCGCGATCTGTCCCGTGGTGGCGTTGATGCCGAACAGGTTGCTGGCACCACCGGTGATGGCGAACCGGTGGTCGCGGTTGTACCACTGGCTGTCGGGGTCGGACCAGTTGGTGAACTGGAACACGGTCTGGCCCGCGCCCGGCGCCGATTCGGCCAGCGTCAGACTCTGGCCCCAGGTCGTCGGTGCCTCGTTGACGTCTTCGATGCGTACCGTGATCTCGCGATTGCCCGACACCAGCGCACCATCCGTGGCACGGACCGTGACGTTGTAGTAAGCCTCCAGCTGGCCGTCGCCGTCGCCGTCGATCAGCTGCAGGTACGGTGCAACCGCTTCGAAATCGAAACTGCTGACGTTGTACTTGAGCTGGTTTCCGGAAATGACGAACCAGGCGAAGGGATCGTTGATGATCTGATAAGAGGGCGCGGTGCCATCCGGATCAGATGAGGACAACGTAGCCACCACCTGCCCGGCCACGCCGGTATTCTCCGAGGTGAGCGCCACATGCTGGACGACGTCAGGCGTGCGCGGTGCTTCGTTGACGTTGGACACGCCGACCTGGAACACCTGATCGCGACTGGCACCATGAGTGTCGGTGACCCGCACCGTGATCGAATGCGAGGTGGCGGCCTCGTAGTCCAGCAGCCCGCCATTGGCCACGCTCAACACCCCGGCAGCGGTGATGGCAAAGCGTCCTCCCGCATTGTTCACCAGTGTGAAGGTCAGGCCGTCGGTAACGTCCTGGTCCTGGCCGCTGAACTTGCCGACCTCGGAACCGTTGGCGGTATTCTCCGCGATGCTCAGCGTGCGATCGACGGTGATGCCATGCGGCGCGTCGTTGACGTCTTCCAGGCGCACGGTGATGGTGCGCGCCCCCGCCGAGGTCAGCCCACCCGACACGGCCTTCACCGATACCGAGTACACCACCTCCTGGCGGCCATCACCATCGGCATCACTCAGGGTCAGGCCTGCGGCTTTCAGCGCCTCGAAATCCAGCACCAGGCCATCGCGGAACTTCAGCTGGTTGCCGACCAGGGTAAACCAGCCGCGAGAGTCCCCTTCCAGCACATAGCTGTAGCTGCCATTGCCTCCGCTGGAGGAAAGGCTGGCGATCACCACGCCGCCCAAGGCCGCGTTCTCCGCAGCGATTGCCACCGGCTGGCTGGAGACGGTCGGTGTTGCCGGGGCTTCATCGACGTTGGTCACCGCGACGGTGAAGGTCTTGTCGCGGGTCAACCCGCCCGAGTCGGTCACCCGCACCACGATCTGGTGCGAGGTGTTGGCCTCGTAGTCGAGCAGGCTGGCATTGGCCACGGTCAGCACACCGGCTGCGGAAATCGCAAAGCGGCCGCCCGCGTTGTTGGTCAGGCTGAAGGTGAAGCCATCGTTGTCCGCATCGACGCGGGCGAAATTGCCGAGCACCGTGCCATTGGCCACCGGTGCATCCGCGGTTGACTCGACCGTACTCAACGCGCGGTCGACAGTGATGTCGGTCGGACGCGCATTGATGGTGACCGACAGCGTCTGCGTCTTGCTGCTGGTCTTGCCCGTCGCGGTCTCCTTGGCGATGGCAGTCACCGTCAGCGCCGCAGTGCCGGTCAGGTCGGCCGACCACGTGGCCGGACCGACCAGCGCTAGACCGGCCAGCTGCGCCGGCGTCAGCGACCACACGCCGTTGCCCAGGTTCGTGCCCTTGTTCAGGGTCAGCCCGGTCGGCAGGTTCGAGATGCGGATCTCCAGGGTCTCCGAACCATCGGCATCGGACAGCGCCGCCTGCACATCCAGCGTCAGCGTGCCACTATCAAGTGTCTTGCCGACCTGCACGGCACGGGTAATCACCGGCGCGTCCACTACCGGCGCCACATTCATGAAGAACACGCGCTCGGTCACCAGCCCACCGGCATCGGTTGCGATCAGCTTGATCGCAACGCGTCCGCTGGCGTTGCTCTTGGGCACCAGCGTCACCGTGCGCTCGCCGTTGGCCCCCGTAGTGATGGTCGGAGTATTCATCCAGGCCACCACCGTCGTAAGGTCAGTGGCATCCACCGCCACGGCACGTACGGTGACCCCGGACGCCGGGGTCAGGTCATCACCGACGGTGAACTGCAGGGCGACCTGGCCATCCTCGTTGATCGACTGATCCGGCACGATGCTGATCGACGGCAGGCCGTTGCCATCCCAGTAGTGCCGCCACTGGTTCTCGAACGTGCCGTCGGCATGCAATGCCTGATAGGCCGCGACCGTGGCGGGCCTGGTGCGGCCGGCCATCAACGCGACCAGTGCCTCTGCATTGATCGTGCTGCTGGCGTGCTCGCCGGCCAGGAAGAAATCGATCTTGTAGTTGGCGCGATCATTGGCGTTGGTGGTGGTGTACCAGCCCTTGATCGTGGTCACCACACTGGTACCAATCACCGAGATCACCAGATCGTCGCCGGTTCGACTGAACCACAGATCATTGCGACTGATGTCGCGATAGCCGATGACGTCGATATCGTCGCCACTGGAGTCGTAGTTGCGGATTTCGTCGGCACCGGAGTTGCGGTCGATCAAGTAGACGTCGCTATCATCGCCACCAATCAGGATGTCGTTACCGGCGCCGCCATACAGGGTGTCATTGCCTGCCTGCGCATCGAGCAGGTCGTCACCATCACCGCCATACAGCGTGTCATTGCCAGCGCCGCCGTAGAGCTTGTCGTTGCCCGCGCCACCCTCGATGTAATCATCCCCCGCGCCACCAGTGATGACGTCGTCGAACCCACTGCCGATCACGCGCTCGAACGCATCTTCCAGCACATCGCCGGCAGCCGCCCCGCCATGTGTTCCGGTAGCCAGGTTCAGCACGATGCCCGCAGTCGCCGAGGCGTAGGTCAGCGTATCGACACCGGCGCCTCCGGACAGGGTGTCGGCACCGACGCCGCCATCGAGGATATCGTCGCCATCGCCACCGCGCAGGATGTCGTTGCCGACGCCGCCGCGCAGCGTGTCATTTCCGATGCCCCCTTCCAGCAGGTCATTGCCGGCACCGCCATCGAGGATGTCATTGCCGGCGTCGCCGTACAGGCGGTCATCACCGTCTTCGCCATACAGGTTGTCATCGCCATCACCACCACGCAGTTCGTCGACGCCTGCGCCACCGTACAGCGTGTCGCGACCCAGCTCGCCCCACAGTTTGTCGTCGCCAGCCTCACCGCGCAGATTGTCATCGCCATCGCCGCCGTACAGGTCGTCGTTGCCACCGCCGCCGTTGATGATGTCGTTGCCGCCGAGCCCCTGGATCACGTCCCGGTTGGCCTGGCCGACCAGCGTTTCGCCAGCGGCAGTGCCGTACAGGTAGTCATCCCGGTTGACCACGGTGAAGACCAACTGCTTGCTGACGCTCAATCCGGCGCCGCCGCGATCGGTCGCGGTGACCGTCACGGTGACGTTGCCTCCCGCTTCATAGTCAACGATCGCACCGGCCTTAAGGCGCAGCTGGTTGCCGTTGATGATCTCGAAGCGGCTGTCGGACACGCTGAACACCATCGTGGCGAAATCACTGCCGGCGGTGGTGTCTGGATCGGTGGCCGACAGCGTGCCGAGCAGGATCGCCGGCAGCGCGGTTCCGGTGGGAACGCGATCGGTTTCGCTGAAGCTGGTGGTGGTGGCCGCGAACACCACCGCCGTCGGCGCTTCGTTCTCATCTTCAATGGCATAGGTGAAGCTGAGCGTCGAGGCCGATGCCAGGCTGCCGTCGTACGCCCTCACGCTGGCGGTCAGCAGCACCTCCTTGATGCCATCGCCATCCAGATCGACCAGGGTCGCGCCCTGCGCGGCGGCCAGCGTCTCGAAGTCGATCGCAACGCCCGCACGCACACGCACCTGGTTGCCCACCACTTCCAGCAGGCCACCCGGGTTGGTCACCAGCTGCAGGGTCGGCGTGGTCTTGTCGGGGTCCCCGATCACGAAGGTGCCCACCACCGTACCGGCCCCGGTCTTCTCGCCGGCCAGTACGGCCGCAGTGTTCGGTGGCCGGGTCGGCGTGAACGGCGCCTCGTTGACGTTGCGGACGTCGATCTTGAAGTCCTTCTCGAACCACGCGCCGGCGCCGTCGGTCACGCGCACCCGGATGGTGTGCGCGGTGGCGGTCTCATAGTCCAGCTTGGTGCCATCACGAACGCTGAGCGTGCCATCGGCGGTGAGCTTGAAGCGGCCGCCGCCATCATTGATCAGGGTGAAGCTGGCCGTATCTTCCGCGCCGTCGCGATCGACATGGCCGAAGCGGCCCAGCGACAGGTTGTTGGCGGCGTTCTCGTCCACGGCCAGCGGACCGGGTGCGAGGATGTCGCTGGGCGCGTCGTTGACCGAGCGCACCTCCAGATCGACGATCTGGTCGGCGGTATTGCCGTCGGCATCGGTGACCCGGACCACGAAATGGTCATTGCCGTGGCGGTCCGCCGCCGGCGTGTAGACCCAGGCGCCGGTGGCCGCATTAAGCGTGACGGTCCCCATGCCGGGGGCGGTGATCACCGTGTACCCGGTGATGTTCCCGTCATGGTCGACGGCATTGACGCTGCCACTGAGCGGCACGTCCTCGTCGGTGGCCAGGTACTGCGTTTCGACCAGCGGTGCCGGCTTGCTCGAGTTCTGCCAGTAGCTGCCGAGCATGCCCTGCAAGCTGGAGGACATCCCAGCCGGCACGGACGCCGACTCTGCCGCCATTGCCGCAAGCAGCGGCTCGGCGTGGGCGAGGAACAGCGAGCCTGCACCGGTCGCGATCTCGGTGATCCGGCTGGCGCCGGTGTAATAGCCCGCGATGGTGATCCGAGTGCTGCCTCCAATCACGCTGACCAGCAGATCGTTGCCCACCTTCTGCAGCCAGACCTCGTGGTTGGCCACGTTCTGCAGCACGATGCGATTGACGCCCAGTGCGTCTTCGATGCGGTCGTTGCCACCCTCCCGATCGAACAGGTAGGTGTCATTGCCATCCCCGCCCCGCAGCAGGTCGTTGCCGGCCTCACCGGCCAGGGTGTCGTTGCCGGTGCCGCCATCCAGCAGGTCGTCGCCTGCGCCGCCCACCAGGGTATCGTTGCCGGCCTCGCCATAGAGCTGATCGTCTCCGTCCTGGCCCCCCAGGGTGTCATTGCCTTCGCCGCCCCAAGCCTTGTCGTTGCCCACATCGCCGCTGATCTGGTCGTCGCCCAGCCCGCCGTAAAGCTCGTCGGCACCGGCGCCGCCGGCCAGCACATCGTTGCCCCCGCCACCTTCAAGCCGGTCATCGCCGGCATCACCGGACAACGCGTCGTTGCCGTCGCCGCCCATCAGGGTGTCATTGCCATCACCACCGATGAGCACGTCGTCGCCCCCCCGCCCATCCAGCCAGTCGTTGCCACCCAGCCCGATCAGGCGATTCGCGCGTGAATCACCACTGATCGTATCGGCGAAGCCGTCGCTGCCAACTACGTTCTCCAGCGTGCTGACGCCGTTGACTGCAACCAGAGTATCGCCATCGGCGTGCCCGCCCGACAGAGTACCCGCAGCCAGGTCCAGCACCAGCGACGCAGTGGAGGTCACGTATCGGACGGTATCGCCATAGGCTTCACCCGCCACCGCGGCCTGGCCGAGGCTGATGCGATCGCTGCCGCCGTCGAGGATGTCGGCACCGGCGCCGCCCTCCAGCGTGTCGTCGCCGTCGCCGCCCCGCAGCGTGTCATTGCCATCTCCACCCGCCAGCACGTCGTGACCTGCAAGACCCGTAAGCGTGTCCGCGCCATCGGACCCGAACAATACATCGTCACTCGCGCTACCGCCTTGGGAAAGCTGGCGGAACTGGCGCAGATCCAGCACCAGTCCGTCCTTCAACTGCATGAACTCGACGCGACGCTGGGCATTCGTATGATTGGCGAGCTTGATCGTACCGTTCTGTGCGGCGAAGACATCCACCTGGAGCGTCGTCCCGCTCAGCGCCAACCGAAGATTTGAGAGGCTGAGCCCTGCTCCCAGTACCAGCGTATCCTGGCCCCCGTCGGTGGCCTGGAACACTTCGCGCACGATCTGTTGCCCATTTGGCCCGTTTCGCCAGGTCGACGAACGGAACTGCCCCTGCGCCGATGGCCACGTGGTGGAGGCTGGCGCGTTCGCCACTGGGGCGTCAAACAGGAAGTCCACCTTGTCCACGCTCTGGTAGACAACGGTGCCGGATGCGATCTCCTTGACCGTCAACCGATACTGATGCTTGTTGCCCGCCGTTGTCTCGCCAAGGCCCAGATACTCCCAGGACGCCGTGTAGGCTGATCCAAACGTCCCTGAGCTGGACATCACCTCATCCAGATAGAAGGCGCCTTCATAGATGACATCACTACCGTCGCCGACGTTGTACTCATAGGCATCGTCGCCCTCACCGCCGTACAGCGCATCCGCGCCGCCACCACCGCGTAGCACGTCCGCGCCGATGCTGCCGCCGAGGCGATCGGCACCGGCACTGCCTTCAATACCCTCGATGCTGCTGTAGACATCTCCCTTGGCGTCGCCGGTATTGGCGAACGTGCCTTCCAGGTAAACGCGCACCGCCGCACTTCCCGCGTAAGAGGCGATGTCCACGCCACCGCCGCCGAACAGGGTGTCCGCGCCGGCACCGCCGTGCAGCAGATCATCGCCCTGGCCGCCGTACAGGATGTCGTCACCCGCACCGCCACGCAGCGTATCGTCGCCTTCGTTGCCCATCAGCAGGTCATTGCCCGCGCCGCCGTCGATGACGTCATCGCCACCGTTGCCGGTCAACCAGTCCTTGCCGGCCGTACCGGCAATGGTGTCATTGCCATCGCCGCCCCCCAGCAGGGTCATGTCGGTGAGCGCATGGCGGCCGGTCGCGGCAAACACCATGTTCTCGATCGATCCACCCAGCGCGTACCAGTCCTTGATCGTGATGCGGTCACTGGACGCCGAGAGGCGCTCCTTCTCACCATCGCGGCCGATCACCAGGCGCAGGTCATTGCCATCGCGCTGCAACATCACATCCTGGATGTCGATGCCAACGCCAAACTCCAGCGAATCAACACCCGCGTTGCGCGCAATCAGGCCATTGAGCGCGCCCTTGTGCCGGCGCAGCACCTGCGCCTCATCATTCCAGTCGTTGTGGCTGATCCAGGTGGAGCCATCGAAGTAGACCACGCCATCCTTGCTGACAGTGCCATCGGCATTGCGCACATAGCCGTTGACATAGGCGCCCCTTTCCCAGACCAGATCCCAGTTGTCGACATAGTCGTCCATGACGATGTCGTCGCCATCGCCGCGCTGGTAGCGGAAGACGTCATCGCCTTCACCGCCCACCACTTCGTCGTTGCCACGGCCGCCGACCACCAGGTCCGAACCCGTACCGCCATACACACGATCATTGCCATCATCGCCAAACACCGTGTCATTGCCCGCGCCGCCCAGCACCTGGTCGTTGCCGGAGCCGCCCATCACCCAGTCCTGGTCGCCATCGCCAGCAACGAAATCGTCGCCCGAGCCACCATTGCCGAAGTCATTGCCGGCCAGGCCCCGGATCTCGTCATTGCCGGCGCCGCCATAGAGGAAGTCCGCACCGTAGGTGCCCAGGATCACATCCGAGCCACCGGTGCCGATGATGTACGAGGTCATGTCGCCGATGCGGATGTCCTCGCCATCGGCAAACCGCAGCCACTCCACGCGATGCGAGGATTCGAACCAGTCCTTGATGGTCAGCTCATCGCCGGTGAGGGTCGCGTTGCCGGCGGCGTCATAGCTGACCAGGGCGATGATCAGGTCGTTGCCGGCACCGCTGGCCGAGGAGCGGCGCATCTGGATGTTCTGCAGCGACAGGCCGGTGCCGAACACGATCGCGTCCTCACCGCCCTTCACCGAACCGTTGACCTCGTACTCGCCGCCACCGGCCCAGTTGCGCGCCAGCTGTCCATTGGCGATCTTGGCGAGGCGATCATTCAAGCTGTCGCCGCTGCCACGGATGGCGCCTGCGCCCTCTTCGTCGTAGATCACGTCGCGGCCGTCACCGAGCCGGAACAGGTACTGGTCCGCGCCGCCCCCACCGAACAGGCGTGCTTCGCCATTGGCACCCCGATCATCGCCGGCGCCACCGGCGATGATGTCGCCGCCCTCGCCACCCACCAGCAGATCGTTGCCGGCGCCGCCTTCCAGCCAGTCCGAACCGGTGCCGCCATACAGGCGATCGTCGCCGGCACCGCCGTCGAGGTAGTTGCCGTTGCCACCACGCGCGGCGATCGCCAGCGCCTGTGCGCTGGCATCACCGATGGCGAAGTTCACATTGGTGACATTGCCGGCGAACAGCACGTCGTTGCCGTCACCGCCAAGCAGCCAGTCATCGAGCAGGCCCCCCACCAGGGTGTCGTTGCCGCTGCCGCCGAGCAGATCGTTGCCGAGGTCTCCGCCGCGGACCAGATCGTCGCCAGCACCGGCATCAATGACCGCAGCGATGCCAATGCGATGGGTGGCCGGGGCGGCCTTGCCATTGATCAGCAGGCCGGTGGTGCTGGACAGCGTGGCACCATTGACGATGATGCTGTCGTTGCCGATGCCACCGAGAATGCGATCCTTATCCGCGGTGACGATGGTGTCGCTGATCGAGAAGAGCTCTTCGTCGCTTCCGCCAGTCAGGACGAACTTTCTGCCATCAATGGCATTGTATCGCGCACTGACGTTCGCGGCGTTCAAGCCACGCCCGTCCAGCTCACCGTCAGGAAGCTGGTCCATCCACGCTGCAAATCCCCCTGTCCAATCGGTCGATGCGCGCTTGTTGAGGCCCAATTCGATCGCACGCGCAAGCGTGATCGCCCATTGAGCTGCCAACCCGCTGTCTGGCGCACCGGCGATGAGCGAATTGACCTGGAAAGGATCCATTACATACTGACCATAATCAGCAGCCATGGCCAAGTCGCCAATCATTGACGTCACATTGAAACCGCGAGGCGAAGGCAACATACCCAGATGTTGGACGATGGCCCGCTTGATATAGATGTTTCCGCCAACCATCTTGTCCGCCATCCCCGCCAGAGCCAGCGCAGAGCCGTGACCGATAAGCTCCTCAGCCGTCGCAAACCCGACGGGCGTTGCAGACCAGTATCGATAGTCCTTTCCGTAGGTACCGTAGGTACCGCCATCGATGCTGGCCCCCGAAGCCACACGGCTTCCCGACATCTTCAGCACCGCGTTGAGGTTGTCCGCTACGGCATTGGCAAGAACCCTCGCCCCAGCCTTGGAGCCACCCGATCGGGAACGAATGCCGGTGACCACGAAGCCGTCCGATGCCTCTTCCCAGCTGACCGACGCCCACGAACGCGGCTTGCCACTTGAGAAGAACGAGCCAACGAGCCCGCCCAGGATGTAGCCCACCAGCGCACCGATTGCCGCTCCGATTGCGCCATACGCGGCACCTCCGACCTTGCTACCTGCTGCAGCCCAGGTGGTCGCAACGGACGCACCGACATAGGCGCCGATCGCCGAACCAACCTGTGCACCGATTTGCCCTCCGACCGTATCGAACTTGACCAAACTAGCGCCCAGCCGTGCGCCAACGTAGCCACCGACTGCGTTGAATATCTGCGTTTCACCCAGACCTTCGAACACGCTGATCTTGGCACCATCGGCGATCAGGTTCGCATTCTGGATAACTTGACTCAGTGCTGCACCAGCAGCGGTCTGTGCAATTTCACCGAGCGTCCCTTCGATACCCAGTGTCCTGAACAGCTCTGCGGTCAGGTAGGAAGAGACAGCTCCAGCCCCTGCGCTCCTGAGATTGGCCTGAAACTCCTCAGGAAGATCGGCAAGAATGCTGCTGAAGTCCCCACTGGACAGCCGAACCCCGAGGCCCCTGGCCGAGATCGCCTCGGCGAAGTTCTCTCCGATGGTCGACAGCGTTGCCGAGGAAATGACCTGCCATGCCGGGTCATTCAACTTCAGGGCAGAAGAGATTGCGCCACCAATCACCCCACCAAGCGCACCCGCCTGGGCAATCTGCTGCAGGCGCGTACGATCGAAGAAGGCATTCCATTGGTCCGGATCAAATCGCGGCCCCGTCGTGGTTCCGCTGCGCTGGAAGCCGTTGTTCGGGCCACCACCAAGGTCGGTATAGAAGAAGATATCTCCTTTGCCCTGGAATGTCAGACCCGCGACCTCCAGCGCTGCCTCTGTCGTTCCCAGAGCGGCAAGATTGATCTGTACCAGTGCCCTGTCGGGATCCCCGTACTGGTTGTTGTAGCGCTCCATGCGCACAATCAGGCTGACGCCGTAGGACAAGTAGTAATCGGTGTAGGAAGACTTTCCTTGAGGCCCCAGGCTTCCCTTGCTGCCATCAAAGTAGCACTTTGCGAATGCTTCAACGGATTGATCTGAAACATTTGCAGTGAGATCGGCATTCAGCACGATTCCGGCAGCCATCTGATAGACGCCATTGACCTCGATGACGCATCGCGGATTAACTTGGGCCATCCTCTCCAGAACTGCGGCTCGGTCTAGAGGACGGCCTCCACTGTCTGCGATCATCTTGGAAATGTTGGCGTTCCAGCCTCCGATAGCTGCGACAGCCTCATTCCTTCGTGCGGCAGCAAGGAAATTCTGGAGGACCGCGGTGTAATTGCGAGTCTCTGTTCTCTCAAACGCCAGCTTCTCTACTTCTTCACTCAGCACATTCAAGGCAAAGTCGTAGCCTTTATAGTGCGCATGCGCGATCTCGTGCCCCAAGGTATCGCGGAGCTGGTCCATGAACTCAGTGGTCGCGTTGCCCACGACGGCATCCCGGCCTATCGCGAGCACTCCCTCGTCCGACATATGAGCTCTTTCGGTCGCCGATCTAGGCAGCAACTCAATCGTTTTCAACTTGCCCTCGGCAATAGCCGATTCGAAGCGCTTGACCAAGCTTGGTGACGAGGAAATTGCCTGACGTAGCCTCTGCGCTGCGGTACGCGTATCCGCATTTCGCGATGCGAACTGGTCCAGCAAGGTGTTCAACCTGATGCTAAGTTCAGACATTGTCATGCTCCGGCGGGGCTATGGTCAGGGTATCTACACACTGTTCAGGCAGCGCGGCATTGATGGCCGCGTCGAACGTCGTGATATGGACAGAGACGGAACCCCGAGAGTAGGTTCGGGTATCCGGGCTGAGCGGCGCGGCGTTCCTTCCTCCATGGAATCCCGCAGCCAGCATTGAAGACGTCATTGCGTCAGCCTTGAACGTGCATGGCCGTTCAAGATCGTTGAATCGGCGGGACGCCAATGCGTCGAATTTCACCGCGCGACCTTCCCGCCTGTACTCCACCTTGATTGCGGCGGACCACCCTTCACGTGTCAGCAGCCTCGACTGAATCGTTCTCGAGTTGACATCCAGAGATGACAGATGTACACCGAATCTTCGCTCGACATCCGAGCGTTCGACGCCACGCCAACTACCGTGGCGCGGTTGCTCCAGGACCAATGCGATAAGCATCTTCTCCAGCTCGGATGCTGCCCAGACGTGACGCTCCCGCGCGTTTGCCGGGGATGCCGCAGTGAGGCAAAGGACTGAAGCGCCCAGGATTTGCCAGAACGGCATTCTCCTCATCGCTCCCTCCCCGCTTCCTGCACGCGCCTGGACAGCGGCGACAACAGGTATTCAATGATGCGGCGGTCACCGGTCTTGATTTCCGCCGTTGCGGCCAGGCCCGGCGCCAGCGCGCGGCGCCGGCCATCCACTTCGATCCAGGGCCGCAGCAGGCGCACGCGCGCCGGATAGCGCAACCCTTCCTTCTCGGTCTGCACCGCATCACGGCCCACAGTCTCGACCACGCCATCCACCACACCGTAGCGGGTGAACGGATAGGCCTCCAGCTTCACCTCCACCGGCTGCCCGTCGCGGACGAAGCCGGCATCGCGATTGGGCAGCATCGCATCGACCACCAGCTCGCCGTCATGCGGCACCAGCACCATGAGCGCGTCAGCCGGCTTCACCACGCCGCCGATGGTGTGCACCTGTAGTTGCTGCACGACGCCATTCACGGGTGCGCGCAATACCGTGTGCCCAGCCTTGTCATGGGCCTTCTTCAATTCTTCGCCTCGCAACGCGCGTGCCGCTTCCGCCTCAGTCAGGGCGTCCAGTGCTTCACGTGCGAACTCGCTGCGGCTCTTGCTCATCTGCTGGCTGGCCGCCAGCTGCGCAGCGGTCGCTTTACGCTGCTCTTCGCGACGGATCGCCAGGTCCTGGCGCATGCCGACAACACGCTCCTTTACTTCGGCCACCTGCAGTCGCGGCACATAGTTGTCGCGGCTCAGCTCCTCCAGCTTGTTCAACTGGTCGGTAGCCAGCGGCAGCTGCTCTTCCAGCTTGGCGATCTCGGCCAGGATCATGCCGTGCTCGCCATCGCGCTGGCTGCGCTCCTGCTGCAAGCCACCCACAGTGGAATCGAACTCGCGCTGCTTGGCGGCCACCAGTGCCTGCTGGATGGCAATGATGCTGTCAGGTGCTCCCTCCGGTGCGATGAAGCGACCGGCCCGACCGGCAACGTGGTCAACCACGGCCTGCGCCCGTGCCACATCGATCTGCGCGGTCAGCAACGCCTGGCGCGCCTGCTCGACTTCGGCATGGCTGACCGTCGGGTCCAGTTCGAGCAGCGGCGTGCCGGCCTTCACCGACTGCCCTTCAACCACGTGGATCGCACGGACCACACCCTGGTCCGCAGCCTGGATCACCTTCACGTTGCCGCGCGGAATCACCTTGCCTTCGGCCACCGCGACCATGTCCAGGCGGCCAAGGCACGACCAGACCAATGCGATGGCGAGAAAGGCGATCAGCAGCCAGAGAACGGTGCGGCCGATCGGGTTCGGGGGCTTTTCCAGGATCTCCAGCGCCGCCGGCAGGAAGTCCGGCGCCGCCGAGTCGCGTTGGTCCGGCTGCGCACGCTCCGCGCGCAGGCTCTCGCGCAGGATGCCCAGGTGATGCCTCAGTCCCTTCAACATGCGTGCTGTCCTTGGCTGGGCCCGCGGTGGTCAGTTCAGCGGGGCCGCCACGGCGGGCAGGCCCATCTGTTTGGTGTAGAGCAGTGAGTAACGGCCTCCCGCGCGGAGCAGATCCTCGTGCGTGCCGGTCTCGGTGATGCGGCCACGTTCGAGGGTCACGATGCGGTTGGCCTGGCGTACCGCCGAAAGACGATGCGCGATGATGATCACGGTGCGGCCAGCGGACATCCGCTTGAGGTTGTCCTGGATGACTTCCTCGCTCTCCGCATCCAGCGCCGAGGTCGCTTCGTCGAAGATGAGGATCTTCGGGTCGATGGCCAGCGCGCGAGCGATCGCCAGGCGCTGACGCTGCCCGCCGGAGAGGTTGCCGCCGCGCTCGTCGATGCGCGTGTCGTAGGCCTCGGGCAACTCCAGGATGAAGTCGTGCGCCCCCGCCAGCTTGGCCACCTCCACCACCCGGCTCATCGGCATCGCCGGGTCGGCCATGGCGATGTTCTCGCGCACGCTGCGGTTGAACAGCAGGTTTTCCTGCAGCACCACACCCACCTGTCGCCGCAGCCACGCCGGATCCACCATGGACAGATCGACACCATCCACCAGCACACGGCCGCGCTCCGGGGTGTGCAGGCGCTGGATCAGCTTGGTCAGGGTCGACTTGCCGGATCCCGAGGGCCCGACCACGCCGAGGATCTCACCCGGAGCAATCTCCAGACTGACCGACGACAACACTTCCTGCCCCTCAGGCCGATAGCGGAACGACACGTGCTCCAGCGCGATGCGGCCATCCACTGCCGGCAGGCTGGCACGCGAGGGTGA
Source organism: Stenotrophomonas sp. SMYL20 (assembly GCF_036320045.1). Classification (NCBI taxonomy): domain Bacteria; kingdom Pseudomonadati; phylum Pseudomonadota; class Gammaproteobacteria; order Lysobacterales; family Lysobacteraceae; genus Stenotrophomonas; species Stenotrophomonas sp. SMYL20. The sequence goes on along the minus strand of NZ_JAWIRT010000009.1, from coordinate 71,988 downwards.
GCTGGCCGGTTCGGTAGGGGAGTTGAGGATGTCGCCCAGCCGCTCCACGGCAATGCGCGCCTGCTGGAAGTCCTGCGCCAACTGCGCCAGGCGCAGCACCGGCCCGGCAACCTGCCCGGCAAGCATGTTGAACGCCACCAGTTCGCCCACGGTCAGCTTGCCGTCAATCACCAGCCGCGCGCCGAAGAACAGGAGTGCCACGGTGGCCAGCTTGTGGATCAGCTGCACCGCCTGCGAGCCCCAGTTGGCCAGCATGCTGGCGCGGAAGCTGGCCTGGATGTAACCCGCCAGCTGCTTGTCCCAGCGGTTCTGCGCCTGCGGCTCGACCGCCAGCGCCTTGATGGTCTCCACACCGGTCACTGCTTCGACCAGGAACGACTGGTTTTCGGCACCGCGCACGAACTTTTCATCCAGGCGGCGCCGCAGCATCGGCCCGACCACCATGACCACCACCGCGTACAGCGGCAGCGTGATCAGTACGATCAGCAGCAATGCAGGGCTGTACAGCCACATCACGGCCAGGAACACGATGGCGAAGAACAGGTCCAGCACGACCGTCTGCGCCGAAGAGGTGAGGAACTCGCGGATGGTTTCCAGTTCGCGCACGCGCGCCACCGAATCGCCCACCCGACGCGCCTGGAAATAGGCCAATGGCAGATGCGTGAGGTGGGAGAAGAGCTTCGAGCCAAGTTCGGCATCAACGCGGCTGGTGGTGTGCGAAAACAGGTAGGTGCGCAGTCCGCCCATCAGCACTTCGAACACCGAAACCACCAGCAGGCCGAGGGCAAGCACTTCCAGCGTGGTGATGCCTTTGTGCACCAGTACCTTGTCGATCACCACCTGGAAGAACAGCGGCGTGATCAGTGCCATCAACTGCAGGAAGAACGAGGCTACCAACACGTCACGCAGCAGGCGGCGATACTTCACCAGGGCAGGAATGAACCAACCGACATCGAAGCGCCTCACGGCGCCGGCCACGCTTTCACGCGTGGTCATCAGCAACAGGCGGCCATCGAACTCCTGCGAGAACTCGCCAAGGGACAGCGTGACCGGGCGTCCGTCGGCCGCCGCGTCAAAGCACAACACGTTCTCGGCGTCAGCCTTGAGCACGAGCGTATAGCGCCCGTCGGCCAGGCAGGCGATGGCGGGCAGCGGATGGTCGCGCAGCGCGGTTACCCGCGCCTGTACCACGCGTGCTTTGACGTCCATCCGCTTGGCCAGGCGCAACAGATCCTGTGTATCGATACGGCCTTCGGGGTGGCCCAGCTGGTGCCGGAGCTGGTCGGGGTCGGCAGGCCGATCCAGAAACCCCAACAGGGCGACGAAGCACGCCAGCGCGCCTCCATCGTCCACGCACAGTGACTCCTGCAGATCGATCCCTGATCCGTTACTGCCCACGTCAACTGCCTTGTTGTCCCCTGGTGCGCGGACTCTAGGGCCATGCCATGGCAGCTGTCCATCTGCTGAATGCGCTTTTGTGCAAATCAGGTCAAAGTGACAAATTGGTCACATTTTTCAACATCAATCCCGTTCATCCAGACAGGAGCGCACCTGCGAGCGGAGGGCCAGCCTCATGGCATCATGATCGCTGCACGTTCCCTATCCGTTCCCATGACGATCAAAGGCAAAGCCACCTCCCTGGACATCGCCCACCTGGCCGGGGTCTCCCAGCCGACCGTGTCGCGGGCGCTGCGTGGCAGCCCGATGGTCAACGCCGAGACCCGCGAGCGCATCCTGCGCATCGCCCGCGAGCTGAACTACAAGGTCGACAAGAACGCCTCCAGCCTGCGCCTGCGCAACGCCGGCACCCTGGCCCTGCTGTTCTTCGAAGACCCGACCAACGACGACTCGCTGATCAACCCGTTCTTCCACTCGATGCTGGGCTCGATCACCCGCGCCTGCGCCCTGCACGGGCAGGACCTGCTGGTCTCGTTCCAGCAGTTGTCCACCGACTGGCAGGCCGACTACGAGGACAGCAACAAGGCCGACGGCATCATCCTGCTCGGCTACGGCGACTACCACGAATCGCGCGACCGCCTGCAGCGGCTGGTCGAACAGGGCACGCACTTCGTGCGCTGGGGCGCCGCCCTGCCCGGCCAACCCGGCGTCTCGATCGGCAGCGACAACTTCCAGGGTGGGCACGACATCACCACCCACCTGCTGCAGCAGGGCTGCCGCCGCATCGCCTTCCTCGGTCATGCCTCCAGCCACTACCCCGAGTTCCAGGAGCGCTACCGCGGCCATGTCGCGGCCCTGCAGGAACACGGCCTGGCTGCGGAGCCGGCGCTGCAGCACGATGCGATCACCACCGAAGCCTCCGGCCAGGAGGCCTGCCAGGCGCTGCTGGCGCGCGGTGAACCGATCGATGCGATCTGCGCGGCCAGCGACCTGATCGCCATCGGCGCGATGCGGGCCCTGCGCGAAGCCGGCCTGCGGGTGCCGCAGGACGTGGCGGTGACCGGCTTCGACGACATCCCCTTGGCAGCATCGGTATCCCCCGCGCTGACCACCGTGCAGCAGGACACCAAGCAGGCCGGGCAACTGCTGGTGGAGCGCCTGCTGGCACTGATCGGCCGGCAACCGGTGGAGAGCCAGAGCATCCCGGTGAAGCTGGTGGTGCGGGAATCTTCGCTGCGCGGGTAAGCGCTGCCAGGCCACCGCCCCACGCCCCAACGTGCGACGGCGGAATTCTCCCCCCATGACCAACGGCGGATGCGCACGGAGGCTGATGCGCGGATAACGCGCAGACATCGCCCATTGAAAGGTGTACGTCGCATGCTGAAGATCGATTCGCTGTCCAAGACGTACGCCAACGGCGTGCATGCCCTCAACAACGTCAACCTGGACATCCCGCGCGGCATGTTCGGCCTGCTCGGCCCGAACGGCGCCGGCAAATCGTCGCTGATGCGCACGCTGTCCACCCTGCAGGAGGCCGACAGCGGCACGGCCGTGCTCACCATCCCCGGCGAGACACCGATCGACGTGCTGCGCGACAAGGACGCGGTGCGCCGCCGGCTCGGCTACCTGCCGCAGGATTTCGGCGTGTACCCGAAAGTCAGCGCGCTGGACCTGCTGGAGCATTTCGCGGTGCTCAAGGGCCTGACCCAGCGCGCGCAGCGCCGCGAGGTGGTCGATGGGCTGCTGCAGCAGGTGAACCTGTGGGACGCCCGCAAGCGCAAGCTGGGCACCTACTCCGGCGGCATGCGCCAGCGCTTCGGCATTGCCCAGGCGTTGCTGGGTGACCCGCGGCTGGTTATCGTCGATGAACCCACCGCCGGCCTCGACCCGGAAGAACGCAACCGCTTCCTCAACCTGCTGGCCGCCATCGGCGAGAACGTGGCGGTGATCCTGTCCACCCACATCGTCGAGGACGTAACCGATCTGTGCCCGACGATGGCGATCATGAACAAGGGCCAGGTGCTGCTGACCGGCCGTCCTGCCGAAGCGATCGACGCCCTGCAGCACCAGGTCTGGCGCAAGCAGGTTGATCCTTCGGAACTGGCCGACCACGAGGCACGCTACGTGGTGCTGTCCACCCGCCTGGTCGGTGGTCGCCCGGTGATCCACGTGCACAGCGCCAACGACCCCGGCGACGGCTTCGCAGCCGTGGCTCCCGACCTCGAGGACGTGTACTTCCAGCGCCTGCGCCTGCAGGCCCGTGCCCGCGCGGCAGCCTGAGCGGAGCACGCCATGATCCTCAACTTCTTCCGTTTCGAGCTGCGCGAGCAGCTGCGCTCCCCGCTGCTGTGGCTGCTGGCCGGGCTGTTCGCCCTGCTCGCCTTCGCCGCGGCCTCCAGCGACGCCGTGCAGATCGGTGGCGGCAGCGGCAACGTGCACAGCAACGCGCCCACCGTGATCGCGCAGATGCTGGGTATCTTCACCCTGCTCGGCATGCTGGTCACCGCACTGTTCGTCAGCAATGCGCTGTTGCGTGACTTCGAACTCGGCACCGCCGAACTGATCTTCGCCAGTCCGGTGAAGCGCCGCGATTACCTGGCCGGGCGCATCGCTGCCGCCCTGGCGGCCGGGCTGCTGGTCTACGTCCTGATCGCGTTCGGCCTGTGGCTGGCGCCGTTCATGCCGTGGGTCGATCCCGAGCGCATGGGCCCGATCAGCTGGCAGGGCTATGCGTGGACGTTCGCGGTCATCGTCATTCCGAACCTGCTGTTCACCACCGCGCTGCTGTCGCTGCTGGCGGCGCTGACGCGCTCGATCCTGTGGGTCTACATCGGCCTGGTGGCCTACCTGGTGCTGTACGGCGCCAGCGCGGCCCTGCTGCGCGACATCGACAACACGTGGATCGCGGTGCTGAGCGAACCGTTGGGCATGCGCGCACTGGGCCGCACGATCCGCTACTGGTCCACCGCCGAACGCAACAACGGGATTCCCGAGCTGGCCGGTTACCTGCTGGCCAATCGCGCCCTGTGGTTGGGCGTGGCTGCCGCGCTGTTCGCCGCCACCTTCGCGCTGTTCCGCACCGAACGCAGCGGCAGTGGCCGTCGGCGCTGGGGCCGCAGGCAGGCGCAACCGGTTGCCGATGCCGATGCCGGCGCCGTCCGCCCCACCCGCGCAACGCTGCCGCGCGTGGTACCGGCGTTCACTACCACCACGGCGTGGCAGCAGTTCCTGCGCCAGGTCCGCTTCGATACACGTGGCGTCCTGCGCAGCGTGCCGTTCATCGTGCTGCTGGTGCTGGGCCTGGCCAACTTCCTGCCCAGCGCGCTGTTCCGGCAGACCCTGTACGGCACCTCGATCTGGCCGGTCACCTCGCAGATGATCATGGGCCTGCAGGGCGCCTTCAGCTGGCTGCTGGTGATCATCGTGCTGTTCTTCGCCGGTGAGCTGGTCTGGAAGGAACGCAGCGCGCGCATCAATGAAGTGACCGATGCCATGCCGGTGCCGAACTGGGTGCCGCTGCTGGCCAAGTTCACTGCACTGCTGGCGGTGATCGTCTGCTTCCAGGCCGCCGGCGCGCTGGCGGCGATGGGTGTGCAGCTGGCCAAGGGCTACACGCATCTTGAGCCGCTGCTGTACCTGCGCAGCCTGGCCCTGGATTCGGTGGTCTACATCCTGATGGGGGGCCTGGCGCTGGTGCTGCAGGTGCTCACCAACAACAAGTTCGTCGGTTATGCGCTGCTGATCGTGGTGATGATCGGCCAGGGCGTGCTCGGCCTGCTCGACTACACGCAGAACCTGTACAACTTCGGCAGCTGGCCCAACGCGCCCTATTCGGACATGAACGGCTACGGCCACTTCCTGACCGGGCAGCTGGCGTTCCAGGGCTACTGGGCCCTGTTCCTGCTGACGTTGATGTGCCTGGCATCGGCATTCTGGGTACGTGGCGTCAGCCAAGGGCTGCGCCAGCGACTGGCCCTGGCCGGCCGCCGCCTGCGCGGTCCGACCGGCGTCTTCGCTGGAGTAGCGGCCTTGGCCTTCATCGGCGTGGGCGGCTGGCTGTACTGGAGCACCAACATCCGCAACGAGTTCATCTCGCCCGACCAGCAGCTGGATCTGCAGGCCCGCTACGAGCGCGAGCTGTCGAAGTACCGCACTCTGCCGCAGCCTCGCATCGTGGCGGTGGACAACCGCGTGGACCTGTTCCCGGAATCGCAGTCGATGGTGATCGATGCGAACTGGACGGTGCGCAATACCCACGCCACGCCGATCCAGGACGTGCATGTCTCGATGGGCGACGACAAGCAGCTGGTCGCGGTTGACCTGGGTGGGCAGACCTTGTCGATGCACGACGCCGACCTTGGCTACCGCATCTACCGCCTGCAGAAACCGCTGCAACCGGGTGAAACCCGCAGCGTGCATTTCCGGGTGGTGCAGAAGCCCAACGGCATCACCGCGGGCCAGGCACCAAGCAACATCGTCGACAACGGCACCTTCTTCAACAGCCGCGTGCTGCCTTCCTTCGGCTACAACGAAGGCGCCGAGATCAGCGACCGCAACGAGCGGCGCAAGCGCGACCTGGGTGAGCCGCGGCGCATGCCCAAGCTGGAAGACGAAGCCGCACGTGCCAACACTTACATCTCCAACGATGCCGATTGGCTCGACTTCCGCACCACGGTCTGCACCGCGCCGGACCAGGTGGCGCTGGCCCCGGGCTACCTGCAGCACGAGACCACGGTGAACGGCCGGCGTTGCTTCAGCTACGCGATGGACCGCCCGATGCTGAACTTCTACGCCTACCTGTCGGCACGCTGGGAGGTGCGCAGGGCGAAGTACAAGGACATCCCGATCGAGGTCTACTTCGACCCGGCGCACGGCTACAACGTGGACCGGATGATCGAAGCGGTGCAGAAGTCGCTGGCCTACTACGAAGCGAACTTCACGCCCTACCAGCACCGCCAGGTGCGCATCATCGAGTTCCCGGGCTATGCGCGCTTCGCACAGTCGTTCGCCAATACCATCCCCTACTCCGAGGCCATCGGTTTCATCGCCGACCTGCGCGATCCGGACAAGGTGGACTACGTGTTCTACGTGACCGCGCACGAGATCGCACACCAGTGGTGGGCGCACCAGGTGATCGGTGCCAACGTGCAGGGCGCGACGGTGCTCTCCGAATCGTTGTCGCAGTACTCTGCGCTGATGGTGATGGAGCAGGAGTACGGCCGCCAGCACATGCGCCAGTTCCTCAAGCGCGAGCTGGACGGCTACCTGTCTGGACGCGGTGGCGAGGCCATCGAGGAGCAGCCGCTGGAGCGCGTGGAGAACCAGCAGTACATCCACTACCAGAAGGGTTCGCTGGTGTTCTACCGGCTGCGCGAGGAAATCGGCGAGCAGGCGCTGAACCGCGCGTTGAAGCGCTTCCTGCAGGACAAGGGCTATCAGCAACCGCCGTACACCACCTCACGCGAACTGCTGGGCTACATCCGTGCCGAGACCCCGGCTGATCGTCAGCAGCTGGTCACCGACCTGTTCGAGAAGATCAGTTTCTACGACAACCGGGTGATGGCCGCCAGCGCCCGCAAGCGTGCTGACGGTCGCTACGACGTGACCCTGGACCTGCACGCCGCCAAGCAGTACGCCGATGGCAAGGGCAAGGAGAGCGACGGCACGATGGATGACTGGGTCGAGATCGGCGTGTTCGCCAACGGGCCCTCCGGCAAGGAACGCGACCAGAAGGTGCTGTATCTGCAGCGCCACCACATCACCAGTGCCGCGCCGAAGATCACGGTGACGGTGGATGAAAAGCCGGATGAAGCAGGCTTCGATCCCTACAACAAGCTGATCGACCGGGTAAGCGATGACAACAGGCGCAAGGTGACGATGTGAGGCAACGGGGCGCAGGCCTGTCCGCCGGCGCTCCACGCAACAGCTGCGGGCTTGGCTCGGCCTTACTGTAGTGCCGAGCCATGCTCGGCATACTGCCCACGGTGACCGCGAAGCTTCAGCGCACCGTCGCCTTCGGCCCCAGCAACGCCAGCAGCACGAAGACCACGATCGAGGCGACGGTGCCGAGCGCCGCCGGCAACCCGAATGCCCACGCCGAACGGCCCTGCTGGCGCGCCCACTGGGCCAGATGCCAGGCCGCGCCCAGGTTGATCAGCCAGGCAATGACGAAGACCGGCCACAGCACCATGCCCACCGCGCGCAGCAGGGGCATGGAGACCAGTGCGGCAACGATGGCTGCGATCAGGAAGATCAGTGCTGAGCGGGAGTGCCGGGCCGTTGCGGCGCTCATGCGGCCAACCTGCGCACCATCACCAGCACGCGGTGGCTGCGGTTGTCGGCTTCCTGCAGCGGCTTCCAGCCCAACCGCGCATACAGGCCGCCATCCAACGATTCGGTCTGCAGGTACAGTTCGGAAACCCCCATCCGCACCGCCTGCGCCGCGGCCTGTTCGACCAGCGCGCCAGCCAGCCCACGCCCGCGATGACTATCGGCCACGAACACGCTGCCCAGCCAATGCTCGTACTGCGGGAAGGCCTGCATTTCCCGGCGCTTGAGCTGCACGGCACCGACCACCTGGTCGCCATCGAAGGCGGCGATCTGGTGCGGGAAACCCTCGGCGTCCTGAGGTGTGTTCAGCCGCTGCAGTTCCTGTTCCAGCGACAGGCCGGCGTCGCGGCCCCATTCGGCGTGGTACCACCGGGCCAACTGCTGCCGTTCCGGTGCATCGGCGGGTAATACCCTGAATTCCATGGCAATGCCTCGATGGGGAAGCGTTCTGTAGAGTCGAGCCATGCTCGACTGATCTGGCACTGTGCGAAAGGCAGTCGAGCATGGCTCGACTTTACAAATATAGCGCGGTGGCGGTTCAGCCCTGGGCGAAGTCCTTCAGGATCTCGCCCACGCCGCTCGGCGAAATCTCAAAGCCCAGCGAAGTGCCCGGATTGATCACCACGCCATAGCCACCCGGCACGCGGCGCAGCACGTCCAGCATCAGCCAGCGGATCTGGTGTTCGGCCTGCTGGCTGTAGATGCCCACCCGCGACGGGTCGGTGAACACGGCCACGTGCAGGGTGCCCTGCTTGTCGAACAGCAGCGGGTCGAAGCCGCTGCCGTCGGGGGTGACCAGGCTGCCGGTCAGCAGCACCACTTCGGAGGCGACGAAGGCCTCCATGAAGGCGCGGATCGGCACCGCCCCGTCCATCGCCGCCTTCAGCAGGGTTTCGATCGGGGTCTGCGGGGCGAGGTCGGTCATGGCGGTACGGCGGGGCGTGAGGGGTGCCTATTGTGCCGGATGCAGGCAAACCAGGTAGTGCCGGCCGCTGGCCGGCACCTGAAGGTGCCATGGATTCATGGGTTGCCGGCCAGCGGCCGGCACTACCGCCCCAGCCGCTGATCCCGCGCCTTCTGGTCGGCCATCGCCTTGTCCAGCTCAGCCTGCAATGCCGGCTGCTGCACGGCGGCGTCCAGCACGTAGACCTTCACGCCGTGCGCGGGCACGTCGGCCTTCAGGGAGGCATCCACCTGCAACGAACCGCCGTCCAGTGCATCGCGCCAGCGGCCCGCCTGCACGTAACGCGACACAGTGAGGGTCCTGGTCCGGTCGCCCTTGTTCAGCAGCACCAGCGCGGTCTGCGCCACGTCGCCATGCTGCAGCACGCGGAAGAACACCGCTTCATCACCCTGCAGGCGCTCGTTCACCTGCAGGCCACGCTGCAGCGCCGGCGTGGCTTCGCGCAATCGCGCGATACGCTGCAGCGGCGCGAAGATCGGACTCTCCGGTGCGACGTCCACGCGCGGCTGGCCAAAGTAGGCACGATTGCCGGCATGCTCGGCGCGGCCGCGCATGAAGCCGGTTTCCGAGCCGTAATAGACCACCGGAATGCCGCGTGCGGTGAACAGCCAGTTGTGCGCATCGATGAAGCCGTTGTCACTGGCCTGCAGGCGCGGCATGTCGTGGTTGTCGTAGAAGCTCATCAGCTCGTACGGATTGGCGTACGGGCCGCCGCTCAGGTGCAGCGGCTCGGCCAGGGTTTCAAAGCCCTTGCCGGCGGTGCCGAAGGTCTGTTCCAGCGCGCCGCGCAACGGGAAATCCAGCACGCTTACGTTGGCATTGGACGGCCAGGTGTGCTCGGCAATGCGCGCGGCATCGTAATCGAACGCTTCGCCGAACATGAACATGCCCGGGTGCTCGGCGCGGATGCGCTTGACGAAGGCATGCCACCACGGGTGCGGTAGCCAGCCGATGGTATCGATGCGCAGCGCATCCACCCCTTGTGCAGTCCACTGCAGGTAGGCGCCCACCAGATAATCCATCACCGCCGGATTGTCCTGGTTGAAGTCGGACAGTTCAGCCAGGTTGCCATCGAAGATCGAGCCGTCCTTGCTGTCGACCGGACCGATGTTGTTGTAGAACGCGTGCAGCGGGTTGTGCTTCGGATCCAGCTTCTGCGGTGGCAGATTCTGGTGATCAGCGATCAACGTTCCGTCCTTGTCGAAGATCTGGCCGAACTGCGGCTGCCGTGTCGGCATGGTCCAGGCCGGCGAGCCGTGGTTGCCGACGATGTCCAGCACCACCTTCAGGCCTGCGCCGTGCAGGCCCTTGGTCAACCCCGCGAAGTCCAGGTCCTTGCTGGGCAGGTGCTCATCGAGCTTGTAGAAGTTGATGCCCCAGTAGCCGTGGTAGCCGGTCTTGCCGCGATCGGTCAGCGTGCTGGTACAGCTGATCGCCTTGCTGCCGGTGAACGCCTCGTCCGGGTTGTCGATGATTGGCGTGATCCATACCGCGCCGAAGCCGAGGTTGCGGATGTACTGCGCATTGTCGAGCACGCCGCGGAAGTCGCCACCGAGGTAGCCGATATTGCCGTCCACCTTGTCCGGGCACGGCACCGGGATATCGAAGGTGCGGTGCGTGCCGCCCTGGTCGCGATGGTCGTTGGACGGGTCGCCGTTGACGAAGCGGTCGGTGACCACGAAGTACACCGCATCGCTGGCGAACGGCTCAGTGGTGCCGACGTAGTCCGGGCGCGGCGCGGCCGCCGCATGGCCGGCCAGCAGCACCAGGGAAACAGCAACAGACAGCGCACCACGCATCACACCACCTCCGGACGGGACGGAACCCGCAGCACGCACAGGCCGGCGACGAACAGGCTGCAGCCGCCCAGCACCAGCACATGCATCGGCTGGCCACCCAGCCAGGCGCGCAGGGCGAAGCCGAGCGCACTGGCCGCGACCAGCTGCGGGATCACGATGAAGAAATTGAAGATGCCCATGTACACGCCCATCTTCGATGCCGGCACACTATCGGACAGCAGTGCGTATGGCAGCGAAAGAATGGATGCCCAGGCGAAGCCGACGCCGACCATCGACAGCAGCAGCCAGTGTGGGTCGCGGATGAACATCAGCGAGACCAGGCCGGCGCCACCCAGCCACAGGTTGAGCAGGTGGCTCCAGCGCGGGCCGATCGCACGCACCATCGGCGGAATCAGTACTGCCGCCAACGCGGCGAAGCCGTTGTAGGCACCGAACAGCACCCCCACCCAGTTGGCTCCCTCGTTGTAGGCCGCCGACTGCGGATCGGTCGAGCCGAAGTGGATACCCGCCACCGCGGCGGTGGTGTAGATCCACATCGCGAACAGCGCGAACCACGAGAAGAACTGCACCCACGCCAAACGACGCATGGTCACCGGCATCGCGCGCAGGTCGCCGACGATGGCGGCCAGCATATGCGTGGCCGGCAACGCACGCGCGGCCGCCAGCAGCAGGCCGTAGCCGGCGCACAGTCCTGCCAGCACATACAGCATCCTGTCGCCCTGCCGCCAGGCGATCAACAGCGCCAGCACCACGCCGAGCCCCAGCCACAGCGCCACCTGCGTCCACGGCGCGGGGCCACTGATCGCAGCCCCTGCGTGGTGCGCCGGCGGCTCGGCATCATCGAAGCCAGCCAGCTCCGTCGGTGAGTACTCGCGGGTGCTGACCACCGTCCAGGTGATCGCCGCCAGCAGCACCACCGCGCCAAAGTAGAACGCATAGCGCACGGTATCGGGCACTTCCCCTGCGGCGGCCGTATTGGCGACGCCGAAGTGGGCCAGGATGAACGGCAGGAAGCTGGCGACGATGGCGCCCACGCCGATGAAGAAGCTCTGCATGGCATAGCCGGCCGGACGCTGGCGTGGTGCCAGCTGATCACCGACGAAGGCACGGAACGGTTCCATCGACACGTTGATCGAGGCGTCCAGCACCCACAAGGTTCCGGCGGCGATCCACAGCGTCGGCGAATTCGGCATCACCAGCAGCGCCAGCGTGGTCAGCACCGCACCGATCATGAAGAACGGGCGGCGGCGGCCCCAGCGCGTCCAGGTGCGATCGGACAGGTAACCGATCACCGGCTGCACCAGCAGGCCAGTCAGTGGCGCCGCGATCCACAGCCCGGGCACCGCATCCATGTCCGCGCCCAGTGTCTCGAAGATGCGGCTGGCGTTGGCGTTCTGCAGGGCGAATCCGAACTGAATGCCGAGGAAGCCGAAACACATGTTCCAGATCTGCCAGAACGACAGCTGCGGTTTGGCGGGACGACTCATCGTGCGCCCTCTTCCATCGCCACCGGCGCCACCTTCAGCGCCTGCACCTGGGCCTGGTTGAGCACGCCATCGCGTCCCCCCTTGCCGCCGGTGTAGTGCGCGAAGTGCTGCAGCGCGCTCATATTGAAGCCATCTTCAAGCGTGACCGTGCACCGCCCCTTGGGCACTGCGAACGTTGCCGAGGTCGAATCCTGCACCGCCACGCTGTGCGGCAGGGTGACCGTATGCCGCTGCAACGGCTGGCCCGGGCACTGCAGAACCAGCTGCTTGACCGCAGCCGTGACGCCGGTGTTGATCGGCCCGTTCGCGTTGCGGTACTGCAGGCGCAGGCGCACCTGCCCGGCCTGGGCCGCGGTGAACTGCCAGCGTTCCTCGCCCTTCAGCACCTGCTGCGGACCGACGCAGAGCGTCGAGCTGTGCAGCGACTCCAGCGCACCCTCGCGCAGGGTCAGGCTGAGGCAGTGCTGCAGGCCATCGTCGCTGATGTGCACCGGGCCATTGCTGGCGACGAGGGCCCTGCCGTCCTTCCACAGAACCTGCTCGGCTTGCACCGGAACGTTCCAGCCCGTGCCCATGCGCAGGGCCTGCGGTACCGCCGGTGTTGCGGGCGCACGCGCGTTGGCATCCGCAGTCGTGGCAGCGAAACCGGTTGCTGCCGGGGCAGCGACCAGCTGCACCGTGGTAGTCGTGCCACGTGTGATGGTGCTGCCGGCCACCAGCAGGCCATCGCCCACGTTCTGCGGGCGCTCCAGCACATAGCGCCTGCCGTTGGCTTCCAGCGTGATGCGGGGGTGCGTGCCGAACAGCTCCGGCACCAGCACGGCCGGCAGCTTGGGCTGCACGCGGCCATCGTCCTGCACACCGAACACACCTTCAAGCACCATCGACAGGTAGCCGGCCACCGACCACAACTGGCGTTCGGAGTTGACCACCGGGCCGCTCAGCGCACCTTCCTCGACATGCACGGCCTGGCTGACCAGCTCGTAGTTCTCCATGTTGGAACCGGCCAGCGCCGCGCCCTGCATCAGCGAGCGGATTTCGGCAGCGATGCGCGGCGCATCGTCCAGCTGCCGCGCCGCACGCAGCGAGTAGGCGCTGACGAACGGCCAGATCGCGCGGTTGTGGTAGATCGGCTGCTGCGACTCCTGCGGCCAGACCACCGGGCTTCCGGCCGGCCCCATCGGGTAAGCGGCCAGCGCACGGCGCGCACGCTCGGCCGGCAACACCTCGGCGAGGATGCCCAGCGACAGGCCGAGCAGATCGACCTTGGCGTACGGCACCGGGTGCGCGGCTTCGCCGATGTAGCTCATGTACTGGCCCATGTCCTCGCGCCAGAAGCGCGCTTCGATCTGCTGCGCCAACGCATCGGCCCACGCCTTGTAGTCAGCCGCGCGGGCATCACCATGTTGGCCAGCCAGGCGTTCGGCCAGGCGCAGCGCCTGGTAGTGCAGCACGTTGGTGGACAGTGCGTAGGAATCACCGATGAAGCGCACGTCCTCGCGGGTCCAGTCCGGATAGGTCTGCTCGCGCCAGTCCAGGAACGAGGTCTCGCCACGGTACAGGCCCATCTGCGCGTCGAACACCATCGCGCGGTCCTGCGCCAGCGTGCCCTGCAGCGCCTGCCAGACCTCGTCGGCAAACGCGCGATCCTCCAACAGGTGACGTGCCGCCAGGAACCACACCACGCGGTCGCTGCTGATTGGCCAGCTGCCGCCGGAACCGGTGTCCTGCGCCACGAACAGGCCGGGCGTATGGCCATCGCGCGCTGCCGAGAGCTTGAACTGCAGCGACTGCCGGGTGCGCTGCGGGTCCAGCCGCGCCAGCGCCAGATCGGCGGCGAAGCTGACATCGCGGGTCCACACGTAGGGCCAGCGCGCGCCGGTCTGGAAGCACTCGCATGGCACCGGCCGGCCTTCGTCGAACGCGGGATCGCGGATCGCATCCACGCGGTCCTGGTCCATCTCCTGCTGGGCCAGCGCGAACAGTGCATCGAACATCACGCTGCCGGTCTCGCTGCGCATCGGCATGGGCGCGATACGCACCTCAGCCTTCGGCGCATGCAGCACGTAGCTGCCCTTGGCAGCGGCTTCGGCGCGCGCATGGCGGCCGTCGAATTGCAGGTCGGCCGCCTGCGCGGTCGATCCCAGCGCTGCCCCCAGGGCAGCGGTCAGGCAAATGATCTTCAGCATCGAAGCGGCGGACCGGCTTTCGCCCGTCGGCCTCCCTCCCTCTCTGCACGCGTTGTAGGTCCGCACCGTCGTTGCCGGCGGGCGGGCGCGGCCCCTCCCTCAAGGTGCCTTGGCCCCATGGTAGACGCGGGGCTGTCGGCTGCGTCCAGCTGCATACGTATTCATGGCGTTGCGCGGTAGCGGGCCTGCCGCGCTGGCTTATGGTCCGGGTCTGCCAACGGCGCCTTGGGAGGGGAAATGCCGATGTCACCCACTGCTGTACGCGCGGTGTTCGCGCACCTGCTCGGTCTGGCTCTGCTGGGCCTGGCCACGCTGGCGCAGGCCGCGCCGCAGGTGGCCAGCGTCGAATCACCGGGAAAGGTGCTCAAGGTCAGCCTGGTGCTGGACGGTGGCACCGCGCGCTATCGCGTCGAGCGTTTCGGCGAGACCGTGGTGGAAGATTCGAAGCTGGGCTTTGCCTTGCGCGATGGGCGCCTGGACCGGGATTTCGCCCTGCTCGGCCAACAGCAACGCAGCGTCGATGACAACTGGGAACAGCCCTGGGGCGAACGCCGGCTCACCCGCAACCACTTCAACGAACTGACCGTGCAGCTGGCCGAGACCACCGGCAGCAAGCGCCGGCTGGATGTGGTGTTCCGCGTCTACGACGATGGCCTCGGCTTCCGCTACGTATTCCCCGAGCAGCCGAACCTGCGCGAAGCCATCATCGATGACGAGCTGACCGAGTTCGCCATCGCGCCGGATTCCACCGCGTGGTGGATCCCTGCCGGCGAACCGATCCACTACGAGTACCTGTACCAGCGCACGCCGCTGCGCGAGGTTCCGCTGGTGCATACGCCGATGACCCTGCGCAGCCGCGATGGCCTGCACGTGGCGATCCACGAGGCGGCGCTGGTGGACTACGCCGGCATGTGGCTGCGCCGCACCGAGGGCCAGCGCCTGCGCGCGCAGCTCTCGCCCTCGGCCGAAGGCTGGAAGGTGCGCCGCGCCCTGCCCTTCGCCACGCCGTGGCGCACGCTGCAGATTGCCGACCGTGCCGGTGGCCTGGTCGAATCGGACCTGATCCTCAACCTCAACGAACCCAATGCGCTGGGTGATGTGAGCTGGGTGAAGCCGGCCAAGTACCTGGGGGTGTGGTGGTCGATGCACCTGGACAACGAGAGCTGGGCGACCGGGCCGAAGCATGCGGCCACCACCGCCAAGACGAAGAAGGTGATCGACTTCGCCGCCGCGCACGGCTTCCGTGGCGTGCTGGTGGAAGGCTGGAATCCGGGCTGGGACGGCATGTGGGTGGGCAATGGCTACGACTTCGATTTCACCCGTGCCACGCCCGATTTCGACATTGAAGCGCTGTCGGCGTATGGCCTGAACAAGGGCGTGCACCTGATCGGCCACCATGAAACCGGCTGCGCCATCGAGCACTACGAGGAGCAGCTGGACGCTGCGCTGGACCTGTACGCGCGGCTGGGCGTGGACCAGTTCAAGACCGGCTACGTCTGTGACGACGGCCAGGTCGACCGCCGCAATCCCTCGGGCGGCCCGCGGTGGCGCGAGTGGCACGACGGTCAGTTCATGGCCCGCCACCATCTGACGGTGGTGCAGGAAGCAGCGCGCCGCCATCTGTCGGTGAACCCGCATGAGCCGATCAAGGACACCGGCCTGCGCCGCACCTATCCCAACTGGATCTCGCGCGAAGGCGCACGTGGCATGGAGTACAACGCCTGGGGCCAGCCGCCGAACCCGCCGGAACATGAGGTCAACCTGGTGTTCACCCGCATGCTGGCCGGGCCGATGGATTACACCCCCGGCATCCTCAGCCTGAAGGGCCGCCACGGCCAGGCCATTCCCAGCACGCTGGCACGCCAGCTGGCGCTGTACGTGGTGCTGTACAGCCCGATCCAGATGGCCGCCGACCTGCCCGAGCACTACCTGCAGCATCGCCAGGCATTCCGCTTCATCGAAGACGTCGCGGTGGACTGGGAGCAGAGCCGCGTGCTCGATGGCGAAGTGGGCGACTACGTGACGATCGTGCGCCGCGACCGCAACAGCCGCGACTGGTTCCTCGGCAGCATCACCGACGAGCACGGCCGTGTGCTGCCGGTGTCGCTGGGCTTCCTGGAACCGGGCGTGCGCTACCGCGCCGAGATCTACCGCGATGGCGAGGGCGCGGATTTCCGCAGCAATCCCTTCGCATTCGCGCGCGAAACCCGAGAGGTGACCAGCGCCGACGCACTGACGCTGGTGCTTGCGCCGGGTGGCGGGCAGGCCATCCGTTTCACGCCGCTTTGAATGCCCCGGTAGTGGGGGGGGGGGGGGGGGGCGGCGCCGGGGGGGGGGGGGGGGGGGGGGGGGGCCCCCCCCCCCCCCGCCACTACCGCACGAGGTACCTGAAAGCGATTACACCCCTGCAAACGCCATTGAATACGTATGCAGGGTGATTCCCGCGAAGAACGCGCTGCCTACCATAGCGGCGACGACAGCGGCCACCGCGTCGCACGTCCACGGTCACTCCGGGACGTTCACGAATCGATCTGCAACATTGCCTGGGAGGGGAAAATGTTGAACCACAAGCGCAGCGCGCTGAGCATCGCGCTGGCCGTTGTCCTGGCGCCGACGCTGGCGTCGGCACAGTCCACGCAGAGCACCACCACGCCGGCCGCCACCGCCGCCACCAACCTGGATACGGTGCAGGTCACCGGCATCCGCCGCGGCATCGAGAACGCAATCGCGATCAAGCAGGACGCCACCTCGGTGGTCGAAGCGATCTCCGCCGAAGACATCGGCAAGCTGCCCGACGTCAGCATCGCCGAATCCATCTCGCGCCTGCCCGGCCTGGCTGCCCAGCGCGTGGCCGGCCGTGCGCAGGTGATCAGTGTGCGTGGCCTGTCGCCCGACTTCGCCACCACCCTGCTCAATGGCCGTGAAGTGGTCAGCACCGGCGACAACCGCGGCGTCGAATTCGACCAGTACCCGTCCGAGCTGGTCAACGGCGTGACCGTGTACAAGACCCCGGACGCGGCGCTGGTCGGCCAGGGCCTGTCGGGCACCATCGACATGCAGACCGCACGCCCGCTCAGCTTCGGCGAGCGCGTGATCGCGGTCAGCGGCCGCTACCAGAAGAGCTCCCTGGGCCGCGCTGCCAACATCGACCCGTATGGCAACCGTTTCAGCGCCAGCTACATCGACCAGTTCTTCGACAACACCCTGGGCATCGCCATTGGTTATGCGCACAGCGACATGCCGATCCAGGAGAACCAGGTCGGCCTGTACGAGCCCTGGACCACCGAACACACCGACAAGGGCGAGCGTCGCGGAATCGCACCTGGCACCTACTTCACCGATGGCATCAAGGCCCTGCGTCGCACCGGCAACAACAAGCGCGACGGCGTGATGGCAACGATCCAGTTCCGCCCCAGCAACAGCTGGACCAGCACCTTCGATGCGTTCCACACCGAAGCCGAGCAGATCGACACCGCCAACCAGTTCGAGCTGAGCCTCAGCGGCAACGGCGAGGACAGCAACAACCCCAACGCGATCCTGCCGGTGTTCAGCAATGTCGGCCGCAATGCCGATGGCAGCTTCACCGGCGGCACGATCAACAATGCATACCCGCTGGTGCGCGGCATGTACAACAAGCGCAAGGACAAGATCGATGCGTTCGGCTGGAACAACGAGTTCAACGTCGGTGGCGTGAAGCTGGTCGCCGACCTGAACTACTCCAAGGCGACCCGCCGCGAGATCAACCTGGAAAACAACCTGCAGCTGGTGCCGCGCCCGCAGTTCGACACGATCGGGCTGGTGGTGAACAACAACAGCTTCTCGCAGATCACGCCGGGGCGCGACTATTCCAATCCGGACAGCCTGTTCCTGACCAACACGATCTATGGTTCCGGCTACGGCAAGGTGCCAGAGGTCGAAGACCGCTTGAAGGGCGCCAAGCTGGCGGCGACGCTGCCGGTTCCCGAGGCCATGTCCAGCTGGTTCTCGGATGTGGACGTGGGCGTGAACTATGCCGACCGTCGCAAGCAGAAGGCCCAGGCCGAAGGCAACATCCTGCTCGGCGCCCAAGGCGAATCCACCATCGCACCGGACCTGCAGTACCGCCCGGTCAACCTCGGTTTCGCCGGCATCGGCTACATCCCGTCGTGGAATGTGCCGGCAGCCGTCGGTCGTTACATGACCTTCAACCCGGTCGACAACCTGGACTACCTGATTCCCAAGTCGTGGACGGTCGAGGAGAAGATCACCACGGCGTGGGCACGCCTGAACATCAATACCGACATCGGCGTGGTCGGCGTGCGCGGCAACATCGGCGTGCAGATGCAGCACACCGACCAGAGCTCGGACTCGCGCTACTGGGACAGCTCGCAGCCGGCGGGCAGCAACATCCAGCCCTTCTCTGCCGGCAAGACCTACAAGGATTGGCTGCCGAGCTTGAACCTGGTGTTCATGTTCCCGCACCAGCAGACGCTGCGCTTCGCCGCCGCCAAGCAGGTCGCGCGCCCGCGCGTGGACCAGATGCGTGCCGGCCTGGAATTCGGCGTGGATACCAACAACGGCCGCCCCGGTGGCAGCGGTGGCAATCCGCTGCTGGATCCGTGGCGCGCCACCGCGCTGGATCTGTCCTATGAGAAGTACTTCGGCGAGAAGGCCTACGTGGCTGCGGCGATCTTCTACAAGGACCTGAAGAGCTACGTCTACACGCAGTCGGTGGACAACTACGACTTCAGCGGCCTGCTCGGCAACTACGTGCCACCGCCGGGCATGACCGCACCGGTGCTGACCACCGGCACCTTCTCCACGCCGCAGAACGGCAAGGGCGGCACGTTGAAGGGGCTGGAGCTGACCGGGTCGTTCCCGCTGGAGATGCTGACCGACAGCCTGCGCGGCTTCGGCGTGCAGGCCAGCGCGACCTTCAACAAGAGCGACATCACCATCCTGGATCCGGAGAGCGCCTCCAGTGTGGGCACCGACCCGATCAGCCTGCCGGGACTGTCCAAGCGCGTGTACAACTTCACCGCCTACTACGAGCGCAGCGGCTTTGAAGCACGTGTGAGCCAGCGCCGCCGTTCGGACTTCATCGGTGAGATCGGCAACTTCAACGGCAATCGCACGCTGCGCTACGTGGTGGGCGAGAACGTGACCGATGCACAGGTCAGCTACACCTTCAGCGACAGCAGCAGCCTGCGCGGGCTGACCCTGCTGCTGCAGGGCAGCAACCTGACCAACGAGCCGTACCGCACCTACGCCGGCAGCAAGGACCGCCCGCTGGAATACATCGAGTGGGGCCGCACCTACATGCTGGGCGTGAACTACAAGTTCTGACCACGACCGGGTAGTGCCGGCCGCTGGCCGGCAGCACAAGGGGAGCAGGACCGGAAACCCGCTACGCAGGCAGCGGGTTTTCTTTTGCGCGCATGCCGGCCGTTGGTCGGCGAGGCCCATCCACGCATGGCGTGGATAAGGGCCATCCCCAGTAGATCCACGCCATGCGTGGATGCCCTTCACCGGAAGCCCACCCACAAAAAAGGGACGGGGCGCTTCGGCCCCGTCCCCGCAAGTACCGCCACCGGAGAAAACGGTCAGCTGCGTCGGGCGCAATACACCGCGCGCGGCGGCAGCCGGAGTTCATTGCCCTGCACCGTGCCCGCATCCGGGCCCGGCACCGCCACCTGCTGCCAGTTGCCCGGCGGCAGCGGATGGTTCACCGCCTCGGCCGACAGGTTGAAGGCCAGCAGGAGGGTTTCATCTGCAAGCATACGCTCGAACAGCAGCACTGGCTCGGCGCTTTCGATGAATCGGATGCTGCCATGCAGGAGTGCCGGCTGGCTATGCCGCCAGGCCAGGAACCCGCGGAACGCAGCCAGGACCGAGTCCGGGTCGCGCTCCTGCACCGCCACGGCCGCGGCGCGGTGCTCGGGCGGAATCGGCAGCCACGGCTGGCCGGCGGTGAAACCGGCCAGCGGCGCGTCGGTCCACGGCAGTGGGGTCCGGCAGCCATCGCGGCCCTTGAAGTTGGGCCAGAAGGTGATGCCATAGGGGTCCTGCAGGGCCTCGAACGGCACCTCGGCCTCGGCCAGGCCCAGTTCCTCGCCCTGGTACAGGCAGACCGAGCCGCGCAGCGAGCACAGCATCGCCACCAGCATCCTCGCCAGGCGCGGGTCAGCCGGGTGGCCGCCCCAGCGGCTGACCGCCCGCTCCACGTCGTGATTCGAAACCGCCCAGCACGGCCAGCCTTCGATCATCGCCGCTTCCAGCCGCGAGACCGTGTCGCGGATATAGGCCGCGCTGTAGTCGTCCACCAGCAGCTCGAAGCTGTAGCCCATGTGCAGACGACCATCCCGGGTGTACTCGGCGGTGGTGGCCAGCGAGTCCTCCGAGGAGATCTCGCCCAGGCTGACCGCCCCCGGATACTCGTCCAGCAGCGCGCGCAGCCTCTCCAGGAACGGCAGGTTCTCCGGCTGGGTGTTGTTGTAATAGTGGTACTGGTAGGCGTACGGGTTGTCCGGGCTGAAGCCGCGACCGAAGCGCTTCTCCGCCGGCTTGGCCGGGTTGTCGCGCAGCTGCGCGTCATGGAAGCAGAAGTTGATCGCATCCAGGCGGAAGCCATCCACGCCGCGGTCCAGCCAGAAGCGCACGTTGTCCAGGGTGGCCTGCTGCACGTCCGGGTGATGGAAGTTCAGGTCCGGCTGGTCGACCAGGAAGTTGTGCAGGTAGTACTGCTCTCGGCGCGGCTCCCACTGCCAGGCGCCGCCGCCGAACAGCGACAGCCAGTTGTTGGGCGGCGTGCCGTCCTCGCGCGGGTCCGCCCACACGTACCAGTCGGCCTTGGGGTTGGTCCGGTCCTGGCGGCTCTCGCGGAACCAGGCGTGCTCGATCGAGGTATGGCTCAGCACCTGGTCGATCATCACCTTCAGGCCCAGACCGTGCGCCTTGGCCAGCAGGCGGTCGAAGTCGTCCAGGCTGCCGAACAGCGGGTCGACGTCGCGGTAGTCGGCGATGTCGTAGCCGAAGTCGGCCATCGGCGATTTGAAGAACGGCGAGATCCAGATCGCGTCCACGCCCAGCGTTGCGATGTGGTCCAGGCGCTGGATGATGCCCGGCAGGTCGCCTACCCCGTCGCCGTTGGCGTCAAGGAAACTGCGCGGGTAGATCTGGTAGATGACGGCTCCGCGCCACCATGGATAGTGCGACATCGACAGCCCCCCTCCGGGCGTGCGGGACCCGCCGGGAGCGGGCCGAAATCCTGATGCCGCAAGCTTAGCGGTGGCCTCACGGGCATGGCGCAACCTGCATACGTATTCACGCAGGCGGCATCCGTGGCCGGGCCGCAGACGCCGGCCTGCCCGGTTTGCGCCCGAATTCACAGGCAACGCCTATAATCAGCGATGAGCCTGAAAGCCTGATCGCATGACCATCACCGAAGACACCCGTCCCGCCCTGGGCCTGCCCCAGATCCAGTCGCTTGCCGCGGCCGACATGGCCGCCGTCGACGCCCTGATCCGGCGCCGCCTGTCCTCGGACGTCGTGCTGATCAACCAGATCGCCGATCACATCATTTCCGCCGGCGGCAAACGCCTGCGCCCGATGCTGGTGATGCTGGCCGGCCATGCGGTCGGCCAGGCCGGCCCGGACCACCACCAGCTGGCGGCGATCATCGAGTTCATCCACACCTCCACCCTGCTGCACGACGACGTGGTGGACGAATCCAGCCTGCGCCGTGGCCGCAGCACCGCCAACGCCCTGTGGGGCAACGCGCCCAGCGTGCTGGTCGGCGACTTCCTGTACTCGCGCAGCTTCCAGCTGATGGTCGAGCTGGAGCGCATGTCGGTGATGCAGATCCTGGCCGATGCCACCAACCGCATCGCCGAGGGTGAAGTGCTGCAGCTGCTGCACGTGCACAACCCGGATACCGACGAAGCCGCCTACCTGCGCGTGATCGAGCGCAAGACCGCGGTGCTGTTCGCCGCCGGCACCCGCCTGGGCGCGCTGGCCAGCGGCGTGGATGAAGCCACCCAGCAGGCCCTGTTCGACTACGGCATGCACCTGGGCTACGCGTTCCAGATTGCCGACGACGTGCTGGACTATTCGGCCAATGCCGAGGAGCTGGGCAAGAACCTGGGTGACGACCTCGCCGAGGGCAAGGCCACGCTGCCCCTGATCCACGCGATGGCGCACTCCGACGACGCCACCCGCGAGCGCCTGCGCACCATCGTGCAGGACGGCGACGCCTCGGCGATGCCGGAAGTGCTGGCCGCGATCCGCGCTACCGGCGGGCTGGAGTACAGCCGCGCGCGTGCCGAGGAATATGCCGAAGCCGCCGAGCGCGCGCTCGATGGCCTGGCCGACAATGATGCCGTGGCTGCCCTGCGCGGCCTGGCCCGCTACGCGGTGCAGCGTTCGCATTGATGGGTTGAGGCGTGCCGACCAACGGTCGGCACCCACCAAACCGGCATTCCGGTGGCTGCCGACCGATCGCGTTTACCGCATTGTAGTGCCGGCCGCTGGCCGGCAACCTCATGATGCTGCGGATGTCACGGGAATGCCGGCCAGCGGCCGGCACTACCGCTGCACGGTTCAACGTTTCTCGAAGCGCTCCTCGAAGAACTCATCCAGCGCCTTCCACGCGCGCTTCGCCGCGCGCTCGTTGTACTGGCAGCCCGGCGGGCTGTTGGCATCGCGCTCGGCAAAGCAGTGCACCGCGCCGCTGTAGTTGGTGAACTCCCAATCGACCTTGGCCGCGTCCATTTCTTTCTGGAAGCTGCCGATGTCCTCGGCGGTCACGCTGGTGTCGTCGGCGCCATTGAGCACCAGCACCGACGGGTGGCTGCCACCAGCCTGTGCCGGCAGCGGCGAACCCAGCCCGCCGTGCAGGCTGACCACCCCTGCCAGCGGCGCACCGGCACGGGCCAGCTCCAGCACCGTGGTGCCACCGAAACAGAAGCCCACCGCACCGATCCGGCTGGCATCGAGCGGCGCCTTGCCGGCCTGGGCCTTGAGCACGTTCACCGCTTCCAGCGCGCGCGCACGCAGCAGCGGCCGGTCGTTGCGGAGCTTGGTCGCCACCGGCCCGGCCTCGGCATCGGTCTTCGGCCGCACGCTCTTGCCGTAGACATCGGCCACCAGCACCACATAGTCATCGCCAGCCAGCTGCTTGGCCTTCTCGACCGCCGATTCGTTCACGCCTTTCCAGTTCGGCACCATCACCAGCCCGGGGCGCTTATCGTTGTCGCCGTCGTCATAGACCAGCACGCCGCTGAAAGTCGTGCCCTGGTGCTTCCACTCCACCGGCTGAGTCTTCATCGCCGCCCACGCCGGCATCGCCGCCAGCCCCAGCATCACCGCCACACCGCATCGCCAACGATTCATGCGCCTGCTCCGCAAGAAAAAGGGGACGGAGGGGATTAAGCCGTATTCGCCCCTCCCGCGTCGCATTCTGCATTGGCGACGTGACGCAGGTGTGGTTGGATACGACTTAATCCCCTCCGTCCCCTTTTTTCGCATGAATCTTGTTGATCGCTTCCTGTCTGGCCTTGTTCCGCGTTTGCCTGCCGAGGATGCCCCGCAGTGGGCTTGGGTCCAGGGCGCCAGCGCCGAAGACCTGCAGCGCCTGCGAGCGCAGTGGCCGCAGGTGCCGGACAGCCTGGTGGAACTGTTGTCCCGCGTGGATGGCACCCATTTCCGCGAGTATCCCGGCGGTGAGGTCTGCGTGCTGATGCTGGGTTCAGATGTGGGCGATTACCCCTACTACCTGCGCTCGGTCGCGCAGATCTTCGAGGACCAGCAGCAGTGGGACGACAGCATCCGTTCCATCTACGAAGAGTGGCTGGATGACGAGCCGGAGATCCTGGGTGAGGGCATCGACGCCGATCTGCCGATGAACCGCCGCCTGTGCTTCTCGCACTGCATGAACAACGGCGGCACCTCGATGCTGTACCTGGATTTTGATCCCGCGCCGGGCGGTACGGTCGGCCAGGTGGTGCGCTACCTGCACGATCCGGACAGCTATGCGGTGATCGCGCCCAGCTTCGATGCGTACCTGCAGCAGCTGATCGAAGGCGGCTACGCGTTCATCGACGAGGAGCAGTAGATCCACGCCATGCGTGGATGAATTTCTCCGGAGGTTGCCGGCCAGCGGCCGGCACTACCTTCAAGCGATACCCAGCCCGGGAATCGCGCTGATGCTCTCCGGGTCAAACCCAGCCAGCTCAGCGAAATGGCGGCCACGCGCCACGTAGTCACGGTAGGCGCCGAAACTAGGCGCGCCCGGCGACAGCAATACCACCCCGCCCTCAGAACCCAACGCGGCACGTGCCAGCGCCATTGCCTCGGGCAGATCCGCCGCCGCGTGCAGACCGAAGCGACCGGCATCGGCCAGCGGCTGCAGCATCGCGTGGATGCGCGGGCCGTTGCTGCCCATCGTCACGATCTCCACCGGCGGCACGTCGTGCGCCATGTGCTGCATGAAATCGGTCCAGTCCAGGCCACGGTCATGCCCGCCCACCAGCAACGCGATGCGCTGCCCGGCGAAGCACTCCAGCGCGGCCAGGCTGGCATGCGGCGTGGTGCTGATCGAATCGTTGACGTAGGTCAGGCCATCGGCCGCGCCGATGCGCTGCAGGCGATTCGGCAGCGGACGGAAATCCTGCACCGCCGATGCCAGCGCCACGGCGTCCAGCCCCAGCGCTTCCAGCGCCGCCAGTACCGCACAAAGGTTGCCGCGGTTGTGGCGACCCGGCAGCGGCGTGTTGCGGGTATCGAACACGGCTTGCTCGCCGCGATGCACGATGTCACCGCGCATATGCCAGCCCTGCGGCTGGTTGAACCAGACCACTTCGCTATCGGGCAGCGACAGCGCAGCCAGATGCGGATCGGCGGCATTGAGCACGGCGATGCGCGGTGCGGCTTCAGTCACCAGCCGCAGCTTGTCCTCGATGTAACGCTGCTCGCTGCCGTGCCAATCCAGGTGCTCCGGGAACAGGTTCAGCACCACCGCTACCTGCGGATGGGCGCCACTGCGCGCCACTTCGCCGGTCTGGTAGCTGGACAGTTCCACCGCCCAGTACGCGGGTGCGGGCTGCGGGTCCAGCACTTCCAGCAGCGGCAGGCCGATGTTGCCGACCAGGCCGGTGCGGTGGCCGGCCGCGCGCAACAGGTGCGCGACCAGCGCGGTGGTGGTGCTCTTGCCTTTGGTACCGGTCACACACACGGTGTCGTGCACGATGCCATCGGCACCTGCATGTTCGGCGAACCACAGCGCGGTGCCACCGATGAAGGTGGTGCCCTGCGCCGCCGCCGCCAGCGCGACCGGCTGGTACGGGCTGATGCCGGGCGATTTGATCACCACATCGAACGCGGCCAGCGCTTCAGCGGAAGGCTCGCCACGCACGTCCAGCACGCCCTGTGTTTCCGCACGTGCGGCCTCTACCTCGGCCGCCGGGCAGAACAGGCTCAGCGGCAGTGCCGGCAGACGCTCACGCAGCACCGCAAACGCCGCACGGCCCTCACGGCCCCAGCCCCACAGCGCGACGCGCTTTCCTTCAAGCTTCGAAATCTTCACGCACCCGTTCCCACAGCGCAGCCGGAACGCGGTGCTCGCCCTGCAGCTGCAGCAGCGGTGCCAGTTCCAGTTCGGCGGCATCCAGCTGCGGCTGGATCTCATTGCAGAAGCGCTTCACCAGCACGTCTTCCTTCCACTCCGGGCGCTGCGCCAGGGTCGCCATCGCCGCACGCGATTCGCGGCCTTCGCCCACGCACTCGAACGGCTTGTGGTCCTGGAATTCCAGCAGTGCATCGAAGCCACCGGCCTGCTCGGCATCGTCCAGCAGGTTGCGGCCGAAGATGCGCACCAGGCGCGTCTTGGGCATGAACGGGGCCAGCGCCAGGAACACGAAATGGCACTTCGGGCAGACACCGCACCAGCGGTTCACCGGGCGCTCGCCGAGGATGTGGAAGTTGCGGTTGCAGCTGGAGAAATGCGCGTCGTAGAAATCGGTCTTGGCGAACTGGCGGGCCACTGCCAGCTCCGACATCGGGCGCAGCAGCGAGTAGTACTGCAGGTCCGCCGCTACGTGCGTCTGCACATGGCTGCCGAACGCCTGCTCGAATGCCCAGCCCTTGGACCACTGGTGGTTCACTTCGCCGGTGCCCGGAATCTGGCTGCCGTAGCTGGCCGAACGTTCGTTGGAGAACACCACCTGGTCCACGCCCTGCAGCAGCGCGGCCAGCACCATGATCGCCGAGTTCACCGCAGTGACCGGGATATGCCCGTTCCACGCACCCTGGCGGTTCAGCTCGAACAGTTCCGGCGCCAGCGCGCGGCCCAGGTTCAGCGTCGGCAGGCCGGTGCGTTCAGCGCAGGCACGGATCAGCTGCGAGCCACCGATCCAGGTCACCGTCTCGTCCACGCCGGCACGGCGCAGCGCTTCGATGCTGACCAGCGAATCCTTGCCGCCACCGATCGCCACCAGCGCGTGCGGCTGCAGGCCCAGCACCGGCGCCTGCACTGCCTCGCCCTGCACCGGCAGGCGGAAGCGCCCGCGCAGGTTCAGGCCGTTGCGGTAGGCAAATTCACCCAGGCCGTTGAGGTAGACCGTCTCCACCAGCGCAGCGGTATCGGCATCGATGGCATAGCTGTCGATGCTGACCGTCTCCGGCACGCCCGCCTTGTAGTAGCTGACACCGGCGATCAGGTGCAGCAGCTGCAGCGCGCGCTGCACGGCGGCGCTACGCGCTTCGTCGAGCACGAACGGGGCGCCCGGCACGGTGATGGTTTCCACCATCTCCGGGCCGTCATCAAAGGCGTAGACCAGCCTGGCCACGCCGGTATCCGCGGCGAATTCGCAGCGGACGAAGCGGAAGCGGGAAACCTGGTGTTTGTCGAAAGCAGTCATGGTGTATCCGGTCAGGCACGGGCCCGCGCGATGGCGCGGGGCGTGTCGGTGGGCGGGTGCAGGGCGCGCGCGGTGGTCATTCGATCACGTCTTCGCGCGGCAGCATCCGCTGGTTGTAGGTATTGGCCATCGAATAGCCGTAGGCGCCGGCGTCGGCGATCAGCATCACATCGTCCGGCGCGGTCGACACCGGCAGCTTGCGGCGCTTGCCGAACACATCGCTGGATTCGCAGATCGGGCCGACCACATCGAACGCGGCTTCGGCATAGCCGCCCTGGCGGCTGAGATTCTCGATGTCGTGCCAGGCGTCGTACAGGGCCGGGCGCATCAGTGCGTTCATGCCGGCATCCAGGCCAACACGGCGCACGCCGTCCTTCTCCACCACCTGGGTGACATGGGTCAGCAGCACGCCGGATTCGGCCACCAGGTAGCGGCCCGGCTCGATCGCCAGGCGGAACGCCGGATGCAGCGCCTTGACCTCGGCCAGGCCCTCGGCCCAGGCGTCCAGGTCGAACGGCTCGTCTTCGTCGCTGTACGGAATCGGCAGGCCACCGCCGATATCGATGGTGTGCACGCTGCCGATGCGGCGGGCGAAACCGGCCAGCTCATCGCACATCAGGCGCCAGTGCTGCGCGGTTTCCACGCCACTGCCCAGATGCGCATGCAGGCCGACCACGCGGCTGCCCAGATCGGTGGCCGCGCGCACGAACTCATCGACGCGGGCGATCGGCAGGCCGAACTTGGAGTCCTTGCCGCCGGTGCGGACCTTGGCATGGTGGCCTTCGCCACGGCCCAGATCCACGCGCAGCCACAGCTCGCGGTTGCGGAACAGGTCCGGCCAGCGCTGCAGCGCTTCGACGTTGTCGACGGTGACGGTCACGCCCAGCGCGAACGCGGCTTCGTACTCGCTGCGCGGGCAGAAGCTGGGGGTGAACAGCACACGCTTGGGCGACAGTTCCGGCAGGTGCTGGAACACGTGCTTCAGTTCGCCGTGCGATACACACTCAAGGCCGAAGCCCTCGGCTTCCAGCAGCTGCAGGATGGCCGGGTGGCTGTTGGCCTTGATCGCGTAGTAGCGCTGGTCGATCGGCTTGATCGCGGCCAGCGCGCGGGCACGGGCGCGCACGGTCGGCAGGTGGTAGACATAGCGCGGCGTACCGGCGTCGGCCAGCTGCAGCAGGTGCGCCCGCTGGCCCCGCCACCACGGCGTGCCACGCGGGCGCACGGTGCCGGCGATCTCGCGCCAGCGTGGGCCGAACACTTCGGTCTCTTCCACCGGCATCGCACCGCTGTCGATCAGCTCGGCATGCAGGATCGGCAGCAAGCCATCGGCATCGGCTTCGTCGATGACGAAGGTCAGGTTCAGGTCGTTGGACGACTGCGAGATCATGTGCACGCGCTCGCGGCCGAAGGTGGCCCACACGTCCGACAGCTTGTGCAGCAGCGAGCGCATGCCGCGACCAACCAGGGTGATCGCCGCGCACGGCACGATCACCTTCACCTTGCAGATCTGCGACAGGTCGGCCGACAGCGCGGCCAGCACATCGGTGTTGACCAGGTTCTCGGACGGATCCAGCGACACGGTGACGTTGGTTTCGGCCGAACCGATCAGGTCCACCGACAGGCCATGCTTCTTGAACAGGTTGAACACATCGGCCAGGAAGCCGACCTGCTGCCACATGCCGATGCCTTCCATCGACACCAGCACGATGCCGTTGCGGCGGCTGATCGCCTTCACGCCCGGGACCGGCGCAGCGCTGCCATCGATGCTGGTGCCCGGCAGTTCCGGGCGCTCGGTATCGAGGATGGCCATCGGCACGCCGGCATCGCGGCACGGCTTGATCGAGCGCGGGTGCAACACCTTGGCGCCAGTGGTGGCGATTTCCTGCGCCTCGTAATAGTCCAGGCGGGTCAGCAGGCGCGCGTCCGGCACATCCTTCGGGTTGGCGCTGAACATGCCCGGCACGTCGGTCCAGATCTCCACGCGGCTGGCGCCGAGCAGCGCGCCGAAGTACGCCGCCGAGGTATCCGAGCCACCACGGCCGAGGATGGCGGTACCGCCATCGGCATGCCGCGAGATGAAACCCTGGGTGATCAGCAGGCGGGTCGGCTGCGCGCGGAAGCGCTGCATCCACTCCGCATCGGCACGCCACTGGCAGTTCACCGACAGGCGCTGCGACCAGTCGCTCTGGTTCGGCTGCGGCGGCATCGCGTCCAGCCACTGGCGGGCATCCATCCAGCCCATGTCCAGGCCCGAGGCGTGCAGGTAGGCAGCACCCAGGGTGGAGGACAGCAGTTCGCCCTGGCCCAGCACTTCGGCCTGCCACTGCAGCGGACGGGTGGCCGCACGCGGGTCATCGAGCAGTCCCTGCAGCACTGCCAGGCGCTCGGCCAGCACTTCGCGGCCCAGGCCCAGTTCGGCCAGGAAGCCTTCATGGCGTTCGACCAGCGCGGCCACGCGATCACGGCTGTCCGGCGCGCCATCGGCGATCGCGGTCAGTTCGTTGGTGACCCCGGACAGCGCCGAAACCACCACCAGCACGCGCGAGCCGGTCTCTTCCGCACGTTTTTTCGCCAGCTTCCCGATCGTGTCCCAGCGATGACGACGCGACACCGAGGTGCCGCCGAACTTCAGTACGATCCAACGATCGACAAGGGGGGAAGCTGACATGGATTGGCTATGTAAAATGTGGGGAAGCCGCCCTCGGGGGCGGAACCTTTGATTCTAAGCGCAATATCCCCGTAGATGGCCGTCCTCCGTTACCTGCAGCTCGATGTCTTCGCCCCCCGCCCCGGCACCGGCAACCCACTGGGCGTCATCCTGGACGCCGACGAGCTCTCCAGCAGCCAGATGCAGGCCCTGGCCGCCTGGCTGAACCTGTCCGAGACGGTGTTCTTCCTGCGCCCCAGTGCGCCGGGCGCCGACTACCACATCCGCATCTTCACTCCGACCCGCGAGCTGGCATTTGCCGGCCACCCCAGCGTCGGCGCCGCCTGGGCGGCGGTGACCTGCGGCCTGGCGCAACCACGCGACGGTGCCCTGCTGCAGCAATGCGCGGCGGGGTTGCTGCCGGTACGGGTGAGCGGCCCGGCCGAGGCACTGCAGATCCAACTGGCCAGCCCACCGGCGCAGCAACTGGACACAGCGGCGGACGGAGCGCCGGAAACGCTGCTGGCGCTGGCTGCCAGCGGGCACGTACCCGAACTATGGGACAACGGCGCTCGCTGGTGGCTGCTGCC
The DNA here is from genome assembly GCF_036320045.1 of Stenotrophomonas sp. SMYL20. Classification (NCBI taxonomy): domain Bacteria; kingdom Pseudomonadati; phylum Pseudomonadota; class Gammaproteobacteria; order Lysobacterales; family Lysobacteraceae; genus Stenotrophomonas; species Stenotrophomonas sp. SMYL20. The sequence goes on along the minus strand of NZ_JAWIRT010000009.1, from coordinate 41,688 downwards.
GCTGCGCGACGCCTCCGCCGTACGCAACCTGGTGCCGGACATGGCCGCACTGGCCGACTGGAGCCTCACCACTGATGCCACCGGCCTGGCCGTGTTCGCCGACGAAGCTGGCAGCGACCACACCCGGGTGGTGCGCGCCTTCTGCCCCGCTGATGCGGCCAGCGTGCCGGAAGATCCGGTCACCGGCAGCGCCAATGCCCTGATCGGTGCCTGGCTGCGGCAGCGCGATGCCCTGCCCGGCCGCGAGGGCCACTACGTGGCCAGCCAGGGCCGCGAAGTCGGCCGCGATGGCCGCGTGCAGGTGCAGATCGATGCGCAGGGCACGGTCTGGATCGGCGGCCAGGTGCAACCGGTCATCGACGGCCACATCCGCTGGTAGCCCACGGAAAAAAGGGGACGGAGGGAATTAAGTCGCTTATGGCACATGGGGCAAAAGCGACTTAATTCCCTCCGTCCCCTTTTGGGTGCCCCGCGCTACGCTATGCGGCCTGTTTACTGGAGTGCCGCCTGATGTCCACCCGCCGTTTCCTGCAGCTGGATGTGTTTTCCCCGCGCGCCGGCGCTGGCAATCCGCTGGCCGTGGTGCTCGATGCCGAGGGCCTGGACGGCGCCAGCATGCAGGCCATCGCGCGCTGGACGCGCCTGCCCGAAACCACCTTCGTGTTCCCGCCGCAGGTCGCCGGTGCCAGCTACCGCCTGCGCATGTTCAGCCCGCAGAAGGAAGTTCCGTTTGCCGGCCACCCCAGCGTCGGCACCGCACATGCGGTGCTGCAGGCCGGCCTGGCCGCAGCGGTTGATGGTGTGCTGGTGCAGGACGGCATTGCCGGTGCCCTGCCGCTGCGCGTCAGCGGTGAGGGTGTGCAGCAGCGCATCGCCATCCGCACGCCGCGCGCGCAGCTGGCCGAGACTGCCGAGGCGACCGATCCACGCCTGCAGGCCGCACTGAAGGACTGGCCGCTGGGCACGCTGCCGCCGGCGCGGATGCAGGGCGGACGCAGCTGGTGGGTGGTGCAGGTGGCCGATGAGGCCGCATTGCGCGCGCTGCAGCCGGACTGGGATGCGGTGGCCGCACTGGCCGAGTCCACCGACAGCATGGGCGTGTTCGCCTATGCCTTCAGCGATGGCAGCGAGGGCTTCGATCTGGCGGTACGTGCCTTCGTCGGCAATGGACGCCGCTTCGAGGACGCCGCCTCCGGTGCTGCCAATGCGGTGCTGGCCGCATGGCTGGACCTGCGCGATGCGCTGCCCCGTGGTCGCGCACCGTTCGAAGTCAGCCAGGGCCGCGAAGTCGGCCACGACGCGCGCCTGACCCTTTTCGTCGATGAAGACGGGGAAGTCTGGTCCGGTGGCCAGGTGCAGACGGTGATTACCGGCACCCTTGATTGGTGATTGTGATGGGGGGTGGTAGAGCCGAAGGCAGCGGCAGGAGCCGCTGCCAACGTCGGATGCGACGGCCCGGAGGGTGGCGGCCAGGAAGGCCGCCATAACGCTGGCCGGCTGCTACCTGGACCTCGACATCATGCGGTTGCCGGCCAGCGGCCGGCACTACCCTCAGCCCAGCTCGGCTTCCAGGCTGATCGGCACTGCGCTCAGCGCCTTGGATACCGGGCAGTTCTGCTTGGCGTCATCGGCAATCGCACGGAACTGCGTCGCGTCGATGCCCGGCACCACCGCCTTCACCTTCAGCCGGATCTGCGACAGCTGCGGGCCGCCTTCCAGCGACAGATCGACCTTGGCTTCGGTATCCAGCGAAGTCGGGGTGAAGCCGGCCTCGCCGAGCTTGGCCGACAGCGCCATGGTGAAACAGCCGGCGTGCGCGGCAGCGATCAGCTCTTCCGGATTGGTGCCCTTTTCGTCGCCGAAGCGGCTGTTGAAGCCGTAGCGGGTCTTGTCCAGCAGCCCACTCTGCGGCGTGCTCAACTGCCCCTTGCCCGACTTCAGATCGCCTTCCCAGTGCGCGGTGGCGTGTCGCGAGATTCCCATGTGCTGCTCCTGCGTGACGGTGATGAACGGTCACCCTCGCACGGGAGGCGTTAGCCCTGCGTCGCTCCGCCACACGCCACAGGTCCACCGGAAACCGGACAACTGGTCACTTCTTCGCCAGACCGGCGCGCATTTTTCCCTTGTTTTCAGTGGTTTCGCGCATTCCTCCGATGCGCGGGCGAGGACCATCGCGCGCGCTGCCACACCCCCTTCCCCCACTGCCGGCCATGTACTGAATCGGCCTGGATATGAAAAAACATGCACTTTCCACGCTTCGGGCTATTGGCGGCGCCCGAGAGTTGCCCTACATTGCGCTTGCCGACGGGGTTCGGCGCCGACCAAACAACCAACCGTTCACGGAACAGGAAACCATGGCAAAGACCGCTAAGAAGGCTGCCCCGAAGAAGGCAGTGAAGAAAGTCGCGACGAAGGCAGCCGCCAAGCCGGCCGCTCCGAAGCCGATCAAGGAAGTGCTGACCAAGTCCGGCCTGGTTGCACACATCGCTGAAGCCTCCGGCGTCATCGCCAAGGACGTCCGCGCTGTGCTGGCCTCGCTTGAAAGCGCCGTCGCCTCCTCGGTGCACAAGAAGGGCGCTGGCTCCTTCACCCTGCCGGGCCTGCTGAAGATCACCACCGTCAATGTGCCGGCCAAGCCGAAGCGCAAGGGCATCAACCCGTTCACCAAGGAAGAGCAGTGGTTCGCTGCCAAGCCGGCCACCACCAAGCTGAAGGTGCGTCCGCTGAAGAAGCTGAAGGACGCCGCGCTGTAAGCGCGCGCCCCAACGCGGATTCCGACGGGACGGCTCTGGCCGTCCCGTTTTTTTTGTCCCAACACAGCCCGCAACACAGCGTTGCCGCATCCCCGGGAATGCGCGTACAGGCCCGTCGCCATTGGCTGGGCGTGGTCCGTTGCGGCCCCGGAACGTACCGGGTGGAACACTGCGTGCAGCCCCGGCCATCGCCGCCGGGCACGGCCTTGCCTAAGGTGGGCACATCCTCCACAGCTACGGCGAGCACACCCTCATGGCCAGCCCCTCCACCCGCTACCGGATCTCGGTGACCCCCATCGAAAAGGACGGGTTGCAGTGCACCGGGCGCTGCACCATCGAACTGGAACATCGCGCAAGCCGCGACCTGATGCGCCTGCTGGAAGCGGCGCCGCGCACCGCTGGTATCAGCGGCGACGAGCGCGCGACCCTGGTGATCGCCACCCAGCTGCTGCGCGACATCGTGCAGCGCCACGCCGACACCGAAGGCCATGCCCTGGCCGCCATCGCCACGCAGGTGCTGCCAGCGCTGGATGCACTGGAACAGCTGCCCTCCTCGCGCTGATCGCGGCACAGCCGATACACTGCCTCCTTCCGTTCGCCTCGGGGAGGAGGCAGACATGCGCAGGTTCCTGATACTGCTCGCACCGCTGGTGCTGCTGGCCTGTTCCCGGCCGACATCGCAATCCGATCCAGCGGATGCCACACCGTCGGCCACGGCCGAGGTGGCTGCCCGCACGAAGTCACAGACCGCCGCAGAAGGCGATGCACCGGCCGTGCAGGCCATCGATGTCGATCCCCTGTTTGCCGCCGTCGCGGCCGAGGCCGAGCTGCCGGCGGGAATGCTCAATGCCTATGTCATGGCCCTGCTCAATCGCGATCGCAAGGCCGTCGACGCCGCGTGGACATTCCCGCCCAGCGATGCACGACGCGCCGACGATGCCGCATTGCGCCAGCTCACGGACGTGCGCAGCCTGCGCCTGACCAGCGAACTACCGATCGCGCGCGACGGTCACCAGCCGCCGCAGCTGCTGGAGGTTCCGGTGCAGATCCGCGCAGTGACCCCTGAGGGCACCTTCCGCTTCGGCGGCTGGTACCGGGTGCAACCCCGTGCCGATGGCCGCGCCTGGCAGATCCAGTCGGCGCAACTGCGGCCAACGCTGGACTGAACCGTTGCAGCGGCATGCACGCGCGATTCAGCCGGCACGGCTACTCTTTGATTCGTCCATTCATATCCACCGGTCACCGCCATGCGCCTGCGTTCCCTGATGACCCGCCTCGCCGCCTCCACCGTACTGATCGCCGCTGCGATCGGCGCCCAGGCCGCCCCTTCCATCTCCGGCCGCGAACTGTCGGTCGGCGCCAGTGACGTGCAGCAGTACCTCGATGGCAGCTTCCCGCGCACCCAGGACGCCCTCGGCGGCCTGATCGCCCTGACCATGAGTCACCCGCAACTGAGTCTTCCGGCCGGCGAACGGTTGAACCTGGGCATGGATGTGGCACTGGCCACCGCCGGTGGCAACCCGGCCAAGCTGGGCACGGTGAAGCTCAGCAGTGGACTGCGCTACGACGCGCAGACCCAGGGCTTCCACCTGCAGCAGCCGAGCGTGGATGACTTCACCCCGGCCAACCAGGGCGGTCGCCTCGATTCGCGCACCCGCGGCCTGCTCAATGCCTGGCTGAGCGACTACGCCCAGCGCGAACCGATCTACAAGCTGGACCCGGCCGTGGCCGGCCTGCTCGGCGCCCTGCAGGTGCAGTCGGCGCAGGTGAAGAACGGCAAGCTGGTGGTCACCTTCAACCAGAACCTGGGCAACCTGGTGCCGGCAGGCGTGCTGGGTAAGTAAGGTAGTGCCGGGGGCGGGGGGGGGGGGGGGGGCCGATTGTGGGGGGGCCCGGGGCGCGCGGCGCCGCGGGGCGCCCCCCCCCCCCCCCCCGGCGGGCCCCCCCCCGCCCCCGCCACTACCCGCTGCGGGTCAGCGCTTGGGCTGCAGCATGGTGCCGGTGCACTTGGGCGAGCCGCAGCGGCACTCCCAGATCTTCTTCAGCTTGGCGGTGTGACGCTCGGCCAGGGTGATGCCGTAGTTGTAGGTCAACTCTTCGCCGGCCTTGATATCGCGCAGCGCCTCGATGAACACCTTGTCGCCGCGGCTGTCGCCGTCCTCGTCTTCCTCGATCACCGCCTCGCAGTTCGGGTCGCAGCTGTGGTTGATCCAGCGCGCGTCATTGCCCTTGTAGTTGGCATCGATCACCCAGTCGTCGTTGAGGGTGAACAGGAAGGTATGGCCACTTTCGACGTCGCCGCTGTCATCGGCATCAACGTCGCCGTGGCTGCGCAGCAGGCCCTTGTACTGGATCACGCGCTCGCCCTGCTTGATCGGGGCCACGGCGAACACGCCGTTGCCATGGATGGCGGACTTGCGGGCTTGGATCTTCTTCGGCATCGGCACGGGCTGTTTGCAGCGAATGGAACAGGGATTCTCGCCCATTCCGGGTGATTGCGAAAATCACCCCGTTGGCGCAGCATTGCGCCCTGGCAACGGCCCCGGTGTGTCCTCCCGGCCCGGCCCCAGCGCCGGCTGAATGCCCGGGTTGGATGGCGGCGAATAAAAGCGTACAATTTCAGTCCGCTTTAAGAACCACTCGCATCCCCATGTTGCGCGTCACCAAACTCACCGATTACGCCACCGTCGTGCTGACCGTGCTCGCCGCCCGTCCGGGCGAGGTGCTCAGTGCCACCGAGCTGGCCGAATTCACCGGTCTGGAGCCGCCCACCGTCAGCAAGGTGCTCAAGCCGCTGGCCCAGGCCGGCCTGGTTGAAGGCCTGCGCGGCGTGCGTGGCGGCTACCGCCTGACCCGCCCGGCCATCGAGATCTCGCTGTTCGAAGTGGTCGAAGCGATGGAAGGGCCACTGGCCCTGACCGAATGCAGCCACGACCACCACCAGTGCGGCATGGCGCCCAAGTGCGGCGCGCGCAGCAGCTGGCGGCTGATCAACGACGTGGTCTCCGAGGCCCTGCGCGATGTCACCCTTGCGCAGATCCTGCCCCCTCTCCCCCTTGCCGATGACGAACAGCGCCGCACCATCGCTGTCGACGTCGTCTCCTGATCCGTAGGCAGCCCCCCATGGCCACCGAAACCATCGAAAACGTCGCCCACGACGACACCCCCAACCGCGAGATCCACGAGCAGCTCGGCCGCAAGTATTCGGCCGGCTTCATCACCGAGATCGAATCGGACTCCCTGCCGCCGGGCCTGGACGAGGACACCATCCGTGCCCTGTCGGCCAAGAAGGAAGAGCCGGAGTGGATGACGCAGTGGCGCCTGGACGCCTACCGCCACTTCCTGACCATGCCGATGCCGGACTGGGCCAAGCTGGAGATCGCGCCGATCGACCTGCAGGCGCTCAGCTACTACTCCGCGCCGAAGGGCCCGAAGTACGCCTCGCTGGATGACGTGCCGAAGGAACTGCTCGACACCTACGACAAGCTGGGCGTGCCGCTGCACGAGCGTGCCAAGCTGGCCGGCGTGGCGGTGGACGCGGTGTTCGACTCGGTGTCCGTCGGCACCACGTTCCGCAAGGAACTGGCCGAGAAGGGCATCATTTTCTGCTCGATGTCCGAGGCCATCAAGGAACACCCGGAACTGGTCCGCCAGTACCTGGGCACCGTGGTGCCGGTGGGCGACAACTACTTCGCCGCGCTCAATTCGGCGGTGTTCTCCGATGGCAGCTTCGTGTTCATTCCCAAGGGCGTTCGCTGCCCGATGGAACTGAGCACCTACTTCCGCATCAATGCCGGCCACACCGGCCAGTTCGAGCGCACCCTCATCGTGTGCGAGGACAAGGCCTACGTGTCCTACCTGGAAGGCTGCACCGCGCCGATGCGCGACGAGAACCAGCTGCACGCTGCGGTGGTCGAGCTGGTCGCGCTGGAAGACGCGGAGATCAAGTACTCCACCGTGCAGAACTGGTACCCGGGCGACGAGAACGGCGTCGGCGGCATCTACAACTTCGTCACCAAGCGTGCCGAGTGCCGTGGTGCGCGCAGCAAGGTCACCTGGACCCAGGTCGAAACCGGCTCGGCGATCACCTGGAAGTACCCGTCCTGCGTGCTGCTGGGCGACGACTCGGTCGGTGAGTTCCACTCCGTGGCGCTGACCCATCACCGCCAGCAGGCCGACACCGGCACCAAGATGATCCACGTCGGCAAGCGCACCAAGAGCAAGATCGTCAGCAAGGGCATCAGCGCCGGCCGCGGCCAGAACACCTACCGCGGCCTGGTGCGTGTGGACCGCAATGCCGATGGCGCGCGCAACTACACCCAGTGTGATTCGCTGCTGATCGGCAAGCAGTGCGGCGCGCACACCTTCCCCTACATCGAGGTGAAGAACCCGGGCGCCACCGTCGAGCACGAGGCCACCACCTCGAAGATTTCCGACGACCAGCTGTTCTACTGCCGCGCCCGTGGCATCAGCCAGGAAGACGCGGTGTCGATGATCGTCGACGGCTTCTGCAAGCAGGTGTTCCGCGAACTGCCGATGGAGTTCGCGGTGGAAGCCAAGAAGCTGCTGGAAGTCTCGCTGGAAGGTTCGGTGGGCTGACCGCCCGCCCCTGCCCCTCGCAAACGCATTCTCTTTACCGGCGGGCCGCGGCCCGCCCCACGGAAACCCCCACCATGCTGAAGATCGAAAACCTCCACGCCCGCATCGGCGACAAGGAAATCCTCAAGGGCCTGTCGCTGGACGTCCAGCCCGGCCAGGTGCACGCCATCATGGGCCCGAACGGCGCCGGCAAGTCCACCCTGGGCAATGTCCTGGCCGGCCGCGACGGCTACGAAGTGACCGAAGGCAGCGTGCAGTTCGACGGCGTCGACCTGCTGGAGCAGGACCCGGAAGCGCGCGCCGCTGCCGGCCTGTTCCTGGCGTTCCAGTACCCGGTGGAAATCCCGGGCGTGAACAACACCTACTTCCTGCGCGCGGCACTGAACGCCCAGCGCAAGGCGCGCGGTGAGGAAGAACTCGATTCCATGCAGTTCCTCAAGCTGGTGCGCCAGAAGCTGGCCGTGCTGCACCTGAAGGACGAACTGCTGCACCGTGGCGTCAACGAAGGCTTCTCCGGTGGCGAGAAGAAGCGCAACGAGATCTTCCAGCTGGCCGTGCTGGAACCGAAGCTGGCGATCCTGGACGAGACCGACTCGGGCCTGGACATCGACGCGCTGAAGAGCGTGGCCGACGGCGTCAACGCACTGCGCGCCGCCGACCGCTCGTTCCTGGTCATCACCCACTACCAGCGCCTGCTGGACTACATCAAGCCGGACGTGGTGCACGTGCTGGCCGATGGCCGCATCGTCAAGAGTGGCGGCCCGGAGCTGGCACTGGAACTGGAAGCGCACGGCTATGACTTCCTGAAGGACCGGGTCGTGCCCGAGGCGGCAGTCTGATGAGCGCCCTGCTTGATTCGATGGCCCAGGCCTTCTGCGGCAGCGATGCGCGCCGCGAAGTGCTGGATGCGGCCCTGCGCGACGGCCTGCCGGCCGCCCGCAACGAAGCCTGGAAGTACACCTCGCTGCGCCAGCTGGAACGCCGTGCGTTCGCTGCGGCGCCGCTGCAGGGCCCTGCGTTGGACGCCGCGCTGCTGGACGACATTCCGGCGCCGCGCCTGGTGTTCGTCAACGGTCGCCTGGATGCCGCGCTGAGCGACGTGCAGGCGCTGCCGGCCGGCGTGCAGCTGCAGCCGCTGTCGGCCGCACTGGCCGCCGGCGAAGACGCCGTGCGTTTCCTCGGCCGCCGCTACGAGCGCAGTGAAGAGGTCTTCGCCCGCCTCAACGCCGCACTGGCCGACGAAGGCGTGGTGCTGCGCGTGGACGAAGGCGTGCAGGTCGAAACGCCGCTGCAGCTGGTATTCGCCAGCGTCGCCGGCGACACCGACCTGGCCTGGCACCACCGTCACCTGATCGAACTGCGTGCCGGCGCCAGCCTGAGCGTGGTCGAGCATCGCTTCAGCGTGGGTGACTCCGCCCACCTGGACAACACCGTGCTGCATGCCCACGTCGCCCGTGATGCCGTGCTCAAGCACGCCCGCGTGCAGGCAGGCAGCGCGCGCCAGACCAGCTTCCTGCGCACCGACGCGGTGCTGGCCCGCGACGCGCAGTACCACCGCGTCGACCTGGAACTGGGCGCTGCGCTCAGCCGCCATGAACTGAACGTACGCCTGGAAGGCGACAACGCCCAGCTGACCGCCAACGGCGTGCTGCTCGGCAATGGCCGCCGCCACGTCGAAACCCGCCTGGGCATCGACCACATCGCACGCGATACCGCCTGCGAGCTACTGTGGCGCGGCGTCGCCGCCAACCGCAGCCGCGTGGTGTTCCATGGTGGCATCCAGATCCGCGAAGGCGCCGATGGCACCGACGCGAACCTGTCCAACAAGAACCTGCTGCTGTCGGCCGATGCCGAGATCGACACCCAGCCGACGCTGGTGATCGACGCCGATGAAGTGAAGGCCGCGCACGGCGCGACCGTCGGCCAGCTCGATGCCAATGCGCTGTTCTACCTGCGCTCGCGCGGCCTGCCGCAGGCACAGGCGCAGGCTCTGCTGAGCGCCGCGTTCTGCCACGAGCCGCTGAAGATCCTGCCCGACGCACTGCGTGCGCAGCTGGCACGTCGCCTGGACAAGGCCCTCGCCGAGGCGGGTGTGGCATGAACCTGTCCACGCCGCGACCGATCGAAGAACGCACCGGCGCCCCCGACTGGGACCGCGTCCGTCTCGACTTCCCGCTGTTGATGCGTGAAGTGCACGGCAAGCCGCTGGTCTATTTCGACAACGCCAACACCGGCCAGAAGCCGGTGCAGGTGATCGGCGCGGTGGACGAGTTCTACCGCCGCTACAACGCCAACGTCAGCCGCGCGGTGCATGCACTGGGCAGCGAAGCCACCGATGCCTACGAAGGCGCACGCAACAAGCTGGCGCGCTTCCTCAACGTGCGGCCCAGCGACCTGGTGCTGTGCAGTGGCACCACCTTCGCCATCAACCTGGTGGCCTATTCGTGGGCGCTGCCGCGGCTGAAGGCCGGTGACGTGATCCTGATCACGCGCATGGAGCACCACGCCAACATCGTGCCGTGGCAGCTGGTCGCGCAGCGTACCGGCGCCACCATCCGCGTGGCCGAGATCACCCCCGATGGCGCACTCGATCTGGATGCGCTGCGCGCGGCGATGACCCCGGAGGTCAAGCTGCTGGCGGTTACTCATGTCTCCAACGTGCTGGGCACGGTCAATCCGGTGCGCGAGATCTGCCGCGAAGCGCGCAAGCGCGGCATCATCACCGTGGTCGATGGCTCGCAGGCCGTGCCGCACCGCAAGGTCGACGTCGCCGCGATCGGCTGCGATTTCTACGCCATTACCGGCCACAAGATGTGCGGCCCGACCGGCACCGGTGCGCTGTGGGCCCGTCGCGAGCACTTGGACGCGATGCCGCCGTTCCTCGGCGGCGGCGAGATGATCAAGGAAGTCAGCTTCGACGGCACCGTGTTCAACGATGCCCCGCACAAGTTCGAAGCCGGCACCCCGAACATCGCCGGTTTCATCGGCCTGGGTGTGGCTGCCGACTACCTGCAGCAGCTTGGCCAGGAGAACGTGGAAGCCCGCGAAGCCGAACTGCTGGCGCACTTCACCGAAGAGCTGCGCCGCGTCGACGGCCTGCGTATCATCGGCGAAGCGCCGGAGAAGGCTGCGGTGGTCTCTTTCCTGATCGATGGCGCGCATGCGCACGACCTGGCGACCCTGCTCGACCTGGAAGGCGTGGCCGTGCGCTCGGGCCAACACTGCGCACACCCGCTGCTGCAGTACTTCGGCGTCGCGGCTACCTGCCGAGCTTCGCTGGCGTTCTACAACACGCATGCCGAGATCGAGCGGTTCATGACGGCATTGACGAAGGTGCGAAAGCTGCTGGGCTGAGGATTCGCCAGAATCGGGGAAGTATGAGAACGCCGCAGGAAACTGCGGCGTTTTTTTATTGCGCGCTGGACGAAAGCAAGCAGAGGCGTGACCGGGAAACACCGAGTGATGCCAGGAACGGGCAATCTCACCGTAATGCCGATCCATCCACCATCAACGGCCTTGAGGCGCCGTCTTTTACATGCCAACAAGCATGGATACCCCGGAGGCAATCAAGAAGACGTACATCATCACGACGCCCCTCAACACCCACCGTTCCCCCTGATGGAGCGTCTGCCCTTTGGAAGTAAGGGCAAGCACTGCAATACCGCGCAAGCACCTAAGCCACCAATCAACCTTGATGATTCCGACTGCAGCGAGTACTTCCGGCCGTTCACGCTCGATTTTAAGCAACATCCTGTGAGCCGCAAATGCGTTTATCCACATGGCACCTAGAATAATGGAAGCCAAAATGGGGAAGCTTTCAACAAACCCTGGCACTCAGCTCCTCCTTTTGAGGCTACTCCATCACATAGCACCTGCACACCCAATCTTCTACCCAGCAATCAGCTATGGAGTCGATGCGCTCAATGGCGCAAGAAGACCCTTGACGTACCCACCGAGGCCAACTACGTCCTCAGCTGTGCCAATCAGGTCCCGTCGCATCATCTTCTCGACATGCTCTACACCACCAAGTCGCGCGACAACATTCGCAAGGAAAGTGACATCTCCCGCAAACAACGTCACGTCCTGATCCAGCTTTACAACCCAGCGACCATCATGCGAATACAAATAATGATCACGCATGAAGTTCCCATCTTCGAGCCAGTAGGAGCGCAGGCCATCCAGACCTCGCTCAATTTCCACGGGGCTTCCCCCGTCGGAGCACTCTGAACATCGAACCGCGCACATCGCGATATCTGCAAAGTGCTCCGAAAGTGCGCTCAGCCACGCCACCCAAACATCATTCGGAGCAAAATCCTCATACAGGTTGCGATCAAACGCCATCCCCGCCCAGTCTTCCCGGAGAAGAGGGAGATCCGGAGGGGTAGCATCCGAGAGGGATGCCGCAATGAAGTCTGGCAAGCAACATTTATTGCTCATGGCTTCTCTGACTGCACTCAAGCCCACTCATCAATACTCTGCCTAACGGCCAACACCTGTGCTTCGGCATAGCGGGGATCGCGAATACGGATATCGGCGTCATCAAGATAGTGCCATATCACGTGAGGAACCCCGATTTCATACGAAATTGACCGAAGCACGTCCTTGATAAATTCCGCCCTATGGTACCAGCCAGACGCCTGTTCCACGGAAGCAGGCTCGGATTCAAACAGTCACCGCAGACAGGCTAAAACGAGATTCTTTTCATCGACAGCGCTCAATTCGAAACCTCATATTCATCAACCAAGGGGAAATTCCCCCAAAGCCTATCGACGTGATCGATCAGTTCGCAATGACACAGACGCAACCGCGCAACTTGGAAAACTGAACAGCCCAGGAGTGCTATGACCTACCGTGACATCTGCGACTCTGCAAGCCATCGAGATTGTGCCCGAGCCCCTTTGTGACAAGTGTCAACCCTAACATGGGGACCATACGATCACATGTTTGGCGCGCCTGTGGATCATCCCGCCTTTCTGCCACGGAGGCAGAAATGAAAGCACATAACGCCATTTCCGCAACCTATCACTCACTTCAGATCTTCAAGATTGACGAGCACATCTCCAAATCTCGCACGTGGCACGGGACCAGGGATTCGTAGGGAGCGAACTTCAAGGGGGGCGTGAATTTCGCCAAGCAGCAGGTCACCTGTCGAATTGTCACTCTCTCTTATCCTGAACACCCCAATTATCGAAACCCATGAATACGCGTATTCGTCAAATACGCTTTGCTGCAGATCTATTGGCCCTCTAATTCGAACTTGGGTCTCCTCAGTCACTCCGGCCTCAAACAGCTCCTTGCTTGAATTCAGTACAAAAAGCTCCCGGCTCACCCCGAGATAGCCCTCCATCCGCACCAACTTTCCATCGAATAGCCGGGGCGTAGCAGCTAGTTCCCGGAAGCTGACTCGGCAAGCGGAGCTGCCCTCGACCCCACAGGTCTTTCCAGACGGTGCGCCCCCACCTTCTTGATACCTGCAACCAGCCCCATAGAAAATAAAAACAATAACCATGAAAAACCGGAAATTAAAATTCATGCCCACACCTCCGCGTCGCCATCCAGCGCCATGGATACCCGCTCACTTTCTTCGCTCCACACCCACAAACCCCAAGCCCCCCCCTGTCAGCCGAAAAATTCACTGAATCATTGATAGCCAAGCTCATCAACAAAAGCCCTGCACTTGGAATCCCAATCGACATGAAATGACTTCAGCTCATCGGACTGCAGTTTCCCATTGTCCGAACGATTCATTACTGCATATCCGCGCCGCCCTCTCACTGCCCCTCAGTAGCGGTGCCGTATACATCCCATCCGACCGCCGCGACGCCTTATACGGGCCACGCGCACCAATACCGCGAGTGCCGTCCGAATCAGTGGAGATCCAACTCTTTTTCCAGCCGACAGCCCACCCTCGACCTCTCGGCAATAATCGTCACGCACTCATTCATAGGAAGCCCGCAGGTGTCCGCCGACCTGACGACACCTTGATGATCGGCCAAGACGAAATATACCCTCGCCCTTTCGCTTCCAGCCTGTTCAAATGATTTCCTGACATCAATTAAATGCACCCTGCATATTTGCGCTTCCGGCACACTCTCGGAAGAACTGAAAACTGACTCGAGCGCCAGTGCGTAGTGATTAGCCGCTGCGTTTCCCGGCCCATGATTTATGACCACACCCAAACCTTCATCTCTTCCGCCGCAGGCTGTAAGCCCCAACAAGCAAAGCACCGCCACAATAATATCGACCAGCCGCCCAAAGCGATCAAGCACTTGGGAATTCTTCACTGAAACCCCTCCCAAAACTTAGCGCACCCGCAATCTACATCCTTTCACAGAACCCGATCATTCGCTTCACAATGACCGAGGCACACTGGTCTTCGTCAATACCGCAAGTCCCCGCATTCAATAATCTCCCGCCACCATCAGTCAATACATAGAAGATCCTTCTATTTCTCCGACCTTCCCGAGAGAGTTCGAGCTGCGATACCACCAACTCTGCATTCACTTCCCGCGCCCCATCCACAGGGCGCGAATGTATTACCTCATCCATATCAGCATGGATCTTCTGAGATGAGGAGCTGTCGTGGTCCTGGTTGGCCACCCGAAGAAGACAACCGCGGTCCTGCACACAGGAGGCAAGAAGCGGCATCGATAAGGCAGCAGATAGAAGAACTTTGATCTTCATCGAAACCGAACCCAGTCACTTTCCCGAAAGTTGCTTATCAAGACGCTTTGCGTCAAGCCGCCCTTCGACCCTGAAGAACCCCATGAAATTGCTAAGTCGATGCCGAGACGTCATATCGTTGTTCAGCATCGCATCGGCGAAGCGCTGGAGAAGGCTGCCGTAGTCTCGTTCCTGAACGATGGCGCGCTTGCGCAAGACCTAGCCACCCCGCTCGACTTGGCACGCCGAGATCGAGCGATTCATGACCGCATTGACCACGGTGCGTAAGTTGCTTGGATGAAGATTCACCAGAGTCAAGCACGTGCGAGAACCCCACGGGAAACCTCGGCGAAGCGCCGGAGAAGGCCACAGTGGTGTTGTTCCTGATCGATGGCGCGCTTGCCCACGACCTCGCAACCCTGCCCGACCTGACAGAATGAAAGCGCGCTCGGGCCCGAACTACGCGTGGCCGCTGCTGCAGTACTTCGGCGTCGCGGCTACCTGCCATGCCTCGCTGGCGTTCTACAACACGCACGTCGAGATCGAGCGGCTCATGACCGCGCCGACCAAGGTGCGGAAGTTGCCAGGGTGATATTCCGGAAGAAGCACGGGATAGATGCAAACACCGCAGGGAACTACGGCGTTTCTTGTTGGCCGATGGGCACATCATAGAAAGCAGCACCCCGGCAAACCACAGCCCCCACTTCCATCACGGAAAACCAATCAATGGATAAAAAAACCGAGCCCCCTGGCATAGAAGCAAAAACTGGAAACACACATCACTCAATGTAGTTAACAGCAACTAATTCACCGCGAGCAATTCTCTCAACGTCGAGAATACTCCCAACCTCCATCACAGAGTAAGTGAGCTCCACCCCAGAGCAAATTGCAGAAGAATCTGCAACATCGGAATCAACCTGAACAGAAATCAGCTTCCTAATTCCCGAGAATTTGTATTCTGCCCTTTTCCCATCACATTCAAGATAGCTATCCACACCAATTTGCTCATACTCAAGGGCGATCGACTTCGCCTTAAACATAGCCTTTTCTTCGTCTTCCGCACCAATCAAGTACACATTCTCGTGCACGACAAATGAATCCTGCCCTTCATATTGATAGAAAAATACCGCATGAGCACAGTACCACATTCTAGACCTCACCCATTCTCTTCACGTTTTGTTTTATTCCTAAGACCTCTAGCCTTTTCCTCTGTCTGATATCGCCGCTTCTCCTTGCCAGAAATTCCTGGCTGTCGAGCACGCCTACTTACTTCTTCATCCGTTAGGTCACGAAGCCCCGAGTCGCGGACGTTCTCTTTTCCCTTTGAGTACTGAGCCAACTCGCCACAGGGGGGGCCACCGGGCATCTCGCATGGAGACGCCCCCATTTCGTTAGGCGTTAGCAACAATACAGGCAACAAGACCACACGCGGGACAACAAATCCACCCAGCGCTGGCAAAGAAATGCGCGGAAGGGGGGTCGGCGTTGCCCTCACTGGCGCGACAGGCATCGGCATTGGCGGAGCGATCGCGTTGACAGTTGGCAGCGTGGTCGGCTCTGGGGGCGGCTCAACCTTGTCAGTTGGAGCTCGCCCGTCCGAATCGAGGTACCTTTGCGGATTTCCACGCGCGTACCAGTAGCGGTTGAAATGTTCATGCTGTTGATCATGCGGCGTCACCTCGTCAACTGAGATAAACATCCCAAGTTGTGCGTCGTAGTACCGCTGCTGCATGTAACTCAGCCCGGTCCCCGAGTCCGTCACATGCCCCGTATATCCCGGCCCATCTTTCAACGGCCGATTCACCACCGCCCCATACGGCTCATACACCGCACGCTCGATGACGTTTCCGCTGGCATCGGTGATCGCCACCGGTGAACCCAGTGCATCAGTGTGGATGTACTCGACCACTTCCTGGGCGACTGCCGGAGCCACGCAGGCCGCCAGCACCACCACCGCGAGTACCGCCCGAATCAACAGCGAAGAGAGTCCATTCATGGCTTAGTCCCAGCTCAGTACACCTTGGGTGACCGGCCGTTCGGCCGACCATGGGGAGCAACCGCCTGCATTACAGGCACGCACGCGATACTCATGCGCGCAGTAGGTCCCGCCATTCGACTGCACGTAGGTCTTGGGGCCCGTGTAAAGACGCTTGCCACCGCCACCGCTTTCAAGCTGATACTCGGTTGCGTCTGCCACCAGACTCCATCCTGCAGAGCACTGGACCTGATAGGGCGGCCTGCGGGTCGTCAACCACTCTGCTAGATAGAGACTCGTCGCCCCCGGCGGCAGCACCACCGCGACAGTCACGACTCCCGAGTACGGACTGCACCCCGCGAAATTGCACGCCCTCACGCGATAGGCGTAGCTGCCTTTGCCACGGCTGGCACCAAAGCTGTTCCCGCCGCCGTTATGCACCACCGTCCAGCCACCACCGTTGGCACTCTCCTCCAGCACGAAGCTCTCGCTGTTGGCCGGCACCGACCAGCTCAGGCTGTACTGCGGCACGTTCACCAGGCCCGGCGCACTGATCACCGGCTCGATCGTCGGCGGCCCGATCACCGCTACCGTCGACGTAGCCGACCACGGTCCGCAGCCCGCGCCATTGCAGGCGGCAACCCGATAGCCATAGTTGCCCACACCGCGCGCAGCGGTGGCATAGGAACCCGCGTTGCCGTCGAACAGCGTGACCCATCCGCCACCATTGCTACTCTCCTGCAGGGTGTAACGCGTGGCACCAGCCACCCCGTTCCAGCCAATGCCGATACTGCCCGGCGCAGCGCGTGCCGGCGCAGAGAGTCCGGGCGCAGTGGCAGGCGGATATACGACCGTCACCGCAGCCGTGGCGCTGTATCCCGTGCACCCCACCGGGTTACATGCGCGAACCCGGTAGTTGTAGCTTCCCGCTGCCTTGCCACTGAAGGCCTTGGACTGGCCAATGGCGTTGTGCACCTGGACCCAAGCGCCACCATTGGCGCTTTCCTCCAGCTCATAGCGCTCGGCACCGGAAGCCGCAGACCAAGCCACGCTGTAACTGCCATTGAAGGCCGTGGCAGGCAGGTTCAAGGTCGGCACGGTGGATGGCGCCAATGCCACGGCCACTGATGCGACATTGCTCCATCCGCCGCACACCGCACGACAACCGCGCACCCGGAACTGATAGGTACCCGTGACCAGGCCGGTGCTGGTGAATGATTGCGCCGCGCCATCGAAGACCGTGCTCCAGGTGCCCGCAAGGGCACGCTGCAACTCATAGCGGTTGGCACCACCGGCCGGGCTCCAGGTCAGGTTCACGCTGCCCTGGGTGATGTAGCCCGGCGCACTCAGCGCGGGAACGCTGGGTGCGGCTTCACCATGCACCTGGGAAACCAGGCTGCCTGACAGGTAGAGATAGTCGGTCTGCTTGCCGGTACGTTCGTTGCGCTGGAATCGCAGCACGCCGCCGTTGTCGTAGAACGAGTAGATTGCCCCCTTGCCACTGGCACCAGCCTTCACCCGGCGACCGTGGGCGTCGTACTCGTAGCTCTCTGCTGTTCCCGCCGCGCGCAGCCGGTTGCCGTAGTCAAACGCGAAAGCTTGACCATTGCGCACCGAAAGATTGCCCTGCACGTCATATCCAAGACCGGTCACAGTTGCGCCGGTTCCGGTTTCAATCACGTTGACCAGTCGATTGGTCGGATCGAAGTAGTGCGTACGATCGCGGCTGCCGACCTTGGCACGGCGCAGGTTGTCCAACGCGTCATACTCATACAAGGCGTTGCCGAAGCCCGGCGCAGTGACCGTCCGCAACCGGTCCAGGCCGTCATAGGTCATGTCCCGGTTGCCGGGCGCCCCGGGCAGACCATCGGAAATGGCCATCACGTTGCCACCAGCATCGTAGTCATAGCTGTCATCCAGCACTGCGGCCGCTGCAGTGGCATCGCGGCTGCGGTCGGGCAGCCCGCGGGCATTCTGGGTCAACGTGTGCACGATTCCGTTGCCATATACGAAGCGGGCCAACGCGCCGTTGGCAAAGTAACTGGCCTCCTTCGCATAGCCGCCGACCGTCGTCGCCCGACCCAGTGCGTCCGGCGCATAGCTGACGAAACGCCCACCCGGATAGGTATTGCTGGCCAGCGTGCCGTTGGCATCGTAGCCATAGGCCAGGCTCAGGCTTCCCAGATCCGGATGCTGCAGGGTTTCGCCGCTGAGCAGGCGGCGGCGGTTGTACTGGTAGCGGTTGACGACCATCGGCCGGGTCGGATCGTTCTGCGTACTGATCTCGGCCGGCAGACCATCAGGTGCGTAGGACCAGTTCTGATTTCCGCGCCCATCCGGGAAGATCAGGGTCGACAAGCGGTTGGCGGCGTCGTAACTACGCTTCACCGCGCGGCCGCTGGCCAGGGCTTCACTGCGGTTGCAGTCGGTCGTGCTGGTCAAACCCGTGCCGGCCGCCGACCACAGCACGTTGCCTGCCGCATCGTAGTCCTGCACGGTCGCACCGGTTTCCGGCTCGATGGTCTTGCACAGCTGCTGGTAGCCGTCATAGACGTAGCGGCGGGTGAGCGATTGGCTGCCGTCTGCATTGCGGCGGGTGATCGCCAGCGGCTTGCCCAGCGTGTCGCGCTGGATCTCGGTCACCACGCCTTCCGGGTGCTGCAGCGTCAGCGGCATCTCGTAGCTGGGCTGGTCGTAGGCAAGGTGACGGGTCGTCGTGCCCTGGCCGCGGGGGTTGGTCACCTTCACCGACAGGTTGCCCACGTACTCGGTGCGGGTAACCAGTGCCCCCAACTCGGACGATTGACTGACCACGGTGGGGCGGCCCAACGCGTCGTACTGCGTCGTGGTGCCAGTCAGGGTGGCATTGATATCGGAGAGCTGCCGCGTGGGATACGAGGCAAACACGGTCTTGCCGCTGGTGTCGTAGCGGGTCACCACGGCACTGTCCAGCACATTGTTGGCGTTTTCGGTCACCAGCACCGGGCGGAACATCGCATCCAGGTAGGTATCCGTGCGCCGTCCGCCCTGCGTGCGGGAGTGCTTCCACGCACCGGCGGGCACCCCCAGCTGCGCGCCACCCAGCCGCTGCAGGTCCATGGTTACGCCATTCCAGTTAACGCTGTCGCCGCCAGGGAACTGCTGGCTGCGCAGCCTGCCCATGCTGTCGTAGCTGAAGCCG
Source organism: Stenotrophomonas sp. SMYL20 (assembly GCF_036320045.1). Classification (NCBI taxonomy): domain Bacteria; kingdom Pseudomonadati; phylum Pseudomonadota; class Gammaproteobacteria; order Lysobacterales; family Lysobacteraceae; genus Stenotrophomonas; species Stenotrophomonas sp. SMYL20. The sequence continues at coordinate 22,517 of NZ_JAWIRT010000009.1, read as the reverse complement.
GTGGTTGCGCCGGTTTCGTCGGTCAGCGAGGTGATCCAACCGTTGTCGTCCACGGCAACCGTGCGCACCGCACCATTGGGCGCTTCGGGCGTGGCCGGCATGCGGAGCTGCTGCGGAACACCACGCTTCCATCCCGACAGATGGCTGGTATTTCCACGGCCATCGGCCACCGAGGCAACCGTGCCGTCGGCTGCATAGGTCACCTGCTGCGCCAGGCGGCCAAATGCGTAGGCGCGCAGCGGCAGTGCTTTGGCCGTATCGAATTCGGTGCGGGACTGTTCGATGCCATTGAGCACACTGCGCGCCGCCTGGCCGTTCACCCATAGCGTGGGATTGTCGTAGTAGCTGGTGCTGGTGGTGCGACTCTGGCCAGCGGAATTCGCTTCGACGACGGTGACTTCGCGCGCAAATGCATCAAAGGCCTGCACGGTGCGGGTGAACTGCACGCCATCCTGTTCCACCACAGTGGATTGGACGGGGCGGTTGTAATGGGCCTTGAGATCGCTCGCACCGTACTTGAAGTCCTTGCCGGCCTCTTTCGGGAAGGGCGCCGCATCCAGCTGGGCATCCGGATAGTAATTGTTGCGGTCAACGCGCACGACCGAGCCACCCGCACGCGTTGTCGTGGACAGCAACAGGCCGTCGTTGTAGGCAACTTCCTTGCCGAACTCGTAGACGCGAACGACACCATCGGGCAACGTCTCGGTAGTGATCTTCGGCTCCGCCTGGCCTACCGGGATTACTGGACCGCCCAGGTCCTGAGCGTAGGCACCATTGAGATTGGTGTATTGATAGGTCCACTGTGCAGTAGGCATCCCCGGACCGCTGATGGTCTTGGCCACCAGCGACATTGCGTCACGGTAGACCGGCGTGTAGTTCCAGCCATCGGCAAACAGGTGATTGTCACCAGAGGTCTGGCAATCCAGCTTCACATTCTTGCGCCCATGGCGGAACGGACGGAACAGGAACGTTCCCAACGCACCCGACGGATGCTGGATACTCAGGGTGATCTCGCTAGCCACGATCTTGTTGACGCGCGAGCATGTGGCCGGGTAGTCCATGTACTCCCAGATGCCCTGCCCGATGTAGTCGGCGTACTTGTGGGTGACTGACAGCGGCGGCAGGTTGTAGACCCATTGGGTTCCGTCCGGCAGCGTCACTGTCCGCAGGATATCGGCCTCCGTGTACCCGTAAATCCAGGTGCGCCCTGCAGCGGTTGCGGATGCGATCAGTCCTTTCGCGTTGTAGGCCAGGCTGATCTCGCGGCCATCGTTGGCAACCATGCGCAACAGCCGGTCGCCGCTCCACTCGTAGCGCACCCAGTTGCCGAAGCGATCCACAACCTGCGATGGGTACAGGAACACAAGCTTTCGATTCAGCAGTGCATTGCTTTCAGGTCCGTAGGGTTGCAGCGTTGCACCGTTGTGGGGCTTGGCGACCATCCAGTCGAAGTAGTACTTAGTGCCGTCGGGAGCATGGCCAAGGAAGCCTTGTCCCGGCTGTCCACTCTTCAGGGCGGTCAGGCAACTGAACGTCCAGCCGCCCTTGGTATTCCAAGGCGTCGGTTCGCCAAACTGTGGCTGCGGCTGACGCGCATCACCGCTGCCTCCCAGGACCGGCTCACCGCCACCACCTGGCAGGGAGAGGCGCACGCCATCCCAGAAAGTATTGGGATAGAAATTTACGGTCTGGGTGCGGCGACGGTTCCAGACCTCCAGTGACGGAGGCGCCGCCACCGTACTGCAGCGCGCAGCGGGCGCCCAATAGCCGACAGCAGCGGTCTCCGGCAGATCGCCATAGACGCCGGACATGGACGGGATATCCAGATCCCAATCCGAGAATGGGCTCTCACTACTGCGATCGCCATCGCGATAGCTGCGGCCCAAGGTCATCGTCAGGCTGCCATTGCCCGGAATCGAAACATCCGTGGCCTTGAAGCTGATCGAACCGTCATAGAGGTTGACCTGCTCGCCGAAGATCTCGCCCTTCAGCGGTTCGACAATGTCCCCGTACTTCAGCCGCTTGTCGTACTCCTGGCGCCAGGTGGGAACAATCTGGGCGGAAACGCCGACCGGTGCCAGCACGCACAGGGCAATGAAACCGAGAAACAGACCCTTGGCAGCCGTTGCGGCGCGCGGATGAGAAATGAGGCGAGACTGCATGAAGATCCTCCCTGGATCGACTTCCCTGTGTGCCCCACCCGCGCCGAACGGCAGTTGGCCTTCGACCAGGCGGCACCCACTCCGGCAGACAGCCACGCGTTGCTTCACGGTGGGCGGGTGCTGACCATGGATATGAACGAATAATGAAGATGGCGTCAACCCCGCGCATTGGCCAAACTCGGCAAAGCCCCCCCCCCCCCAATCGGCTGCCTCCCGCGCCCTTCCCCGCTCCACCTAGAATGTCCCCATGAGCACCCTGACCTTCCGCGCCGCCACGTCGGCCGACATCCCCGCCCTCATTGCCCTCGTCACCTCGGCCTATCGGGGTGACGCCAGCCGCGTTGGCTGGACCACCGAAGCCGACCTGCTGGACGGCGCCCGCATCGACGCTGAAGGCATCCAGGCCGACCTGGACCGCCCGCGCTCCACCATCCTGCTGGCCGAGCGCGATGGCCAGCTGGTGGCCTGCGCCCACGTCGCCGATGTCGATGGCAAGGGCTACTTCGGCATGTTCTCGGTCGATCCGGCCCAGCAGGGCGGCGGCGTCGGCAAGCAGCTGATGGACGCCGCCGAAGCCCACGCCGCACGCGAATGGAAGGTGCCGGTGATGCAGATGACGGTGATCGACGTGCGCGACGAGCTGATCGCCTTCTACGAGCGCCGCGGCTATCTGCGCACCGGCATCAAGAAGCCGTTCCCGTACGGCGACGAACGCTTCGGCATTCCCAAGCGCGACGACCTGCGCTTCGAGATCCTGGAAAAGCCGCTGGCCGGAGCCGCCGCGTGAGCGATACCTGGACCTTCGTCTGTGCCGGCACCGAGCTGCTGCCGGGTGAAATGAAGAGCGTGTTCGACGAGGTAACCGGCACGCCGATCGTGGTGTTCAACCTCGACGGTGAGTTGTACGCGCTGGAAGACCAGTGCACACATGAAGAGTTCGAGCTGTCCTCGGGCGAGTTCAACACCATCGAGGGCAGCGTGGAGTGCGTGCTGCACGGCGCGCGCTTCGACGTGCGTGACGGCCGCGCCCTGTGCGCCCCGGCCTACAGCCCTGTGCCCAAGTTTCCGGTGAAGCGCGAGCACGACGCCGTCTGGACCCGCGACGACCGGGATTGAGGCGGTGCGCGGCCCGGAGAGATCTCCCAAGGGGTGCCCCGCGAAAGAGCATCCACTCATGGGGAGGATCTACCGAAAGGCCATTAGAGCCTCCCCAGGGCGTCCCCGGGCCATCTCGGTGGCCCGGAACGACCCGTACATGCGAATCATTATCGTTGATGTTATTCTACGTAACATCTTCGTAACGACTCCGCCCCCGCGCCATGGCTTCGCCCGCGCCAACCGCCACGCTGTGCCAGCTTGCCCGTCAAGGGTGGCCGCTGCTCGTGGCCGTACTGCTGACGCTGGTGTTGGGCTGGTCTGCGTTGCATGAAGGCAGGCACACGGCGACCGCCGATGCGCCGACTCTGTATGCTCATGATGTGTCGCCCGCGTCCCCGCCACACGTGCTGCCGCACGAACAGGCGATGCACCCCGCTGAATCCGAACCCGATGGCAGTCGCGGTGACCAACCTCGTGCCCTGCGGCGACTCTGCCTGCAGCACCCTGACAATGCACCTGCAGACGCTCCGGCGCCGGTGACACCGACCCCTCCGGTGCTCGCACCGGGCCGGCGCCAGCCCCCATCCCACGCACCGCCCGCGCTGCTGGCCTGACGCTCTGCTGCGCCATGCGCAGCCGCATCCGCACGCCCCCCTCGTTCTACGTACTGCTGCCGCGCGGCCCGCGCCGGCCGCCTCTCCCTGTTCCACTTCTGCAGACGCCCATGAACCCGATCAAGAGCCGCAAGCACGCTTCGCCGCTTCGTACCCTGCCGCTGGCCACCGCCAGTCTTGCCGCCGGCCTCGGCCTGGCCACCCTGCCCGCGCTGGCCCACGCTGAAGCCACCGACAACGCCCGCACGCTGGACAAGATCGACGTGCACGCCACCCGGGGCTACAAAGCCGACAAGGTGGCCTCGCCGAAGTTCACCCAGCGCCTGCAGGACACGCCGCAAACCATCCAAGTGATTACCAGCGACCTGTTCAACCAGCAGGGTGCCACCACGCTGACCGAGGCGCTGCGCAACAGCCCGGGCGTGGGCACCTTCTATGCCGGCGAGAACGGCAACACGACCACCGGCGATGCGCTGTTCATGCGCGGCTTCGACACCTCCAACAGCTTGTATGTGGACGGTGTGCGCGACCTGGGCTCGATCTCGCGCGATGTGTTCAACATCGAACAGGTGGAAGTGACCAAGGGGCCGGCCGGCACCGACAATGGCCGTTCGGCGCCGACCGGCGCGATCAACCTTGTCAGCAAGCAGGCCAACCTGCAGGACGCGACGTCGGCCAGCATTTCGCTGGGCAGCGACCAGCAGCGCCGCGCCACCGCCGACTGGAACCAGTCGCTGGGCACCACCAGCGCGCTGCGCATCAACGGCATGTGGCAGGACAGCGACCAGCCCGGCCGCGACCACGTGCAGAACAAGCGCTGGGGCATCGCACCGTCGCTGGCCTTCGGTCTGGGTACCGCCACCCGCTACTACCTCAACCTGCTGTATGTGAAGCAGGACAACGTGCCCGATGGTGGCGTGCCCACCCTGGGCCTGCCGGGCTGGACGCCGCAGCCGACGCTGGAAGCGCTGGCCGGGCACCCGGTCGATCCGGAGAACTTCTACGGCACCCGCGCCGACCACGATGACGTGACCGCGAAGATGGCCACGTTCCGTTTCGAGCACGACTTCAACGACAGCGTGCGCCTGACCAACACCGCCCGCTGGGGTCGCACCGAACAGGATTACCTGCTCACCGCCTTCATGGGCACCGGCGTGCGCGGCGCAGGCGGCCGCCCGACCGGCAACATCACCTATGCCAACCCGGCCGACCTTTCCAGCTACGCCATCGCGCGCAGCCTGCCGACCTTCAAGGACCAGCGCAACACGATCCTCACCGATCAGCTGAACCTGCGCGCCGACTTCGCCACCGGCGCGGTCGGGCACGCATTGAGCGCTGGCCTGGAATTCACCCGTGAAGAACTGGACAGCTACGGCCAGGCCGCCGCTGCCGGCACCAGCTGGCCCGCTGCGAACCTGTACAACCCGGACTGGAACGTCAGCGGCCTGAACTGGGCGCACAACGGCGCCGATGCACATGGCAAGACCACCACCTCCTCGGTGTACCTGTTCGATACCCTGTCCTTCGGCGAAAGCTTCCTGTTGACCGCTGGCGTGCGTGCGGACCACTACAAGACCGAGTACGCCAGCGCGTCGGTGTGTGGTGGCCGCGGCGGCCCGGCGTGTGGCAGCAATCCTGCCGGCACGGTGCTGCGCAACCCGACGCTGGACGCGTCCGATACGCTGCTGAACTGGAAGCTCGGCGCCCTCTACAAGGTCGGCGATGCGGTCAGCGTCTACGCCAACTACGCCATCTCGCAGCAACCCCCGGGTGGCGCCAACTTCCAGCTGAGCAGCTCGGCCAGCAGTGCCGACAATCCCAAGCTGGATCCGCAGAAGGCCAAGACCTTCGAAGTGGGCAGCAAGTGGGCCTTCCTGGATGACGCTCTGGCAGTGAACCTTGCGTTGTTCCAGACGGACGTGGACAACGAGATCAACACCACCGTGCTCGACGATGCCGGCAACCCGACCCAGACCGGCAGCAAGCGGGTCAAGGGCGTGGAGCTCTCCGCAGTCGGCCGCCTGACCGACAACTGGTCGGTCAGCGCCGGATACAGCCACCTGGACACCGACGTAAGGGAAGGCGCGAAGGTGGCCGCCGATGGCACCACCAACCTGACCTATACCCCGGACGACACATTCACCGGCTGGACCAGCTACACCCTGCCCTACGGCATCACCGTGGGCGGCGGCGTACGCTATGCCGCCGGCATGCACCGCGGCACCGACGGCGCGGTGGGCACCCCGTCGTTCACCAAGTCCTACGTGGTGTATGACGCGGTCGTGTCCTGGGCAATCAATGAGACGATCTCGCTGCGCTTGAACGGCTACAACCTGTTCGACAAGCAGTACGTGGCCAGCATCAACAAGAGCGGCTACCGTTACACCCCGGGTGCCCCGCGCACCTTCCTGCTCAGCGCGGACATCCGCTTCTGATGCAGCACGCGGGGGAGCCCACTCCCCCGCGCCCCCAAAGGAACCGCCATGCTGCTGCACATTCCCGACGTGCTTTCACCCCAGGACGTGGCGCAGGCACGCAGGCGACTCGACGCTGCAGACTGGACCGACGGTCGCGAGACCGTCGGTGCACAGGGCGCGATGGTCAAGCACAATCTGCAGCTACCCGATGCATCTCCCCTGAAAGCGGAGCTGGGCAGGGACCTACTGGCCGCGCTGAGCCGCAGCCCCTTGTTCTTTGCTGCCGCGCTGCCCCTGAAGATCCTGCCGCCGCGTTTCAACCGCTACAGCGGGGGCGGCACCTATGGCTTCCATGTCGATGGCGCGGTGATGAACCTGGCCAACGGCGAACAGCTGCGCTCGGACATCTCCTGCACCCTGTTCCTGTCCGATCCGGACGAATACGAAGGCGGCGAGCTGATCATCAGCGATACCTACGGCGAGCACGAGGTAAAGCTGCCGGCCGGCGACCTGATCGTGTATCCGTCCAGCAGCCTGCACCAGGTGCGGCCGGTCACCCGCGGTGCGCGCGTGGCCTCGTTCTTCTGGGTACAGAGCATGATCCGCGACGATGTGCAGCGCCGCCTGCTGTGGGAAATGGATGGCTCGATCGAGCGCCTGCGGCAGACCGGCGGTGACGCCGAGGCGATCCTGCAGCTGACCGGCGTGTACCACAACCTGCTGCGACGCTGGAGCGAAGTCTGAGCCCCATCCGGCCGACCCGCGACAATTTGGCAATCATTCTCATTTGCAACAGCTAACAGCTCTCATTACAATCACGCCCCGTTGATGCCGGCCGCTGCCGGCAGACCCCTGGGGACCCCTGCTTGCTGCGCCCGCTTCGCCCTCGCCCACTCATCCATCGAAAGATGGGCACCGCCATGCGCGGTCAGCGTCCTGCGCTGGCCAGCCTGCTGGCGTGGGTGGCGATGCTGGCTTTGCTGCTGGGCACCCTGCCGCTGCTGCCCCACGGCCAGGCCGGAATGGCCGTGCAGATGCCGCTGGAAGAGCGCGGTGGCGAAGCGTCCCCGCAGGAAGAAGCACCGGCCAAACTGCGCCGCTGTGCTGCCGCCCCGGTGAAATCGGCCGAGAAGGCACGCCCGCCGTTGCTGCTGGCCAGCCAATGGCTGCGCACCGAGCTTGAACTCGTACCCACCACGCCGGCCATGCCCGGCGTGCGCCCGGACTGGCCGCTGGCCGCTCCGGACACGCCCTGGGCCGACGCGCCCGGGCGCCGCCAGCAACGCGGCCAGGCGCCGCCGCTCGCCTGAATCACGGCCCCGCGTGACCGCCTGCGCGGTCGTGCCCGCACGCCGCTGCCTGCTTCATCCCTGCCGCCCCTGACCGGGCCTCCCCGTGCATGCCGCGCCGTTCGCGCCTGGCATTGCACCACCCTGCATCCTTCGAGGTTACTGCCATGGCCCAGCGCCATCGTGTCCGTTCGTCCCTGTCCCGTACCCTGCTGACCAGCGCCGTGCTGGCGGCCATGACCGCCCCGGCCTTCGCCCACGGTGACGCTTCCGGCGCGCCACAGACGCTGGACAAGGTGGTGGTCACCGCCTCCGGCTTTGAGCAGAAGGTGGTCGATGCACCCGCCAGCATCAGCGTGGTCAGCCGCGAAGAACTCAGCAAGCGCCCGTACACCAATCTGGTCGACGCGCTGCGTGACGTTGAAGGCATCGACGTCGGCCTGGAAGCCAGCGACAAGAACGGCCGTGCCACCATCTCGATGCGCGGCCTGCCCTCCGAGTACACCCTGGTGCTGATCGACGGCCGCCGCCAGAGCAATGTCGGCCAGCTGTATCCGAACAACTTCGGCGGTGGCCAGTTCGCCTACCTGCCGCCGCTGGATGCCATCGAGCGCATTGAAGTGGTGCGCGGCCCGATGTCCACGCTGTACGGCTCGGATGCAATGGGCGGCGTGATCAACATCATCACCCGTCGCAACCAGGACAGCTGGCACGGCGCGCTCACCCAGGGCTTCACCGTGCAGCAGGACGATCAGTTCGGCGATGCACGCACCACCGACGTCTACCTCAGCGGCCCGCTGGTCAAGGACCGTATCGGCCTGGCAGTACGCGGCAGCTACTACGACGCCAAGGCCTCCAATCCGGAGTGGGATGCACTGACCCTGCCCGACGGCAGTCTGTGGGAACGCAGCATCGGCTTCGGTGGCGGCGGCAAGTCGGTGGCCAACACCAACTGGAACACCGGTGTGCGGCTGAACTTCCACGTCAACGATGACCACGAACTGTGGCTGGACTACGACGTGTCGCGGCAGAAGTACGACAACAGCGAGGGCCAGACCGGCACCCTCGACAGCCTGGCCAGCCTGTGGCGCGTCGGCAATGCCGTCATCCCCAACCCGAACGGCAGCGGTACCGTCACCCGCCGCGTGGTGCAGCCGCGCGTGGGCTACACCGCCTACCAGCGCTACGAGCGCGACCAGTTGTCGCTGACCCACCAGGGCCGCTACAGCTTCGGCACCTGGCAGACCTCGCTGACCCACAGCAAGAGCAGCAACCTGGGCCGCTCGCTGCCGCTGACCCTGGACGAACGCGCCAACCTGCAGACCCTGTGGAACGACGTCTGCCGCCGCACCGGCGGCGCCAACAACTGCGCGGCCGGCCGCGGCAATGCACTGGCCGCCCTCAACCCAAGTGAAATGGCACGCCTGCAGGCATTCCTGCCGCGTCCGCTGCGCACCATGGAGCTGGAAGGCTACGTGCTCGACACCATGCTCGACCTCGACTTCGGCGCGCACAAGCTGACCGTCGGCGGCCAGTACAACGACACTGACATGATCGACGGCGTGTTCGGCATGGACGGCGCCGGTTACCGCAGCAACACCAAGCAGAAGCACCGCATGTGGGCGCTGTTCGCCGAGGACAACTGGTCGCTGACCGACACCCTCACCGCCACCTTCGGCCTGCGCTACGACGACCACAACGTGTTCGGCAGCCATGTCAGCCCGCGCGGCTACCTGGTGTGGAACGCCACTGACGCCTGGACCTTCAAGGGTGGCGTCAGCACCGGCTACAAGACCCCGCGACCGGATCAGCTGTTCCCGGGCATCACCGGCTTCGGTGGCCAGGGCGTGCTGCCGCTGGTGGGTTCGCCGAACCTGAAGCCTGAAACCAGCACCAACTACGAGCTGGCCGCGTACTACGAAGGCCAGCGCTGGGGCTTCAATGTCACCGGCTTCTTCAACAAGTTCGAAGACAAGATCGCCAGCGGCGGCACGTTCCCGAACTGCGAAGTGGCCCGCGCCGGCAGCGGTTACTGCGTGGACATCGGCCCGGGCTGGGCGGCACTGGGCTACAGCACCTTCACCCAGAGCGTGAACATCGACAAGGCCGAGACCCGCGGCGCAGAACTGGCCGGTCATGTCGACCTGCTCGACAACCTGCAGTTGCGCGGCAACTACACGTGGACCAAGAGCGAGCAGACCAGCGGCCCCGACAAGGGACGCCCGATCTCTGGCACCACGCCGGCAAAGCACATGGCCAACGCCAGCCTCAACTGGCAGATCAACGAAGCGATCAGCCTGTCGCTGATCGGCGAAGGCCGCTACGACCGCTATCGCGACACCCTCATCGACAGTGCCGGCGCCCGCCACGTGCGCTATTACGAGGACTACACGATCTTCCATCTCGGTGGCAGCTGGAAGGCCACGCCGTGGCTGACGGTCAACGCGCGGGTCAACAACCTGTTCGACAAGGACTTCGTTTCGCAGTCGTGCCTGCTGCTCAATCCCAGCGAGTTCAGCTGCGTGGACGACTACGCGACCAAGGACCAGCGCCGCAGCTACTGGATTTCGTTGAACGCGAAGTTCTGATCTCTGCGCCCTGCCCTGGCGGGTGCCAACCTTGGTCGGCACCGCTCCATCCACGCATGGCGTGGATCTACTGATCCGCGGGATTGCCGGCCAGTCGGTAGTGCCGGCCGCTGGCCGGCAATCCCCCAGGGATACAGAACGACACGCAATTGCGAGCTATTCTCATCAATGATGTAATGGGGAGTCCCCGTCCGCCTCGAACCGTGCCGTGAGCCGTCCTGCCTCTTCCACCGTGCAGCAGCAACAGAACCGTGGCTTCTGGCTGCGGACGCTGCACCAGTGGCACTGGATCAGCTCGGCGGTCTGCCTGATCGGCATGCTGCTATTTGCGGTGACCGGCCTGACCCTCAACCATGCCGCGAAGATCGAGGCCAAGCCCGAGGTGCAGAACCAGCATCTGGAACTGCCGGCCGCGCTGCTGGGCCAGCTGGGCACGCGCGAGGATGGCAACGCGCCGATCCCGCGCCCGGCCCGGCAATGGCTGGACACGCAGCTGGGCATCGCCATCGGCGGGCGCCCGGCCGAGTGGTCGGCCGAGGAGATCTACCTGTCACTGCCACGCCCCGGCGGCGATGCCTGGTTGAGCATCGACCGCGAAACCGGCGCTGTGGAATACGAATCCACCTCGCGCGGCGCGGTGTCCTATCTCAACGACCTGCACAAGGGCCGCAATGCCGGCCCAGCATGGGGTTGGTTCCTGGACCTGTTCGCCGTGGCCTGCCTGGTGTTCTGCATCACCGGCCTGTTCCTGCTGCACCTGCATGCGCGGCAGCGGCGCATGACCTGGCCGCTGGTCGGCCTCGGCCTGATGATCCCGCTGCTGATCGCCCTGCTGCTGATCCACTGACTTCCCTTCGTTTCCGGAGCCGCCCCATGCGCGTCACCCTGACCATCGCCCTCAGTGGCCTGCTGGCCACCTCGCCGGCCTATGCCACCACCCTCGACATCAACGTCGAAGTGCCCAAGCTCAACGTGGCCGAGTACCACCGCCCATATGTGGCGGTGTGGCTGGAAGGCGCCGACCAGAAGGTCGCGGCCAACCTGTCGGTCTGGTACCAGCAGACCAGCAACAGCGAAGGCCACGGCACCAAGTGGCTGCCGGACCTGCGCCAGTGGTGGCGCAAGAGCGGCCGCACCCTGCAGGTGCCGGTGGACGGCGTGACCGGCCCGACCCGCCCGGCCGGCAAGCACGCGCTGTCGTTCAACGACAAGCAGCCGGCGCTGAAGCAGCTGGCCCCGGGCAACTACACCCTGGTGGTGGAAGCGGTGCGCGAAGTCGGCGGCCGTGAACTGCTGAAGATCCCCTTCACCTGGCCGGCCACCGCCGCACAGAACGGCAAGGCGCAGGGCGCCACCGAACTGGGCCAGGTCACCCTCGCCGTCAAACCCTGAAAAGGGGACGGAGGGGATTAAGTCGTAATTCCCCTCCTCTCGCCGCACCACCCTGCATCCACCTGGAGTCTTCCGCATGAAGCGCACGCTCGTCCTCGCCGCCGCTCTGGCCGCTGCCCTTCCCTTCTCCGCCCTGGCCCACAAGGCCTGGCTGCTGCCCTCGCAGACCGTGATCGCCGGCAATGCGCCGTGGATCACCGTCGACGGTGCGGTCTCCAACGACCTGTTCTATTTCAACCACGTGCCGCTGCGCCTGGAGTCGGTGGTGATCACCGCGCCGGACGGCAGCACCGTGCAGCCGCAGAACGCGTCCACCGGCAAGTACCGCAGCGTGTTCGATGTCGAGCTGAAGCAGCCGGGCACCTACCGCATCGCGTCGGTCAATGACGGCCTGTTCGCCACCTACGAGCAGAACGGCGAGCGCAAGCGCTGGCGCGGCAGCGTCGCCACCTTCGGCGAACTGCCAAAGGATGCGAAGAAGCTGGAAGTGAGCCAGTCGGTCGGCCGCGTGGAGACCTTCGTCACCAACGGCGCCCCGAACGACACCGCGCTGAAGCCGACCAACCGTGGCATCGAGCTGGTCGCCGTCGGCCACCCGAATGATCTGTTCGCCGGCGAGGAAGCCACCTTCCGCGTGCTGGTCGACGGCAAGCCGACCGCCGGCCTGGAGTTCGAGATCGTGCGTGGCGCCACCCGCTACCGCAACGCGCAGGACGAGCAGAAGTTGACCAGCGACGCCAAGGGCGAGATCAAGGTGACCTGGCCGGAAGCTGGCATGTACTGGCTGGAAACCGGCACCGAGGACAACAAGACCTCGGTGAAGCAGGCCGCCAAGCGCCGCCTGAGCTACGTCGCCACGCTGGAAGTGCTGCCGCAGTAATGTGGACTGCGATGCCGGGCAGCCCCCGGCATCGCGCCTGCAGCACACCACCATGACCGATCCCCTGCTCGACATCGCCCGCCTCGGCGGCACCACCATGGGCACCACCTGGAGCGTGTCGCTGGTCGCACCGCGCCAGCGCGACCTGCACCCGCTGCATGCTGGCATCCAGGCGCGGGTGGACGGGGTGGTCGCGCAGATGAGCACCTGGGAGCGTGGTTCGGATCTGAGCCGCTACAACCGCGCCGACGCCGGCCAATGGTGCGTGCTGCCGGCCGAAACCCGTCACGTTCTGGCCTGCGCACAGGCCATCGCTTCCGCCAGTGGCGGCGCCTTCGATCCCACCATCGGTCCGCTGGTTGCACTGTGGGGCTTCGGGGCACATGCCGGCGAACGCCGCCAGCCCGACGACGCTACCCTGCAGGCCACGCGTGATCGCTGCGGTTGGCAGCGCCTGCAGTGGCAGGACGATGCGCTGCTGCAACCGGGTGGACTGGAACTGGATCTCTCTGCGATCGCCAAGGGCTTCGGTGTCGATCACGTGGCCGCCTGGTTGCGTGGACAAGGCATCACTGCCGCGCTGATCGAAGTCGGCGGCGAACTGGCCGGCTACGGCCGCAAACCGGACGGCCAGCCGTGGCGCGTGCTGGTGGAATCCGCACCCGAAGAAGACGCCCACACCGATACCCCGCCACGGGTACTGGCGCTGGACGGCAAGGCGGTGGCCACCTCCGGCGATCGCTGGCACCAGTACCAGGCCGATGGCGAGGCCTACAGTCACAGCCTGGACCCGCGCTCAGGCAGACCGGTGCGGCAGGTTGCCGCGGCAGTAACCGTGGTGGCCGACGACGCCATGCACGCCGATGCCTGGGCCACCGCACTGACCGTACTCGGTCGCGAACAGGGCATGGCACTGGCCGAGCGCGAAGGACTGGCTGCGCGCTACCTGCAGCGTGCGGCAGACGGCCCGCAGGAATTTCTCAGCAGCGCCTTCCAGCGCCTGCTCGACGAGCAGGACGCATGAGCGCACGTCCATCGCGCGCCTGGCTCGGCAACGCACTGGTTCTGCTCCTGCTGGCAGCGATCGGCTGGGCACTGCTTCGCCTGCATCTCGGCGAAGCGTGGTGGCGGGGCGCACCACCGGCGCGGCACTCGCAGATCGCGGTGCTCGCCACGGTGTTGTATGCGCTGGCCTGCGCGGCCCTGTGGTGGCGTGGGCGCCCGCGCGACGACGCCGCAACCGGAGACACCGCGCCCATCCTGCTGGTCTGGTCCAGCCAGACCGGCTTCGCCCGCGAACTGGCCGAACGCAGCGCCGAGGCCCTGCGCGGTGCCGGCGTGCCAGTGCGCGTGCGCGGGCTGCATGAGGTGGATGCAGCACTGCTGGCTTCCAGCCAGCGCGCGTTGTTCATTGCCAGCACCACCGGCGAAGGCGATCCACCCGACCACGCCCTGCCGTTCCTGCGCGGGGTGATGGCCACCCCGCCCCCGCTGCAGCACCTGCACTACGGCGTGCTCGCGCTGGGCGACCGCAGCTATGGCCACTTCTGCGGATTCGGCCACCAGCTGGACACTTGGCTGCGCCAGCACGGCGCGCATCCGCTGTTCGACGCCATCGAGGTCGACAACGCCGATCCGGCAGCACTGCGTCATTGGCAACAGTTGCTGGGACAACTCGGCGGTAACGCCAGCGAACTGCCCGACTGGAGCCCGGCCGAGTACCAGCCGTGGACGCTGCTGCAACGCGAGCATCTGAACCCGGGCAGCCCCGGTGGTCCGGTGTACTGGTTGCGCCTGCAGCCCCCGGCCGATGCAAATGCGCAGTGGCAGGCCGGTGACATCGCCGAGATCGGCCCGCAGCACGCATCGCACACCGTGCGTGCCTGGCTGGATGCACAACGCTTCGACGCGGACACCGTGCTGGATGACGGGCAGACGTTGCTGGCACGCGTCGCGCGCTCGCACCTGCCCTCATTGGTTCCCCCGGGTGATCTGCCTGCCTTGCTGGCGACCCTGCAACCGCTGCCGCATCGCGAGTACTCGATCGCCTCGGTCATGGCCGACGGTGCGGTTGAGCTGCTGCTGCGCCGCCAGCTGCGCGCTGACGGTACACCCGGCATTGGCAGCGGCTGGCTGTGCGACCACGCTGCCATCGGCGAACCGGTACAGCTGCGTCTGCGCCGCAACGACAATTTCCATGGCGCGCCCGCCGACGTGCCGCTGCTGCTGATCGGCAACGGCACCGGCATCGCCGGCCTGCGCGCGCATCTGCACGAACGCGTACGCAGTGGCGCACGCCGCACCTGGCTGCTGTTCGGTGAGCGCACCGCCGCGCACGACTTCCACTTCGGTGAAGAACTGCAGGCGATGCTGGAAGACGGCACGCTGGCGCGGTTGGATGCGGTATTCAGCCGCGATGGCGGCGCGCACCGCTATGTGCAGGACCGGCTGCTGGCCGAAGCGGCAACGCTGCGGCAGTGGGTGGATGAAGGCGCGACGATCCTGGTCTGCGGCAGCCTGCAGGGCATGGCCCCGGCGGTGGATGCAGTGATCGAGCAGGTGCTGGGTACCGCGGGTAAGGAAGCGCTACTGCTGGCCGGTCGTTACCGGCGCGATGTGTATTGAGGCCACCGCATCCTAGTGGGTGCGAACCGATTCCTGGTGGGTGCGAACCTTGGTTCGCACCGTGACGCGGCATCGGTGGCCGCATCCACGCATGGCGTGGATCTACTGAACAGATTCGGCTGGCGCGAACCGCTTTCTGGTGGGTGCGAACCTTGGTTCGCACCATGACGCGGTGTCGGTGGCCGCATCCACGCATGGCGTGGATCTACTGAACAGATTCGGCTGGTGCGAACCGCTTTCTGGTGGGTGCGAACCTTGGTTCGCACCATGACGCGGTGTCGGTGGCCGCATCCACGCATGGCGTGGATAGTGCCAACCGGCGCCCAGGAATCATCCCCCCGCCGCACTCACCCGGATCGCCAGCAATTCGCCACCGCCCTGCACCGCATGACGCTGCCGTTCACCGGCCGCCAACCACGCAGTGTCTCCCGCCTGCAGCGCCGGCAGGCCACTATCTGCACCAAACTCTGCCTGACCGGCCAGCAGATGCAGCGCCCAGGCAACGCCCGGTTCGCAGAAGAAGAACATCGTGCCCACCAGCGGCCGGTGCAGCAGTTCGGCCTGCAGCAGCTCGCGCTTCCACATCAGGTTGAAGTCGTGGGTGGTGCCATCGACCAGTTCACCGTGCAGCGCTTCCTCACCAGCAAAACGCACGCGCCCGTGCGGTGGCAGCACCTCGGCCACACGGCCATCCTCGAAACGCAGGCGCACGCCATTGCCCTGCAGCAGCACCAGTTCGCGCTCCACGCCGGGGAAAGCAGAGAACGCGGCGTCCTGTTCGATCTCGGCCACCGACAGGCGCAGCGCCCAGTCGTCACCCTGCGCCGGCAGGCGCAGGATCTCGCGGGTCCAGCCCAGGCCGTTGCGCCAGCGTTCGCGGCGATAGTCCAGGCGGGAGATCACCTGGCTCGGAGTGTGCAACAGGGAGTCGATGTTCATCGGCGCATTGCATCATGCCGCGCGCCGTCATGCATCACCGCGTGGCGAGCGTGCCCTGGCCACCACACTCACCGCCCAGCAGCTGCGAGTGCTTCAGCCAATCCTGGTCGGGGTAGTAAGCAAACACCATCGTGCCGCCACGCAACGCATCGATCAGCGGCTTGGCCACCGACAGCCGCACCGCAGGGCAACCCAGGCTGCGGCCCAGCCGCCCCTGCAGCTGCGCAGTCGCCGGGTTCACGTACGGCGCACCATGGATGACGATGGCTCGGTCACGCGCGCGGTCGTTGAAGCCCGGTTCCAGCCCGGCCAGGCGCAGCGAGTACCCATTGCCGCCCATGTAGGTCTCCTGCGCGGTGAACGCGCCGAGGCTGGACATGAAGCTGCCATCGCGGTTGGAGAAGTGTTCGGTGCGGTTCTCACCGCTGTTGCGGCCATGCGCCACCCATTCCTCGAACAGCAGGCGCTGGTGGGCCAGGTCGAACACCCACAGGCGCGGCTCGGTGGACGGCCGCGAATAATCGATCACGCTGAGGCGATCACCATTGATGCCCAGCTCCGGCCGCTGCAGCGCGCAGCGCATGGCGTGCGCCGCCAGCTGCAATACGTGGCGGTCGGCCTTGGGCGCACTGCGCGACAGCAAGGCGGCCAGATCATCGGCACTGGTGGCAAGGGCGGGCGTCTGTGCCAGCGCCGGAGCACTGGCCGAGGTCGCCAGCAGGCCGAACGCGGCCAGCCGGCACAGGCGGGATGCAGTCATGGGCACAACGAAGGGACTCAGTTGCCCTTGAGGGTGGACCCTGGCGGCTCGGATTCCAAGACCGGCTGCATCCCGGATTCAGCCGGGCTTGGGCGGACCGCCGGCAGCGAGGTCACCAGCAGGGTCGTGCCCGGTACCAGCACCTGGTACAGCTGGCGGGCGAAATCGGCCGGCAACGCCATCGGCAGCGAGGGCGTGGCCAGCAGGTCCGGCGTGGCCTGGGCACGGTCCTGGCCCAGCAGCGGATAGGCCGTCCACTGGTGCAGGCGCTTGTTCGCGTCCAGCGGGCTGGGCGTATCGCTGTAGCCCTGCCCCATCACGAACAGGGTGGTGCCCTGGAACGCCGGCAGGGCGTCGGCCTTCAGCGGCGACTCGCCGATCATCACGCCATCGCGCAGCACGTACAGGCGCTGGTCGTGCAAGCTGACCAGGATGCCGACCTGCCCGGTCGGCGCCGCGGCGTCATCCCACCAGGCCTGCGCCGGGGCCCCACCCTCGGTTTCCGGAAGGGCCTGGCCGCGCGCGTTGACCGGCGCCAACACCGACGGATAGGCCAGCGTCATCGGCGAACTCTTGGCATCGGCCACGACCACGGTGTCGCCACGCTGGGTTTCACTGAACAGCTTCTGCGCGAAGGCCTGCGGCAGGCGCACGCAGCCATGCGAGGCCGGATGACCGGGCAGGCTGCCGCCATGCAGGGCGATGCCGTCCCAGGTCAGCCGCTGCATGTAGGGCATCGGCGCGCTGTTGTAGAGGTTGGACTTGTGGTCCTTGTCCTTCTGCAGGATGGTGAACACGCCGGTCGGCGTCTCATGCCCGGCCTTGCCCGAGCTGATCGTGGTCAGGCCGATGGCAATGCCGTTGCGGTACACGTACGCGCGCTGCTCATCGAGGCTGACCACCAGCACGATCGGGCCGGTCGGTGAAATTTCCGGATGCCACAGGTATTCGCCCGGCTTGAGGTCGGTCGGTCCGCGCACTTCGGCGGTGCTGGCTGCGGCAGCGGCAGGCTTGGCGGCCGGCGTCGGCGCAGCGGCATGGCCCAGCAGCGGCAGCGGCAGAGCCAGTGCAAGGGCGAGCATCAGGGTGGTGGGGCGGTGCAGAAGCATCCAGCGGGGGTCCTTTCCATGCGGTGCGGCCACCGTACACCATCGACCCGTGGTGGCCGCGGCAAAACCAGGCGCCGGAAATGAAACTGCCCGGCGACACAGCCATGTGTCGTACCGGGCAATCGTTACGTCCTTGTCGGCCTGCTGCCGCCCCCTCGCATCCTGCGCTGTGGGGGTAGCGTTGCATCCTGCACGCGGCCGCGTCTGTCCTGTTTGTATCTCAGCCCCTTCCACAGGTCTGTGATGCCACCATCCTGGTGATTGGTGCCGCGTCCTGCGGCGGTCGGTAGTCACGGCCTTCCTGTCCGTGACCGGTGAACCAGCCTCCTGCCGGTTCCGACGATTCCTGCTGTCAGCGCCTCGGTACGGTTCGCACCGGTACCGATCCGGGTACCGGATCCGCCGGCAACAACCTGTTGCCTACGGTGATCCGCTGTCGATTCCGTTCGACGATTGCTTTCCCTATCCCCTTCACCTGCGTCAGGTCCTCGACGCGATGAAACGGGCCGTGTCTGCGCCGGTGCTCGACGATCGCCTCGGCCTTGGCGGCTCCGACCATCGTCAATCCCTGCTGCAGCGCCTGGGCATCGGCGCGGTTGATGTCGATCGGTTCGGCGGCATGCGCCCCAGCGATCCACACGACCAGCACCAGTGCCCTCAACACGACACTCCAAGGCACGACGTGTATCTCCTTGTGATTCTGGCCGTCCCGACCGGCAATCCCGTCGGTAGGAACAGTGTCCGTCACCACATGCACACAGCCTATCGGTTTCCTGGATTTCTAAAAGCCAGCCAAATACCCGACGTGATGTAGGAAAAACCCTACCCACGGCACAGGCGTAGAATGGCTGGATCAGCCCATGCAACCGGAGTTTCAGATGGACAGCGCCAAGCTCGGCCAATTCGTCAATGACAAGTGGGACAGCGAAATCGTCCCGCAGTTGGTCGACTACATCCGCATTCCCAACAAGTCGCCGATGTTCGACGCCAATTGGGTGCAGAACGGCTACATGGAACAGGCGGTCACCCTGATGGAGAACTGGGCCAAGGCCCAGCAGCTGCCCGGCCTGAAGGTTGAAGTGGTGCGTCTGGAAGGCCGTACCCCGCTGATCTTCCTGGAAATTCCGGCTACCGGCGCCGAAACCGGCGACGACACCATCCTGCTCTACGGCCACCTCGACAAACAGCCGGAAATGACCGGCTGGGACGACGACCTCGGCCCGTGGACCCCGGTCCTGCGCGGCGACAAGCTGTATGGCCGCGGCGGTGCGGACGACGGCTACGCCATCTTCGGCTCGCTGGCCGCCGTGCTGGCGCTGCAGGCCCAGGGCCTGCCGCACGCCCGCTGCGTGGTGCTGATCGAAGCCTGTGAAGAGTCGGGCAGCTATGACCTGCCGGCCTACGTCGACCACCTCGCCGACCGCATCGGCAAGCCGTCGCTGGTGGTCTGCCTGGATTCGGGCTGCGCCAACTACGACCAGCTGTGGTGCACCACCTCGCTGCGCGGCCTGACCGGCGGCAACTTCACCGTGAAGGTGCTCAACGAAGGCGTGCACTCCGGCGATGCCTCCGGCGTGGTGCCGTCCAGCTTCCGCCTGCTGCGCCAGCTGCTGTCGCGCATCGAGGACCAGGACACCGGCCGCATCCTGATCGACGGCATGAACGTTGAGATCCCGGCCGAGCGCCAGGAACAGGCCAAGCGCGCCGCCGAAGTGGTCGATACCGAGATCTTCGAGAAGTTCCCGATGGTCGACGGTCTGCGTCCGATGAACGAGGACCTGACCGAGCTGGTGCTCAACCGCACCTGGCGCCCGGCACTGTCGGTCACCGGCGTCGGTGGCATGCCGGCGCTGGAATCGGCCGGCAACGTGCTGCGCCCGCAGACCTCGGTGAAGCTGTCGCTGCGCCTGCCGCCGACCGCCGATGGCAAGACCTGCGGTGAGCTGCTGAAGGAAGCGCTGCTGCGCGATCCGCCGAACGGCGCGCAGGTCACTCTGGATCTGGAAAAGGCCTCCACCGGCTGGAACGCCCCGGCCATGGCGCCGTGGCTGACCCAGGCCATCGACGACGCCAGCCAGGCCTTCTTCGGCAAGCCGGCGATGTACATGGGCGAAGGTGGCTCGATCCCGTTCATGGGCATGCTGGGTGAGAAGTTCCCGGGCGCCCAGTTCATGATCACCGGCGTGCTCGGCCCGCACTCCAATGCACACGGCCCGAACGAGTTCCTGCACATTCCGATGGGCAAGAAGGTCACCGCCTGCGTGTCCAAGGTGATCAGCGAGCACTACGCCGCCAGCCTGCGCGGCGAGACCAGCGGTTCGCCGGTGGCTGCCGACAGTGGCACCCGCCACGGCGACCACGGCTGCTGCTGAATCCGGCACACCGTGACGGACGCAGCCTGGCCTTGCTAGGCTGCGTCCACCCTTGGTGGAAATCGCGCGCATGAATGGTCTGTTCGGCAGCAGCAGCTGGCTCTACATCATCCTGGTCGGCTTCTTCGTCGGCCTGCTCGGGCGATTCTTCATGCCCGGCAACAACCGCATGGGCTGCCTGCTGACCATCGTGCTGGGCATCATCGGCGCGCTGCTGGCCGGGTGGTTCGGCCAGTACATGGGCTGGTACGCCCCCGGTGAGCCGGCCGGCTTCCTCGGTGCGGTGCTGGGCGCGGTGGCCGTGCTGGCCGTCCTGCGTCTGTTCAGCGGTCGCCGCTGATCCCGCACCCTCTTCCCTTCCTGTTCCCGACGTAGGCGCGCCCGGCGCGCCCGGATATGCCTGCATGACCGAACCCGCCTCCGATCCCCAGCGCAGCGCGCAGCGCCTGCAGTGGGCCCGTACCCAGCTCGATGATTCCAGTGCGGTGGTCGAACGCGCCTCGGTCGATGCCGGCATGCGCAGCTACTGGCGCACCACCAGCACGCGCGGCAGCCACATCGTGATGGACGCCCCGCCGGGGCTGGAAGATCCGCGCCCGTGGCTGCGCATGCGCGGCCTGCTGGATGACAACGGCCTGCGTGTGCCCGCGCTGCTGGCACAGGATCTGGATGCCGGCTTCCTGCTGCTGGAAGATCTCGGCGGCCCGACCCTGGCGAAGATCCTCGACGAGCGCAACGCCGATGAATGGTTCGGCCGTTCGATCGAACAGCTGCTGCGCCTGCAGGCGATCCCGGTGCCGGCCGACTTCGGCCAGTTCGGCGAAGCACTGCTGCAGCGCGATGCCGGCCTGTTCGACGAATGGTTCCTGCTGCGCCACCTGAACCTGGAACTGGACTGCGGCGAGATTGAAGGGCTGCAGCTGGTGCACCGCCGCTTGATGGACAACGCGCTGGGCCAGGCCCAGCTGATGACCCATCGCGACTACATGCCGCGCAATCTGATGCCGGTCGAGAATGGTCCGGCAGTGCTGGATTTCCAGGACCTGGTGCGCGGCCCGATCGCCTACGATGCGATGAGCTTGTTCAAGGACGCGTTCCTGAGCTGGCCGCTGCAGCGTGTGGACGAGTGGCTGGCGCAGTATCACGAGCGCGCCCGCAACGCCGGCCTGCCGGTGCCCGACCGTGCCACCTTCCTGCGCGATGCCGACTGGATGGGCATCCAGCGCCACGTGAAGATCCTCGGCCTGTTCTGCCGCCTGCGCTATCGCGACAACAAGGGCCATTACCTGGACGACGCGCCGCGCTTCATCACCTATCTGGATGAAGTGCTGCCGCGCTACCGCGAGCTGGCACCGCTGCAGCAGCTGCTGGAACACCGCATCAAGCCGGCGCTGGCCGACCTGACCACACCGATGCGCGTGGCCCGATGAAGGCACTGATCTTTGCTGCCGGCCTCGGCGAGCGCATGCGCCCGCTGACCCTGCACACGCCCAAGCCGCTGCTGGACGTGGCCGGCAAACCGCTGATCGTCTGGCACCTGGAACGCCTGGCCGCACTCGGTGTGCGCGAGGTGGTGGTCAACACCGCATGGCTGGCCGAACAGTTTCCAGCGACGCTGGGCGATGGCAGCCAATGGGGCCTGCGCCTGCATTTCATGTACGAAGGGCAGACCCCGCTGGAAACCGGCGGCGGCATCCTCAATGCACTGCCGGTGCTGGGCGACGCCCCGTTCCTGGTGGTGAACGGCGACATCTGGACCGATTTCGATTTCACCACGCTGCCGCGCGAGCCGCAGGGCCAGGCGCATCTGATTCTGGTCGACAATCCGGCGCAGCACCCGCACGGTGACTACCGGCTCGACGCGCAGGGGTTGCTGCACCACGACCGCGAAGGCCCGTGCCTGACCTATGCCGGCATCGGCGTGTATCGCCCTTCCATCGTGGCCGACTGGCACACGGTGATCGGTGATGCACCGGGCAGCGAGCGGCTCCCACCGAAGTTCTCGGTGGTGCCGCTGCAGAAGCACTTCATGGCACAGGGGTTGATGACGGGGCAGCACCATCGCGGGCGCTGGACCGATGTCGGGACGGTAGATCGCCTGCGCGCGCTGGATGCTGAGTTGGCCGCGAACGGCTGAGCCCCTCGTGGCTGGGCGCGTAGAGCGGATCGCGTGTTTGGCCGGTCGGGTGGGCCATGCAGGGGACGCTGCAAGTACGTCCCTGTAAGCTCGATGGCGCCATCCATGGCGCCCACCCCCCGGGAAGGCCCCCCC